>NZ_JBSFIK010000005.1:0-22722 GCF_053597535.1 Streptomyces sp. NPDC001348 | reverse complement strand
ATCACCCGGTACATCTCGAAGGTGTCGTAGGCGTCGGGTTCCTCGGCGTCCGTGTCGTCGAAGGCGTCGGGTTCGACGCCCTCCGGCTCGGGCTCGACGACCGACTGCCGCCGCTTGGGCATGCTACGACCAGGGCGCTTAAGACTCTGCATGGGTTCTCCCCCTCGGGCTGGGCCGTGAAGGCACTGCGGCCTCGACCACAGCAAGCACTTCCCGTCCGCTCTCGGCGGTAATCACGAGAACATCACGGAGCCCGTTCGGCGACTGTGGCGTTCGTCACATGCCGTCCGCAGGTGCCCGGTGCGGCGCGTTTGTCCCCCGGATGGCTCACAGCAGGCTCTCGGGGAGATCACGAACCGGCTATGACCTGGCTTGCTCGGGTATCCGAGGAGATCAAGCGCACTGTAGGTTTTGGCCCCATGGAGGAGCTGGACCGTCAAATCGTGCAGCTGCTCGTCAAGGACGGGCGGATGAGCTACACAGACCTGGGCAAGGCCACGGGTCTGTCCACGTCGGCCGTGCACCAGCGGGTGCGCCGGCTGGAACAGCGTGGCGTCATCCGCGGGTACGCCGCGGTCGTCGACCCCGAGGCCGTGGGGCTGCCCATGACCGCCTTCATCTCGGTGAAACCGTTCGACCCCAGCGCCCCCGACGACATCGCGGACCGGCTCGCCGGCGTCCCCGAGATCGAGGCCTGCCACAGCGTCGCGGGCGACGAGAACTACATTCTCAAGGTGCGTGTGGCCACCCCGCACGAGCTGGAGGAACTGCTGGCCCGGCTGCGGACCCTGGCCGGTGTGTCCACCCGTACGACGGTGGTGCTGTCGACGCCGTACGAGGCCCGGCCGCCGAAGATCTGAACCGGCCGCCCCGCGTGCCGCGGATCCGCTCGCGCGCGAGAGACTGTCGGTCATGAGTGAACGATCCGCCGCCGGCCCCGAGACCGTCCTCCTGCGCCGTGGAGAGGTGCACAGCCCCGCCGACCCCTTCGCCACCGCGATGGTCGTGGAGCGCGGCCAGATCGCCTGGGTCGGCTCCGAGGGTGCCGCCGACGCCTTCGCGGACGGTGTGGACGAGGTCATCGACCTGGACGGCGCCCTGGTCACCCCGGCGTTCACCGACGCCCATGTGCACACCACGGCCACCGGCCTGGCGCTGACCGGGCTGGACCTGTCCGACGCGCCCTCCCTGGAGGCGGCCCTGGCCCGGGTGCGGGACTTCGCCGCCGCCCGCCCGGACGACCGGGTGCTGCTCGGCCACGGCTGGGACGCCGCCCGCTGGCCCGGCGGACGCCCGCCGACCCGAGCGGAACTCGACGCGGCCACCGGCGGCCGCCCGCTGTACCTGTCGCGTATCGACGTCCACTCGGCGGCCGTCACCAGCGCACTGCTCGACATGGTGCCCGGCGAGGTCTCCCGGGCCGACGCCCCGCTCACCGGCGACGACCACCACGCCGTACGCGCCGCCGCGTTCGCGGCCGTCACCCCCGTCCAGCGCGCCGAGGCCCAGCGGGCCGCCCTCGCGCACGCGGCCTCTCTCGGCATCGGGTCCGTGCACGAGTGCGGCGGACCGCGGATCTCCTCCGAGGACGACTTCACCGACCTGCTGCGGCTCGCCGCCGGACAAGCGGGGCCCCGGGTGACCGGCTACTGGGCCGAGCGAGGTGCCGAGGGCATCGACAGGGCACGGGAGCTGGGCGCGGCCGGCGCCGCGGGCGACCTGTTCGTCGACGGCGCCCTCGGCTCGCACACCGCCTGCCTGCACCAGCCGTACGCCGACGCGGGCCACACCGGCACCGCCTACCTGGACGCGGCCGCCGTCACCGAGCATGTCGTCGCCTGCACCGAGACGGGCCTCCAGGCGGGCTTCCACGCCATCGGCGACGCCGCAGTCACCGCCGTGGTCGAGGGCGTCCGGGCCGCCGCCGAGAAGCTGGGCCTCGCCCGTGTCCGCGCCGCCCGGCACCGGGTCGAGCACGCGGAGATGCTCACCCCCGAGGCGATCGCGGCCCTCGCCGAGCTCGGCATGACCGCCTCCGTGCAGCCCGCCTTCGACGCGCTGTGGGGCGGCGGGGACGGCATGTACGCACGGCGCCTCGGCGTGGAGCGGGCCAGGACCCTGAACCCGTTCGCCGCCCTGCTGCGCGCCGGCGTGCCGCTCGCCTTCGGCTCCGACAGCCCGGTCACGCCCCTCGCCCCGTGGGGCACGGTCCGGGCGGCCGCCTTCCACCGCACACCCGAGCACCGGATCTCCGTCCGGGCCGCGTTCACCGCGCACACCCGTGGCGGCTGGCGGGCCGTCGGCCGGGACGACGCGGGCGTTCTGGTGCCCGGCGCGCCCGCCGACTACGCCGTCTGGCGTACCGACGCGCTCGTAGTCCAGGCCCCCGACGACCGAGTGGCGCGCTGGTCGACCGACCCCCGCTCCGGCACCCCGGGCCTGCCCGACCTGACCCCCGGCAACGACCTGCCGGTCTGTCTGCGGACCGTGGTGGGCGGGCGGACGGTGTTCGTACGGCCGGGCGAGTGATCTCCCGGGGTGGCGCGGTCGGCGATCGGCCCTCCGATCGCGTCGCGCGACCTGCGTGTCGTCTGCGTTGACCAGGCGCTTGAGAGAGTCTGCGCAGGTCGGGCGACTGTTGACAGCCGACAGCGGAAGGCCGGTAGGTTCGGCCGGGTCCACCACCGGACGCCCGACCGGGGAGCATTTCGCGCACGCGTCGCAGCGCCGCTGGGTCAGGGACGGTGTGCCGCACCGGGGCACCGTCGCTGGGAGCCAGGCTCAGCAGCCGCGCCGACGCGGGAACGCTTCCGACCGGTCGGGAGGGTGTGACCCGGGTGGGGCCCGGACGCTCAGTAGACAACGGCTTTCGGTCGGTCCGCAGCCAGCGGGTCCCAGGTCGGCCCGAAGGGCGCCGGGCCCCCATCCGCAGCGGGACGCGGAACGAAAAGCTGATTCTTACCCCGTTCTTGGGGAATCGACACCCCAGTAGGCAGCAGTCTTCGCGTCGATGCAGGCCGCGGCCACTATGGTGGACCCTGCGTACGACATGTGAAGGGGCAGCAGTGAACGACGGCGACGGGACCCTCGCGGCACAGGACCGGGGGAGGAAGTTCGGTCCGCTCGGCACGGCCTTGGTGATCATCCCGACCTACAACGAGGCCGAGAACATCAAGTCCATCGTCGGCCGGGTGCGCAAGGCAGTCCCCGAGGCGTACGTCCTGGTGGCGGACGACAACAGCCCCGACGGCACGGGCAAGCTCGCCGACGAACTGGCCGCCCAGGACGACCACGTGCGGGTGATGCACCGCAAGGGCAAGGAAGGCCTCGGCGCCGCCTACCTCGCGGGCTTCCACTGGGGCCTGGACAACGGCTACGGCGTGCTGATCGAGATGGACGCCGACGGCTCCCACCAGCCGGAGGAGCTGCCCCGCCTGCTCACCGCCCTCAAGAGCGCCGACCTCGTGCTCGGCTCCCGCTGGGTGCCCGGCGGCCGGGTGGTGAACTGGCCGAAGTCCCGCGAGTTCCTCTCGCGCGGCGGTTCCACCTACTCGCGGCTCATGCTCGATGTGCCGATCCGCGATGTCACCGGCGGCTTCCGTGCTTTCCGGCGGGAGACCCTCGAGGGCCTCGGGCTCGACGAGGTGGCCTCGCAGGGGTACTGCTTCCAGGTCGACCTGGCCCGGCGCGCGGTCAAGGCCGGCTACCACGTCGTCGAGGTGCCGATCACCTTCGTGGAGCGGGAGCTCGGCGACTCCAAGATGAGCCGCGACATCGTCGTGGAAGCGCTGTGGCGGGTCACGGCGTGGGGCGTGGGAGACAGGCTCGGCAAAATCACGGGCAAGGGCGAACGGACTCGTTGACCTCCCCCTTATCCGGCACTGAGCCGGGTCCGGGCACACTGGGAGCATGACGACTGGCGTTCCGGGCTCTCAGCAGCCCACCGCACGGCCCCGCCGCTCCCGGCTGCGTACCCTCCTGCCGCTCGGCATCGCCGTGTGGCTGGTGCTGGAGATCTGGCTGCTGACCGTGGTCGCGGGCGCGGCGAGCGGTTTCGCGGTGTTCCTGCTGCTGGTGGCGGGCTGTGTGGCCGGCTCCGTGGTCATCAGGCGTGCGGGCCGCCGCGCCTTCCGGAACCTCAACGAGGCGTTGCAACGGGGTGGCTCGCCCGCCAAGGGCTCGGGAAACGGCCTGACGATGCTCGGCGGCCTGCTGCTGATCGTTCCCGGCCTCATCTCGGACGCGGCGGGGTTGCTGCTGCTGATACCACCGGTCCAGAAGGTCCTGAGCCGCTCTGCGGAGCGCACCTTCGACCGCAAGCTCCGCGAAGCCGCCCCCGGAGGGCTCGGCGACGCGTTCCGGCAGGCGCGGATGCACCGGCCCGACGGCAAGGTCGTGCAGGGCGAGGTGATCAGGCACGAGCCAGGGGACGCCCCGCGGGAGCAGCGGCCGCCGTTGACCCGCTGAGCACGCATTCCGGCCCGGACACGAAACCGCGGGCGCCGTACATGATGTACGGCGCCCGCGGTTACTCGTGTGCGCTGAACCGGTCGGTCCCCGCAGGGACTATGCGCTCTTGCGGCTGTCGCGGGGATGAACGGCGATGTTCATCGCCCCGGAGCGAAGTACCGCAAGACGCTCCTCGAGGACCTCTTCGAGTTCCTCGCGGGTGCGTCGCTCCATCAGCATGTCCCAGTGCGTACGCGCGGGCTTGGCCTTCTTCTCCTCAGGACCGTCGCCGTCCACCAGGAGTGCAGGGGCTCCGCAGACCTTGCACTCCCACTCCGGCGGGATCTCCGCCTCCACCGAGAAGGGCATCTCGAAGCGGTGCCCCTTCTCGCATGCGTACTCCACGGCCTGGCGCGGCGCCAGGTCGATGCCGCGGTCGGTCTCGTAGCTGGTCACCACGAGGCGCGTACCGCGAAGAGCTCGCTCACTCATGAATCGTGCCTCCCGGGCTTGTCGCCCACAGGACAGGTGTCGCTGTCGTCGTCATCCGGTCAACGTCCGGTCGGCGGTAAAGATTCCCGTTCCGAGTCCGTTCCGGGTCATGCGTCGCCGTCGTAGCCGCCCCTTGTTGTACCCACCAGCGCCCGGTTTGTCACATCTGCTAGCAGATGTCACCTAGCGTTTCGGCTTCTTTGACGCGCAGTAACGGTACGCCTGGCAGGCCAAACGCGTACACTACCGCTCTTTCGTGTTGAGTGCTAAATCTTCTCCGGAACCGGGTTGCCCGCCTCGCCGATCGCACGCCGCACCGGGACCCTCGCGAGCAGTGCGAACCCGATGACGAAGAAGGCCACGAGCGACACGATCGCCGAACGGTAGCTGCCGGTCAGCTGGTAGGTGAACCCGAACAGCAGCGGGCCGAGCCAGCTCATCCCGCGGTCGCTCATCTCGTACGCCGAGAAGTACTCGGCCTCCTTGCCGGGCGGCACCAGGTGTGAGAAAAGCGACCGGGAGAGCGCCTGGCTGCCGCCGAGGACCAGTCCGATCCCGGCCGCGAGTGCGAAGAACCAGACCGGCGCTCCGGCGGGCAGGAAGTATCCGGCCCCCAGCGTGACCGTCCACGCGACCAGCGAACCGAGGATCGTACGTTTCGCTCCGTACCTCCGGGCCAGCCGTCCCATCCCCAGCGCTCCCGCGACCGCCAGCACCTGCACCAGGAGCACGGCCCCGATGAGTGTCGACTGGCCGAGCCCCAGCTCCTGCGAGCCGTAGAGCGAGGCCTGCGAGATCACCGTCTGGATGCCGTCGTTGTAGACGAGATAGGCCAGCAGGAAGGCGAGCGTCAGCGGGTGGCGACGCATGTCCCGGACGGTGGCCGCGAGCCGTCGCGGGCCGGGCGCGCTGCTCTCCCGCGCCGGTCCCGTCCGGCGGTCGCGCAGCCGCCGCAGCGGCACCAGCGTGAAGGCGCCCCACCACAGGCCGGCCGACGCCAGGCAGATCCGGACCGCCGCCGTCTCGGAGAGTCCGAAGGCGTCGTGCCCGGAGTACAGCACCAGGTCGCCGATCAGTACCAGGGAGCCCGCCGCGTAACCGAGGGCCCAGCCGCGGGAGGAGACCGCGTCGCGCTCCTCGGGCGGGGCGATCTGCGGCAGGTAGGAGTTGTAGAGCATCATCGCCACGGACTGCGCCGCGTTCGCGACGATCAGCAGGACGCCGCCCAGCAGATACCGGTCGCCGTCCAGGAAGAACAGGCCGGACGTGGCGGCCGCGCCCACGTAGGCGGCCGCACCCAGCAGGTGCTTCCTGCGTCCCGTGCGGTCGGCCGCGCCGCCCACCAGGGGCATCGACACGACCGCCAGGATCACCGACAGCGACACCGAGTACGCGAAGAAGGACCCGGCCCGGACCGGCACGCCCAAGGGATGGACGAAGCCGTCCGCGTCCGCCGCCGACTCGGCGACCGATGTCAGGTAGGGGCCGAGGAACACGGTCAGCACGCTCGTCGAGTAGACGGAGCACGCCCAGTCGTAGAAGTACCAGCCGCGCTGTTCGCGCCGCCGCCCGGCGTCCTCGTCGGACCCCTGGGCCTGCACGGTGCCGGTGCCCACCCGTGCCCTCGCTTCCCCGCCGAAGTGCCGTGCGCGGGGCTCGGGGCCGGCCCGGGAGGTGCCGGGCCGCTCAGACCCAGACGCCCCGGTCCTCCATGACCTTGCGCAACGTGTCGATGTGATCGGTCATGATGCCATCGACGCCGAGGTCGAGGAGCCGGTGCATCCGCTCGGACTCGTTGACCGTCCACACGTGCACCTGCAGCCCGCGCGCGTGGGCGAGGCGCACGAAACGGTGGTCGACCACTGGGACACCCGACTGGGACACGGGCACCTGGGCCGCGACCGCGGACCGGCGCACCGCCGCGGGCACCCCCCACGAGCGCAGCCGCAGGTTCAGCACCCCGCGCGTGCCGAACGACGTGGCCAGGCGTGGCCCGGCCAGCCGCTGGGCGCGCAGTATCCGCGCCTCGGAGAAGGAGCCGACGCAGACGCGGTCCCAGGCCTGTCGGCGCTCGACCAGCGCGAGCAGCGGCCGCAGGGCGGCCTCCGCCTTGCAGTCGACGTTCCAGCGGGCGTCAGGGAACGTCTCCAGCAGCTCCTCGAAGAGCGGCACCGGCTCGCGGCCCGCCACGCGCGCGTGCCGGACGTCGTCCCAGGGCAGGTCGGCGATCCGGCCCGCGCCGTCCGTCACCCGGTCCAGGGTGGCGTCGTGGAAGGCGACCAGCTTCCCGTCCGCCGTGGCGTGCACATCGGTCTCCATGTACCGGTAGCCGAGGTCGACCGCGCGGCGGAACTGCGCCACGGTGTTCTCCAGGCCGTCGGCGGCCCCGCCGCGGTGGGCGAAGGGAATGGGGCCGGGATGGTCCAGGTACGGGTGGCGGATGAGCGTCGTCACCTGCGCAGTATCACCCCTTCGGGTGACCCGCTGGCAACCACCGTGCTGCCTCCGGATGCCGGCGGAACGGCGAACATCCGCAGGAACAGCTGGGCCAGCGGGCCGATCGACAGCGCGTAGAGGACGGTGCCCACGCCGACGGTGCCGCCCAGGAGGAACCCGGTCGCCACCACGGTGATCTCCACGGCCGTACGGATCAGCCGGATCGAGCGGCCCGTGCGCCGGTGCAGCCCGGTCATCAGACCGTCCCGGGGGCCGGGACCGAAGTTCGCGGCGATGTAGAGGCCGGTCGCCACGCCGTTGAGCACGACGCCGGCCAATAGGAGCGGAATCCGCACGGCCAGGGCGTGGGCGTCGGGCAGTACGGAGAGGGACGCGTCCATCGCGGCGCCGATCACCAGGACGTTGGAGACCGTGCCGAGGCCGGGACGCTGGCGCAGCGGGATCCACAGGAGCAGCACGGCCGCGCCCACGATCGTCAGTACGACACCCATGCTCAGCCCCGTCAGTTCCGCGAGGCCCTGGTGCAGGACGTTCCACGGCTCGAGTCCGAGACCGGCCTTCACGAGCAGCGCGGAACTCCCGCCGTACAGCGCGAGCCCCCCGTACAGCTGGATCAAGCGCCTGCTCGTGTGCGGCCCGGTCGACGACCGGGCCGACAGGCTCACGGACGATTTCGCGGACTTCGTAAGCTTCGTGAACTTCGCGGACTTCGCGGACACGCGATCCCCCCGATTGGTGGTAGTGGACTGGTGCGTGTCACTCTGTGGCTTGCAACGAGAAGCCATCCATGGCCAATCCGGGGAAGGTGGACTGATCGACATGGCCCAGTGGACTTCTGCAGTGGGTGCCGCGCAGCTCGCCCGGCTGCTGAACTCCCAGCAGGACCGCCCGGCCGGCCCCGGCGCCCGCCGCCCGCCCGCCTACCGTGCGCTCGCCGACGGCGTCCGGTTGCTGGTCCTCGAGGGCAGGGTGCCGGTGGCCGCCCGGCTGCCCGCCGAGCGCGAACTGGCGCTCGCCCTCTCCGTCAGCCGCACCACCGTCGCCGCCGCCTACGAGGCACTGCGGGCCGAGGGGTTCCTGGAGTCCCGTCGTGGCGCGGGCAGCTGGACGGCGGTCCCGGCGGGCAACCCCCTGCCGGCCAGGGGACTGGAACCGCTGCCGCCCGAGGCGCTGGGATCGATCATCGACCTGGGCTGCGCGGCACTGCCTGCCCCCGAGCCGTGGCTCACCCGTGCCGTGCAGGGCGCCCTGGAGGAACTGCCGCCGTACGCCCACACGCACGGTGACTATCCGGCGGGCCTCCCGGCGCTGCGCTCGATGATCGCCGAGCGGTACACCTCGCGCGGGATCCCGACCATGCCCGAGCAGATCATGGTGACGACCGGTGCGATGGGCGCGATCGACGCGATCTGTCACCTCTTCGCGGGGCGCGGTGAGCGCATCGCCGTCGAGTCGCCGTCGTACGCGAACATCCTGCAGTTGATGCGGGAGGCGGGTGCCCGGCTGGTGCCGGTCGCCATGGGCGAGGGGCTCAGCGGGTGGGACATGGACCGCTGGCGCCAGGTGCTGCGGGACGCCGCACCCCGGCTCGCGTACGTCGTCGCCGACTTCCACAACCCCACCGGCGCGCTCGCCGACGAGGACCAGCGGCGCCGGCTGGTGGACGCGGCCCGTTCGGCCGGCACGGTGCTCGTCGCCGACGAGACGATGAGTGCTCTGTGGCTGGACGACGTCGAGATGCCGCGCCCGGTGTGCGGCTTCGACCCGGCGGGCTCCACGGTGATCACCGTCGGCTCGGCCAGCAAGGCCTTCTGGGCCGGGATGCGCATCGGCTGGGTGCGCGCGGCCCCGGACGTGATCCGCAGCCTGGTCGCCGCGCGCGCCTACGCCGACCTGGGCACCCCCGTACTGGAGCAACTCGCCGTCAACTGGCTGTTCAGCACCGGTGGCTGGGAACAGGCGGTGGACCTTCGCCGTGCCCAGGCGCGCGAGAACCGCGACGCCCTGGTGGCCGCGATCCGCCGTGAGCTGCCCGCCTGGGAGTTCCAGGTGCCCAAGGGCGGCCTGACGCTGTGGGTGCGCGCCGGTGGGCTGTCGGGCTCGCGGCTCGCGGTGGCCGGGGAGCGGGTCGGGGTACGGGTCCCCTCGGGCCCGCGCTTCGGGGTCGACGGCGCTTTCGAGGGGTACGTGCGGCTCCCGTTCACGGTCGGGGGAGCGGTGGCGGAGGAGGCGGCGACCCGGCTGGCCGCGGCGGCGCACCTGGTGGAGACCGGCGCCGGCAACGGGCCGGAGTCACCGCGCACGTTCGTGGCGTAGACGGCCGCGGGGGCGCTCACGACCTCTCGGCGACCACTGCCTCCGGGGGCACGGGTTCCCTCTCCACAGGTGCCGCCTCGCAGTCCAGCCGTACCGCCGCACCGTCCACCGGCACCGTCTCGCCGTCCGCCGGCGTCGTCCGCGGCGGCAGCAACGCCGTCACCGCCTTCCGGTCCGCGTCGCTGGTGGCGTCGTCGTAGGGATCGGGCGTCGCCGGCACCTGCAGTCGGTGCACCGGGCCGTGGCCCAGGCGCGCGTACCCCCGCCCCGGCGGGACCTGCGCGGGCGGAGTCGTGTGCGGCGGCTCGCCCAGGACGTCGGCCAGTTGCTCCGCCGTCGCGGGCCCGAGCACGACACGGGCGCGTGTGTGCTGCCGTACCCCCTCGCTCAGGGCGTCCGCACCGTCGAACTGCTCGGCCACGACCACGGTCACCTGTGCCGCCCGGCCGTGCCGCAGCGGCACCTGGAGCAGCGTCTGCGGATCCTTGTGCCCGTCGGCCGCCAGGTGGGCGAAGGCGCTCGGCCGGTCCAGCAGGATCCACAGCGGCCGCCTGGTGTCGTCCGGCGGCGGATGTCCCGCCTGCCGCGCGCGGTTGACGGCGACGATCCGCCGTTCCGTCTCGTGCGCGGCCCACTCCAGGCTGGCCAGTGCCCCGGTCGGCCCTGACTCCACCGCGAGCACCCCGTCGCGTCCGGTCAGACAGGCGTACTCGCCGGTGCCGCCGCCGTCGACGATGAGCACGTCACCGTGCTGGAGTGCCTGGAGTGCGATGGACCGCAGCAGGGTCGAGGTGCCGCTGCCCGGCCGGCCCACGGCCAGCAGGTGCGGCTCGGTCGAGCGCAGGCCCGTGCGCCACACGACGGGAGGGACGTCGAGTTGTTCCTCGCCGTGGGAGAGGGGCAGCGTGCGCTGGACCTCCGCCGGGTCGGTGAAGCCGAGGACCGTCTCGCCGGGCGCGGTGACGAACCGCTGGGCGCGGATGCCGGTGGGCAGTGGGGTCAGGGTGGTGACGGTCAGCTCGTTGCCCTCCTCGTCCCACGCGAAGTGGTACTCGCGGCCCCGCCCGGCCTTCGCGGCGAGCAGCGACTCGATCCGTGCGCGGGCCTCCGGCTCACCGTCCGGGAAATACGCCGGGTACCGGATCACCAGGTGTCCGACGCGCCCCGCGTCGTCGAACTCGTGCGCGACGAAGGCCTGTTCCCAGTCCCCGCCGTGCGCGTACAGCGGAGCGGGGTCCTCGGCTGCCGAGAAGTACGGCACCAACGCCTCGTACAGCGACCTCAGCCGCTGTGTCCGGGACTCGTCGGGCCCTTCGGGGCCCCGCGGCGTCCGGTCCCGGCCGTGCCAGGCCGCCGCCGCCATCAGGGTGCCGGTGGCGAGCAGCGGCCCGTACGGCACCAGCGTCACGACCATGACCGCCGAGGCGGCCAGGAACAGCAGCGGCCCGCGCCTGTCCTTGGGCGTCTCCGCCCACCTGCGCCGGCCGGCCGAGGCCAGCCGGCGCAGCCCGCGGGCCAAGGTGATCAGCGGGTGGAGGACGTCGGTGGCGCTGTCGGCCGCCGTCCGGGCCAGCTCCCGGCTCCTGGCGATCTGCGCGCTGCCGGTGCTCAGAATGCGGGGAAGAGGGCGCCGGGCCACTGCTGTCTCCTGAGGATGCGTGCGGACGGGACGGTCGGCGTCAGACGGTCAGAATTTGATGCCGCCCAGGAGGCTCGCCAGGCTCTCGCCCCCGGCCTTGATGCTCGGGGCGATGGCCGTGCTCGACAGGTAGAAGCCGAACAGTGCCGAGACGCAGGCGTGCGAGCCCTTGAGTCCGTCCTTGCGGAAGAAGAGGAAGACGACGATGCCGAGCAGGACGACGCCTGAGATGGAGAGGATCATTTGCGGTCTCCTGGTGTCGAGGGGGACAGTCACCCTGAGTTCTTCCAGGATCACAGCATGTATCCATACGATAAAAGGTGCAACTGGGTGAATTACGGTGGTTTTCGCCCGGCTGGTCGAGCGGTGTGTACCCGGTCGGGCGGGACTCTGTGCCTCACCGGGCTCACGGTGCGTTCGGGGTGATCTTTACCTGGGGCAGATCGGGTCATGTACCCCGCGGAGCCAGTACGCTGGCGATTCACTCGTACGGCGGAGGTCACCGCCGCCGTACGCTCCCTCAGTCCCCGAACGTTGCGGAACCCGCAAGGAGAGGCGGTCCGGCCGATGAGTGAAGCCCCCGACCCCGAGGTCGTGGAGCTGGCGACCAAGATCTTCGATCTGGCCCGGCAGGGGCGGACCGAGGCGCTCGCGGAGTACGTCGACGCGGGAGTTCCGGCCAACCTCACCAACGACCGGGGTGATTCCCTGACCATGCTCGCCGCCTACCACGGTCACGCCGACACGGTCCGCGCGCTGCTCGCCCGCGGTGCCGCGGCCGACCAGGTCAACGACCGGGGCCAGACCCCGCTCGCCGGGGCGGTCTTCAAGGGCGAGACGGACGTGATCAAGGTTCTTCTGGAGGGTGGCGCCGACCCCGGAGCGGGAACTCCGTCGGCCGTCGACACCGCCCGGATGTTCGACAAGAGGGAACTCCTGGAATTGTTCGGCGTCCACTGATCCGAACATCCTGACCAGGCACGACACGGAAAACGGGGGAGGCGGTAAAGGGCCGCCGGAAATACGGTCGCGGCAGCGGAGACCGCGGGTCATCATGACGTCGTGATTCACGGACGCGATGGCTGGGCAGGTGTTGCCGCACCACGCGGGCCGTGATGCGGTCCGCATGGGCCACAGACGAGAGGCAGAGAGAAATGGTCTACAGCAAGCAAGAGACGGCGGGCGCCCCGACGTTGTGTCACGCGGCCAGGTAATGCGTGTTCCCCGGTTGCGTCGACGCTTGATGTGAGGCTGTTTCCCATGTTCGATCCGGTCATAGCGCCCAGCGGTACGCTGCTCGGCCTGCTCCAGCGGGGCCGCGGCGACGGCACGCTGCACGCGCTCACCGCCCCGCGCGCCGAGGCGCTCGCGGCCCTGGACCACTGCGTGCTGCGCGATCCCCGCCACGACTGGCAGGTGGAGAACCGCTCCCTTTACTACGCCCGCCTGTACCTCGACCTGAACGGCGAACTCGACGCCATCGAGGCCCACCTCTTCGACCCTGAGGACGCCCTCGACACCGACGAGTCCCGCACCGGCCTGGCGCTCGCCGTCCTCGGCCACCTCGCCTCGTACGGCAGGCTGGACGCACTCGAGATGCTGCGCAGATACGCCGCCCGCGGCGCCAACTGGGCCTGGGCCCTCGACGAGCTCGCGCTCCGCGACGACGACGCGGCGCTGCGCGCCCTGGCCGCACCCGTCCTGGCGCGGTTCGCGACCGATCCCGAGGGCGAGGCCGAACTGGCCGCCGCGGTGCGCGACGCCTTCGAGCCCCGGCCGTGGCGGCTGTGGGCGGAGGACCCGCGCGCATCGATCGCCACACGCGTGCGTGCCGCCCAGGAGGCCGGCTGTTTCGACCGCTGGCAGCGGCAGATGCGCCCCAGCGGGCCCCGCCCGGACTGGAGCGTACGGGCCGTCCTCGAATGGGCCCAGCAGGGGGTCGAGCGCGGTGCCGCCCTCCATGTCCCCGCCGCCCGCTGCCTGGTCGCCGTCGCCGGCCCCGAGGACCGGCCGGAGATCGTCCAGGCGGCCAGGGAGGGGACCGAGGGAGCCCGGTGCACCGCCCTGCGCTACCTCGCCGACAGCAACGACCCCGCCGCCCTCGGCCTCGTCGAGGCCGCGGTCGCCGACGGCACGGTGCCCGTCGTGGAGGCCGCCGTGGACGCCTTCGAGCGGATGCGCAGCGTCGCCGCCGTCGACCGCGCACGCGGGTGGGCCCACCGTCCCGACGCCCTCGGAGCCGCCGCCGCACGCGTGCTCGCCTGCCGGGGCGGCGCCCAGGACAGCGACCTGGTGCTGGGTGCCCTCCGTGAGGCGGTACGGGGCGAAGGCCCCGACGCGCCGACCCTGTGGACCCTCGTCGACGGCGCCGGACGGCTCGGCATCGCCTGCGCCGCACCCGTCCTGCGCCATGTCTACCGCGAGACGGCCTCCTCCCATCTCCGCGGCCGCGCCGCCCGCGCGCTGGCCGCCACCGACCCCTCCTTCCCCGCCGGATTCGCCGTCGAATGCCTGTGGGACTGCGAGGAGACCACCCGCGAACTCGCCGCCCGGCACGCCGAGACCGGCGACGCCCGCGTGGTGGAGCAGTTGCGCCGGCTCGCCGCCGATCCGGCCGAGGAGGCCGAGGTCCAGACAGCCGTGCGCAGCCGGATCGCCCCCGAGGGGCCGGCCATGTGAACGCCGGATGACTCGCGGGTCAGGAGGGCGTGGACACGGCCCGACCTGCTCGGGTGTGCAGCGCAACGCTCACAGGACGTTCCTCGGCCGGAAAGATCCACGTTGACGCGGCCACGTCCGGCACGGCGACAACACCGGTATGCGTGTCGTCATCGTGACCGAATCCTTTCCCCCCGATGTGAACGGCGTGGCCCACTGCGCGCTCCAGACCGCCCGGCACCTCGTAGATCGCGGTCACCTTCCGCTCGTCGTCGCACCGGCCCCCGCGCCCGGTGTCAAGGCCGACGCCCTCGCGGCGCCGTGCCCCGTCGTCCACGTCCCCTCCCTCCCGCTCCCCGGCTACCCCCAGGTCCGCGTCGCCCTCCCCAGCCGACGCCTCGCCGCGGCCGTCACCGAGCACCGCGCCGACCTGGTCCACCTCGCCAGCCCCTTCGTCCTCGGCGTCCGCGGCATGGCCACCGCCGCCCGGCTGGGCGTCCCGGCCGTCGCCGTCTACCAGACCGACCTGGCCGGATATGCCCGCACCTACATGGGCGCGGGCGAGGCGGCCGCCTGGCGGCGGATCCGCTCGGTCCACGCCGCCGCCGACCGCACCCTCGCTCCCTCCAGCGCCGCCCTGCACGACCTGGAGGCGCACGGTGTGCCCCGGGTACGGCTCTGGCCGCGGGGCGTGGACACCGTCCGTTTCCGGCCGTCTCTGCGCGACGAGGCGCTGCGCCGGGAACTCGCCCCGAACGGCGAGCTGATCGTCGGCTACGTCGGTCGGCTCGCTCCCGAGAAGCAGGTCGAACTCCTGGCCGGAGTCTGCGGCCTGGAGGGCGTACGGGTCGTCGTCGTGGGCGACGGGCCCAGCCAGGCACAGCTGACCGAGGCCCTGCCGGGGGCCGTCTTCCTGGGCCGCCGCACCGGCGACGAACTCGCCCGGATCTTCGCCTCACTGGACGTCTTCGCGCACACCGGCCCCTTCGAGACGTTCTGCCAGACCGTCCAGGAGGCCATGGCCAGCGGTGTGCCGGTCGTGGCGCCCGCCGCCGGCGGCCCGCTCGACCTGGTCGCCCACGGCAGCACCGGGCTGCTGGTACCGCCGCGCGACGCCGACGCCGTACGGGACGCGGTGGCCGCCCTGGCCGCCGACCCGGCACTGCGGACCGCGTACGGCACCGCGGCACGGGCCACGGTCGAGGGACGGACCTGGGCGGCGGTCGGCGACCAGCTGATCGCGCACTACGAGGACGTCCTCGCCGCCCGCAGGACGGCGGTGGCGGCATGAGCACCGGCACCGGCACCGAGCCGCTGCGGATTGTGCGGCTCGCCAACTTCGTCGCCCCCGCCTCGGGCGGACTGCGCACCGCCCTGCGTGAACTCGGCAGGGGATACCGGGCGGCGGGTCACCAACCCGTCCTCGTCGTCCCCGGCGAGCGCCACACCGACCGGGAGACCGAGCAGGGCCGCGTGATCACCCTGCCCGGGCCGCTGCTGCCCGGCACCGGCGGTTACCGCGTGCTCACCGACAAGCGGCGCGTCGCCGCCCTCCTGGAGCACCTCGCCCCGGGCCGCCTGGAGGTGTCCGACCGCACGACGCTGCGGTGGACCGGCAAGTGGGCCCGGCGGGCCCGGGTCCCCGCCGTCATGGTGTCCCACGAGACCGCCGACGGCGTACTGCGCACCTGGGGCGTGCCCGAGAACCTCTCCCGGCGGGCCGCCGACGCCCTCAACATCCGTACGGCGCACGTGTACTCGCGGGTCGTGTGCACCACCGAGTTCGCCGAGCGGGAGTTCGTCCGGATCGGGGCCCGCAACGTCGTACGGGCCCCGCTGGGCGTCGACCTGATGGAACGCCACCCCTGCCTGCACGACCCGGGGCTGCGTGCCCGGCACGCGCGCGCCGGCGAGGCGCTGCTGGTGATGTGCTCCCGGCTGTCCGTCGAGAAACGGCCCGGCACGGCGCTCGACGCCCTGGACGCACTGCGCCGGCGAGGACGGCGGGCGGTGCTCGTGGTGGCCGGTGACGGACCGCTGCGGGGGCGCCTGGAGCAGCGGGCGCGGGAGCGCGGGCTGCCGGTGGCCTTCCTGGGGCACGTGTCGGACCGGGCTCTGCTGGGAGCGCTGCAGGCCTCCGCGGACGTGTGCCTGGCACCCGGGCCCGCCGAGACCTTCGGGCTCGCCGCGCTGGAGGCCATGGCGTGCGGCACGCCCGTGGTGGTCAGCGCGTCGTCCGCGCTGCCGGAGGTCGTGGGTTCCGCGGGGGCCACGGCGGCCGACCGCGGGGAGGCCTTCGCGGACGCGGTGGAACTCCTCCTGGAGCGCTCGGCGCCGCAGCGGCGGGAGGCGGCACGCGCGCGTGCGGAATGCTTCGGGTGGGGCACGGCGGTGGAGGCGTTCCTCGCGGCTCACGACGCGACGGTGCTGTCCCGTCCCGCGCCCTCCCGCCGTGGCGTCGCGGAGGGCGTCGCATGAGACCCGTCCAATTCGTGGCCCTCGGGGACTCGCTCACCCAGGGCGTGGGCGACCCCGTCGGCGACCGGTGGCGCGGCTGGGCCGCGCTGCTGGCCGACGGCCTCACCGAGGGACCCGTGGAATTCACCAACCTCGCGGTCAGCGGGGCGCAGACACGGGACGTGCTGGAGCGGCAGACGCCGGACGGGCTGGCGCTGCGCCCTGATCTGGTGTCGGTCGTCATCGGTGTCAACGACACCCTGCGCTGCACGTTCGACATCAACGCGGTGGCCGCCCGGCTGGACAAGGTCTACGCGGCCTTCGCCGGCCAGGGCGCGACCGTACTCACGGCCTGTCTGCCCGACCCCGGCGCGATGCTGGGGCTGCCCGGCGCGCTGGCCCGTCCGCTGGCCCGGCGGCAGCGGGCGGTCAACGCGGTGGTGCACGCCCTCTCCGACCGGTACGGGGCCGTCCATCTGCACGCCTCGGAGGGTGCCTGGCTCTCCGGCCGCGCGCTGTGGAGCGCGGACCGGCTGCACCCGGGCGAGCGTGGGCACCGGCAGCTCGCCGTGCGTTTCCACGCGCTCCTCGCGGAGTCGGGGACGGCGAGCGGCCCCGTGCCGTCGGCGGAGCCGGGGAGCCCCGCGCCGACCCGGTCGGCGAGCCTGCGGTGGCTGGCCACCGCCGGGACGGGCTGGGTGGCACGCCGCTGCACCGACCTGCTGCCCCAGTTGCTGCGGCTGGCTGCCGACGAGCTGCACCACCGGGTCCGCGGCACCAGCGCCCGCCTCGACCTGCGCGCCGCGCACGCGGTGTCCGCGGCGCTCGCCTCCCTGTCGGTGGTGGAGCGGCCGGACGCCGCGTGACGGCTCGGCGGCGGGCGCCGCGTACGGCTCAGCGGCGGCGTACGGCGACGAAGCGGACCGGGGTGCCCGGCAGGGCCTGCCCGGCCGCCGGCAGGTCCGCCGCACGGACCACCGCGATCACCGGGTAGCCCCCGGTGGTCGGGTGGTCGGCCAGGAACACCACCGGTCGTCCGTCGGGCGGGACCTGGACCGCGCCCAGGACCATGCCCTCGCTGGGCAGTTCGCCGGGACGGGCCCGCTCCAGCGCGGGTCCCTCCGTGCGCAGCCCGATGCGGTTGCTCGCCGACGACACCCGGAACGTGCGGTCGGTGAGGTCACGGACGGCCCCCGGCGTGAACCAGTCGTCGCGCGGACCGAGCGTGACCCGCAGGACGAGTTCGGCGGGCGGGGACGGCTGCGGGGCGACGTCGACGTGCGCGTGCCCGGCAGAGGGGTTTCCCAGCGGCAGGACCGTCCCGTCCGCGAGCGGCGCGGGGCCGAGGCCGGACAGCAGGTCGGTGGAGCGGCTGCCGAGCACCGGCTCGACGGCGATGCCGCCGGACACCCCCACGTAGCTGCGCACCCCCCGTTCCGCTGCCCCCACCTCCAGTACTTTCCCGGCGGGCACCGCGACCGGAGCACCCCAGGCGACCGGACGACCGCCGACCCGTACGGGGCACGGCGCACCCGCGACCGCCACCGTCACCGTCGAACGCGGGCGCAGGGCACAGCCGGTGAGCGTCGTCTCCAGCACGGCCGCGCCGGGAGGGTTCCCCACCAGCCGGTTGGCGAGCGCCGCCGCGGGCGGGTCGAGCGCCCCGGAGCGGGGCACGCCGAGGTGGGCGTAGCCGGGCCGCCCCCGGTCCTGCACGGTGGTCAGCGCCCCGGCCCGCACCACGACGAGCGCCCGGTCGGTCATGTGCCCCCCACCGGTACGAAGCGGACGCGCGCGCCCGGTGACAACAACGCCGCCGGCACGCGCGCGTGGTCCCACAGCACCGCGTCCGTCGTCCCGATCAGTTGCCAGCCGCCCGGCGACGACCGCGGGTACACACCCGTGTAGGGGCCCGCCAGGGCCACGGCACCGGCCGGGACGGACGTCCGCGGCGTCCCTCGGCGCGGCACTTCGTGGTGCGGCGGCAGTCCGGTCAGATAGCCGAAGCCGGGAGCGAATCCACAGAAGGCGACGGTGAACTCGGTGGCCGCGTGGATGCGCGCCACCTCGTGCTCGGGAACCTTCCAGTGCGCGGCGACATCGGCGAGGTCCGGGCCGTCGTAGCGGACCGGGAGCTCGACGACGTCACGCGCGCGTGGGGGAGCGGGCGGCACCTGCGCGGCAGTCAGCTCGGCGGCCAGGCGCTCCAGCTCGTCGAGGCCGTCGAGACCGTCGAGGAGCAGCGTGCGGGCGGCGGGCACGATCTCCCGGACGGACAGCAGACCGTCCGCCCGGCGCCGCAGCAGCTCCGCGTGCAGCGCCTGGGCCTCCTCGCCCGAGGCGAGTTCGACCAGCAGCCCGCGGTCGCCGACCGGCAGGGCCCTCATGCGAAGGCCGCCACGGTCACGCCGGACGCCACCAGGCGCTCGCGCACCCGGCGGGCCAGTTCGACCGCGCCGGGCGTGTCCCCGTGCAGGCACAGGGAGCGGGCACGGACCTCGATACGGGCGCCCGAGTGCGCGGTGACCGTGCCGGAGCGCGCCAGTCCCACCGAGCGCTCCACGACCGCTTCGGGGTCGCTGACCACCGCGCCGTCCCCGCCGCGTGGCACGAGCCTGCCCTCGTCGGTGTACGCGCGGTCCGCGAACGCCTCCGTGACGGCCGGCAGCCCCGCCTTGCCCGCCAGTTCCAGCAGCCGGGAGCCGGGCAGGCCCAGCACGGGGAGGGTGGAGTCCGCGAGGAGCACTCCCTCGACGACGGCAGCGGCCTGCTCCTCGTCGTGCACCGCCCGGTTGTAGAGGGCGCCGTGCGGCTTGACATACGCCACGCGCGCCCCCGCCGCGCGCGCGAAGACCTCCAGGGCGCCGATCTGGTAAGCGACCTCGGCCGCGAGTTCCGCGGGCGGCACGTCCATCGCGCGCCGCCCGAACCCCGCCAGGTCCCGGTAGGAGACCTGCGCGCCGATCGTCACGCCGCGCTCGGCGGCCAGTTCGCACACCCTGCGCATGGTGGCCGCGTCCCCGGCGTGGAAACCGCAGGCGACATTGGCGCTGGTGACGACGGACAGCAGTCGTTCGTCATCGGTCAGCCGCCAGCGGCCGAAGCCCTCGCCGAGGTCGGCGTTGAGATCGATCACGGTCATGGGTCCTCTTCCGTGCCTTTCGTGTCGCGTGCGGTCAGAACAGGCGGTACTGCTCGTCGCGGGCGTCGGTCAGGAACATCTGGCCCGGCGCGTGCGTGATGGCGAACGGCGGGCGCGAGGCCATCACGGCGGCCTGCGGGGTCACTCCGCAGGCCCAGAACACCGGGATGTCGTCCGGTTCGGCGGTCACCGGATCGCCGAAGTCCGGCCGGGCGAGGTCGTCGATGCCGAGTGCCGCCGGGTCGCCGCAGTGCACGGGGCTGCCGTGCACGGCGGGGAGCCGGCGGCTCTCCCGGATCGCGGCCGTCAGATGCTCCGGCGGCACCGGGCGCATGGACACCACCATCGGGCCGCGCAGCCGCCCGGCCGGGCGGCACTGGCGGCCGGTGACGTACATCGGCACGTTGCGGCCCTGCTCGATGTGGCGGAGGGGCACACCGGCCCCGGCCAGCGCCCACTCGAAGGTGAAGCTGCATCCGATCAGGAAGGAGACCAGGTCGTCCCGCCAGTGGGCGAGCACGTCGGTCGGCTCGTCCACCAGCTCACCGTCCCGCCACACCCGGTAGCGCGGCAGGTCGGTGCGCAGGTCCACGTCCTCGCCGAGGACGGTGGTGAACGAACCGGCGTCCGTCACGTCGAGCACCGGACAGGGCTTGGGGTTGCGCTGGCAGAACAGCAGCATGTCGTAGGCCCAGTCGGCGGGCACCGAGATCAGGTTGGCCTGGGTGTGACCCGCGGCGACCCCGGCTGTCGGGCCCGCGAGGCCCTCGCGGAAGCGGGCCCGAGCCGTCTTCGGGCTCCAGGAGTGCGCGTGTTCCTCGGCGAGGACCAGGGGGCGGTCCTCGGTGCGGTCCGGTGCGGTCACTGCAGCTCCGTTCCCCGCGTCTCGGGCAGCCCGAGCAGGGCCAGCGCCGCGATGCCGTAACCGATCGCGCCGAACACCAGCGCGCCGCCCACACCCCAGCTGTCGGCGAGGAAGCCCACCAGGGTCGGGAAGACCGCGCCCACCGCGCGTCCCGTGTTGTACGTGAAGCCCTGCCCGGTGCCGCGCACCGCCGTCGGGTACAGCTCGCTCAGGTAGGAGCCGAAACCGCTGAAGATGGCCGACATGCAGAAGCCGAGCGGGAAACCGAGCACCAGCAGGAGGGTGTTGGCGCCGCTGGGGATGTTCGCGTAGGCCAGGATGCAGACGGCCGACAGCAGTGCGAAGAGCCAGATGTTGCGCCGCCGGCCCAGCCGGTCGGTGAGGTAACCGCCGGTCAGGTAGCCGAGGAAGGCACCGGAGATCAGGAACGTGAGATAGCCACCGGTGCCGACGACCGACAGGCCGCGCTCGCTCTTCAGGTACGTCGGGACCCAGGTCGCCAGCGTGTAGTAGCCGCCCTGCACGCCCGTGGACAGCAGGCCCGCGAAGACCGTCGTGCGCAGCAGCCCGGGCGCCCCGTCCCTGCCCGGCCGGAAGATGGCCGCGAACGATCCGCGCTGCGGGCTCTGTTCACGGGCCGCGGTCGCCGCGGGGGCGTCGTGCACCCGGCGGCGCAGCCACACCACCAGCAGGGCGGGCAGCGCGCCGGTCCAGAACATCACGCGCCAGGCCAGGTCGTCACCGGCGTAGGAGAAGACCAGTGTGTAGACGATCGCGGCCAGCGCCCAGCCGACGGCCCACGAACTCTGGATCGCGCCGAGGGTACGGCCCCGGTTCCTGGCGCTCGCGTACTCGGCGACGAGGATCGCTCCGACCGCCCACTCGCCGCCGAAGCCGAGGCCCTGGAGGGCCCGGAAGACCAGCAGCGTCTCGTAGGTGGGCGCGAAGCCGCAGGCCACGGTGAACACGGCGTACGTGATCACCGTGATCATGAGGGCCCTGACCCGGCCGACCCGGTCCGCCACGACTCCCGCCACGGCACCGCCGATCGCGGAGACCACCAGCGTGACGGTGGTGAACAGGCCCGTCTGGCCGCTGTCCAGACCGAAGTACGCAGCCAGCGCCACCATGCTCAGCGGCAGCGTGAAGTAGTCGTAGGAATCCAGGGCATATCCGCCGAAAGCACCGGCGAAGGCGCGGCGACCGCGCGGTCCGAGGGCGTGCAGCCAGCCCAATGGGCCGTCTTCGGCGCCGTGTTCGCCTTGTGCCGGCTGTACGCCGGTGGTCACGGACTGTGGTGGAGGGGGCGTGCTCATGGGCACCTCGCAGAGGTAGGACGGAGGGTGCTGGGAAGTGAGCCGGTGCCGAGTACCGTAGAGGATCGTTCAACGATCCTTCAATACCCATGTTGTCTCGTTCTTCTGTCTGCGGTTGAATTCCGGGCATGGCAGAGCAGCTGACAGGACTGGCCGACGACCGTGCCCTCCTGGGGCGCACCAGTACCGCCGAGCGGGTCTCGGACATCCTCAGGAGCCGCATCGCCGAGGGCTACTTCCCGCCCGGCACCCGGTTGTCGGAGGACAGCATCGGCGGGGCGCTCGGCGTCTCCCGCAACACGTTGCGCGAGGCGTTCCGGCTGCTCACCCACGAACGGCTGCTCGTCCACGAGCTGAACCGGGGCGTGTTCGTCCGGGTCCTGGCCGTCGAGGACGTCGAGGACATCTACCGCACCCGTGCCCTCGTCGAGTGCGCCGTCGTAAGGGCGTTGGGCGAGCCGCCGTACGGCCTCGGCAGTCTGGCCGAGGCCGTCGCGCAGGGGCAGCGGACCGCGCGCGAGGGCGACTGGCAGGGCGTCGCCACCGCCAACATCCACTTCCACCAGGAGCTGGTGGCCCTCGCCGGCAGTGACCGCACCGACGAGGTGATGCGCAGCGTCTTCGCCGAACTGCGCCTGGCCTTCCATGTCGTGGACGACCCGCGGGCCCTGCACGAGCCGTACCTCGGGCGCAACCAGCAGATCCTCGAGGCGCTGCGGGCCGGGGACAAGCGGGAGGCGGAGCAACTGCTCGCGGTCTACCTCGAGGACGCACTGGAACGCGTCGTCGAGGTCTACCGCCGGCGGGTCGGACGGGACGGCTAGTGCTGCGACCGGAAAGGTTCACCGGCTCGCGACGCCCGGCACGGCACCTCGCCGCGTTGTCGCACCACCCGAGTACATCCAGTACGCGGGTGATGCTCCGCCTTGCG
>NZ_JBSFIK010000004.1:336934-338183 GCF_053597535.1 Streptomyces sp. NPDC001348 | reverse complement strand
TTCCGACTCTATCAGATCTTTTCTCGATCCGATTTCCTCGGTGCTTTCCAGGTTTCCCGCTCTCGCGGTTTCCCTTTCCGGCGCTTCCGACTCTACCAGATCCTCGCGGTGTCTGATTCCCCGTCAGAGGGGGTTGTCCTCCCGGCCCTTCGGCCGTTCCGACGTCTCAAACCTTAGCGGATCGTCCCTGCGATTCCCAATCGGGCCGCCGAGTCCCTATTCGAATTGAATTCGGGCACGCCGAAATCAACCCCGTCGGGAGATCGTGCTGGTGGTTTGTGGTGCCGCTCGCGGCGGCGGAGGTGCTGCCGGAGAACCGTTACGGCTCCGTGGCAACCCGAAGAACCTTACGGATCGGACCGGGGGGTGTCAAGCAACCCCTGTCAAGATCTTTTCCTGCGGCTCAGTCGAGGTCGCTGAGCCGGCCGCCGGCGTCCGGCTGGGCGTGCTCCACCCGGCGCAGGAGCCTCGTCAGGACCTCGCCGAGAACCGTTCGCTCCTCGAGGGAGAGGTCCTGGAGCAGGTCCTCCTCGAAGACGGTCGCCAGGCGCATGGCCTCCAGCCACTTCTCCCTCCCCTCCGGGGTCAGCTCCACGATGACGCGGACGCGGTTGGACTCGTCCCTCTCACGGGTGACCAGACCCTCCGAGACCATGCGGTCGATTCGGTGGGTCATGGCAGCCGGCGTGAGACCGAGGCGCTTGGCGAGATCGCTGGGGCCCAGGCGGTAGGGGGAGCCGGAAAGGACGAGGGCCTTGAGGACCTCCCACTCGGCGTTGCTGATGCCCAGGGCGGAGGTCTGGCGGCCGTAGGCGACGTTCATCCGGCGGTTCAGGCGGGACAGCGCCGAGACGATCTTCTCCACCTGGGGGTCCAGGTCCTGGAACTCGCGCTGGTAGGCGGCGATTTGCTCGTCGAGTGTCGGCTCGCTGCTGACGCCGCCGGTGGTGTCGGCCATGTGCGCAGTATCGCACGCGGTGCCTTTGCCTTTAAGTCCTTCAATATGTACTCTTCAACTTCGAACTTTAGGTTCGAAGTCTTCACATCTAACTCGTTAGAGAGGTGAACGTGACCAGGGCGATGGGCGCAGCGATGCGCCGGATCCACGTGGGCAACGCACTCAGCGCGTTCGGGCTCGGCTTCACCGTCCCCTACCTGTACGTCTATGTGGCGCAGGTGCGGGGGCTGGGAGCCATGACGGCGGGGCTCGTCCTCGCGGTCTTCGCCGTGGCCGCGCTGATCGTGCTGC
>NZ_JBSFIK010000004.1:327625-336839 GCF_053597535.1 Streptomyces sp. NPDC001348 | reverse complement strand
CTCTACCTGTACGTCTATGTGGCGCAGGTGCGGGGGCTGGGAGCCATGACGGCGGGGCTCGTCCTCGCGGTCTTCGCCGTGGCCGCGCTGATCGTGCTGCCGTTCGCCGGCCGGGCGATCGTGCGGCGCGGTCCACTGCCGGTCCTGCTCGCCGCCCTGGTCATGGCCGCGCTGGGGGCGCTGAGCCTGGGGCTGGCGGCCGGCTCGGTGACCGTACTGCTGTCGGCGGCGGCGCTGGGGGCCGGGCAGGCGGTGATGCAGCCGGCGCTGGCGACGATGATCGTCGAGTGCTCGGCGGCGGAGACGCGGTCCCGCGCGTTCGCCACGCAGTTCTTCCTGCAGAACCTGGGGCTGGGGATCGGCGGTCTCATCGGTGGGCACCTCGTCGACACGACCCGGGTCTCCTCGTTCACTCTGCTGTTCGCGATCGAGGCGGCGATCTTCCTGCTGCTGGTCGTGATGCTGTCGACCGTGCGGATGCCGCACTCGCCGCGGATCGAGGACGCGCCGGCCGGGTCGGCCGGGGGCGGCTGGCAGCAGTTGCTCGGGAACCGGGCCATGGTGCAGCTGTGCGTGCTGGGTTTCGTGTTGTTCTTCGCCTGCTACGGGCAGTTCGAGTCGGGGCTGAGCGCGTTCGGTGTGGAGGCCGCGGGCATCTCCACCTCCGCGCTCGGCACCGCGCTGGCCGCGAACACGTTGATGATCGTCGTCGCCCAGTTCGCCGTGCTGAAGTTCGTCGAGCGGAGTCGGCGGTCGCGGGTGATCGCCGGTGTGGGGCTGATCTGGGCGGTGGCCTGGCTGGCCGCCGGATACGCGGGCCTCGGGCACGGCAGCCAGGAGATGGCGACCGCCGCGTTCGTGTCGACGTACGCCCTGTTCGGGCTGGGTGAGGCGATGCTGTCGCCGACGGTCGCCCCGCTCGTGGCGGATCTGGCACCGGAGGGCATGGCCGGGCAGTACAACTCAGCTTTCGCCCTGGTGAAGCAGCTGGCGCTGGCCGTCGGGCCGGCGGTGGGCGGACCGCTGGGTGCCTCGCTGCCCACCCCGTACATCATGACCTTCCTGCTGTTCTCCCTCGGCATCAGTGTGCTCGCGGTGCGGCTCGGCCGGTCGCTCACGGCTGCGCAGGACCGGCCTTGGACCGGTGGCCGCAGCCGGGTGGTGGCCCGCGGCGGCGCGAGTGCCGAGCCGGTGATCGCAGAGGCATAGGGCCCGTCCGGCCGAAGGTCGGCTCACGGCCGCGGCAGCACGAACTCGCACCACACCGCCTTCCCGCCGTCCGGCGTTCTGCGGGAGCCCCAGTTCGACGCGATGGTGGCCACGATGGCGATGCCCCGTCCCGATTCGTCGCCCGGTTCGGCGCGGCGGCGGCGGGGGAGGTGGTCGTCGCCGTCGGTGACCTCGACGATGAGGCGACGGTCGGTGCGGCGCAGCCGGAGGCGCATGGGCGGGGTGCCGTGCTGGAGGGAGTTGGCGACCAGTTCGGACGCGGCGAGGACCCCCAGGTCGTGGAGGTCGGCCGGGAAGCGCCAGCTGGTCAGCACCCCGGAGGCGAACGCACGCGCGCGTGGGGCCGCCTCGACGCCGCCGAGGAGTTCGAGGGCGGCGTTGCGGAAGAGTTCCCCGTCGGGGCCCGTGCGGGCGGGGTGCTGGAGGACGAGGACGGCCACGTCGTCGTCGTGGTCGGCGGTGACGCCGGCCGAGCGGACCAGGCGGTCGCAGATGACCTGGGGGGTGCCGGTCGCACCGGCGAGGGCACCCTCGAGGGATGCGATGCCGTCGTCCAGGTCCTCGTTCCGCCGCTCCACCAGGCCGTCGGTGTAGAGGACGGCGGTGGAGCCCGGGGTCAGCGGCACGGAGCCGGAGGCGTGCATCCAGCCGCCGGTGCCGAGCGGCGGGCCGGTCGGTTCGTCGGCGCGCCGGACGGTGCCGGTCTCGTCGCGGACGAGGATCGGCAGGTGGCCTGCGGAGGCGTACACCAGCCGGCCCTCGTTGGGGTCGTGGATGGCGTACACGCACGTGGCGATCTGGTTGGCGTCGATCTCCGCGGCGAGGCCGTCGAGGAGCTGGAGGATCTCGTGCGGGGGGAGGTCGAGGCGGGCGTAGGCGCGGACCGCCGTACGGAGCTGGCCCATGACGGCGGCGGCCCGGACGCCTCTGCCCATGACGTCGCCGATGACGAGTGCGGTGCGTCCCCCGCCGAGGGTGATCACGTCGTACCAGTCGCCGCCGACCGCGGCCTCGGTGCCGCCGGGCTGGTAGGTGGCGGCGATGCGGAGGTCGTCGGGCTGTTCGAGTTCCTGCGGGAGCAGGGAGCGCTGCAGGGTCACCGCCGTCTCGCGCTGGCGGCGTTCGCTGGCGCGCAGCCGGGCGGCGGCCTCGGCGTGGTCGGTGACGTCGGTGGCGAAGACCAGAACGGCGCCGCCGGCGCCGGCGTGGTCCGCGCGCTCGGCGACGGGGGTGCAGGTGAAGGTGTAGGAGCGGCCGTCGACGGCCTTGCGGGACTTGAGCGTGCGGGGTCTGCCGCTGCGCAGGACCTGGTCGAGGAGGGGCAGCAGGCCGAGTTCGGCCAGTTCGGGGAGGGCTTCGCGCGCGGGTGCGCCGAGGGGGCGTACGCCGAATGCCGCGGTGTAGGCGTCGTTGACGTAGGCGATGCGGTGGTCGGGACCTTGTACCAGGGCCACGAGGGCGGGGACGCGGTCGAGGACCTCGCGCGCGGGCAGTTCGTCGACGGCGGGTACGGGCGGTGCGCCGTCGGTCGGTTGTTCGGCGCGGGCGGCGGGCACGATGCCTTCTCCTGGCCGGTCCGGGGAGACCGCGTTCTCGGTCCGCGCCGATGCGCGGCGCTGTGTTCCGGGGAGCCGGGCGCTCCAGCGCGTGAAGTTCACAGTGGGGAAAGCCTCGTGGGTGCTGAGGGCGGGCGGGTGCCCGTCCGAGATCGTGGGGCAGTCTGACAGGTGGCCGTCCGCGGCGACATCCGTCAGACGCCGATGCGGGCCGTGTAGTTCCTGGGTCCGGTCAGGACGACCCCTTCGGGTTGTCCTCGGGGCGGTGAGGAGGCTTTCCACCGGCCGCCAGTTCGAACTCCGCACGGGGGTGTTCGAGCGATCCCAGGGAGACGATCTCCCGTTTGAAGAGTCCGGCGAGGGTCCACTCGGCGAGCACTCGGGCCTTGCGGTTGAAGGTGGGCACCCTGCTGAGGTGGTAGACGCGGTGCATGAACCAGGCGGGGTAGCCCTTCAGCTTGCGTCCGTAGACCTGTGCGACCCCCTTGTGGAGCCCGAGGGAGGCGACGGAGCCGACGTAGCTGTGGGCGTACGTCTCGAGGGGTTCGTCGCGCAGTGTGTGGACGATGTTGTCGCCGAGGAGCTTGGCCTGGCGGACCGCGTGCTGGGCGTTGGGGGCGGTGAGGGTGCCGGGTTCGGCGGCGGTGACGTCGGGGACGGCGGCGGCGTCGCCGGCGGCCCAGGCGTGTGCGGTGCCGTCGACGGTCAGCTGCGGGGTGCAGGCGAGCCGGCCGCGCTCGCCCCGTGGCAGGTCGGTGGCGGCGAGCAGGGGGCTGGGTTTGACGCCGGCGGTCCACACGACCGTACGGGTGGGGAACCGCTGGCCGTCGCTGAGCACGGCGACACGGTCGACGCAGGAGTCCAGCCGGGTCTCGAGCAGGACCTGGATGCCCCGGCGGCGCAGTTCGGTGACGGTGTAGCGGCCCATCTCCTCGCCGACCTCGGGCAGGATCCGGTCCGAGGCCTCGACGAGGATCCATTTCATGTCCTCGGGCCGGACGTTGTGGTAGTAGCGGGTGGCGTACCGGGCCATGTCCTCGAGTTCGGCGAGCGCCTCGACCCCGGCGTAGCCGCCGCCGACGAAGACGAAGGTGAGGGCGGCGTCGCGGATCGCGGGGTCGCGGGTGGAGGAGGCGATGTCCAGCTGCTCGATGACGTGGTTGCGCAGGCCGATGGCCTCCTCGACGGTCTTGAACCCGATGCCGTGCTCGGCGAGGCCGGGGATGGGGAGCGTGCGGGAGACGGAACCGGGGGCGAGGACGAGTTCGTCGTAGGCGGCCTGTTCGACGGGGCCGCCCTCCTCGGTGGCGAGGGTGGTGAGGGTGGCGGTGCGTTGCGCGTGGTCGATGGAGGTCACCTCGCCGACGACGACATGGCACTGGTCCAGCACGCGGCGGAGCGGTACGACGACGTGGCGAGGGGAAATAAGACCGGCGGCCGCTTCCGGGAGGAACGGCTGGTACGTCATATAGGGGTCGGGAGTGACGACAGTGATGTCGACGGCACCCTGCCTGAGCTCCCGTTTCAGCTTTCGTTGCAGCCGCAGGGCCGTGTACATCCCGACGTAGCCGCCGCCGACAACGAGAATGCGCGCACGTTCCTTCACCATCCCATGACGCACCCGACTCTGTTGTTTGTCCACAGCCCCGACAATTTGTGTGACCGGCGCGCGGGCGTGCGCCGGGTTGGCCGGTTCGGTGGATCGGGGCGAAAGTGGGCAGGTCAGAGCAGTCGGACCGGGCGGTGCGAGGGTGCGGAACCGGGACGTATGCGCCGCCTGCTCCGATCGGGGGGCGCTCCGTGCGGAACCTGCCCCTTCTGAATTGACAGTCTCTCAACTATGTTCGTGTCCACGGGGTGTAGGGCATGTGGTCGAACGGGTCCGCGACGGACGGTCCGGTTCGGGGAACGGCACCTGATCCGAGCACTCCGGAATTCAGTGGCGGGGAAAGTCTCCGGGGGGAGACGTCATTACCGGGGGAACACTCATGCATGTTCAGGGCACTCATTGGGCATCCGCGTCCGCCATCGCGCCCGGTGGCACGGCGGTGGGCGGGGCGATGACCGCGGCGGCGGGCGACGGACGCGGGCACGGTCCGCGGACGACGCCGCTGCGGGTGGACGCACAGCGCAACCTGGAGCACGTGCTGCGTGCGGCGCGCGAGGTCTTCGGCGAGCTGGGTTACGGCGCGCCGATGGAGGACGTGGCGCGGCGCGCGCGGGTCGGCGTCGGCACGGTGTACCGGCGCTTCCCGAGCAAGGACGTCCTGGTGCGGCGAATAGCCGAGGAGGAGACCTCCCGGCTGACCGACCAGGCGCGTGCGGCGCTCGGTCAGGAGGACGAGCCGTGGTCGGCGCTGTCCCGCTTCCTGCGCACGTCGGTGGCGTCCGGGGCGGGGCGGCTGCTGCCGCCGCAGGTGCTGCGGGTCGGTGTCTCGGAGGACGGCGGCGACGTCGTGGCCGAGCAGGCCCGGGTGCCGCAGCAGCGGACCCAGCCGGGCGGCGGTGAGCTGCGGCTGGTGCCCGAGCAGCCGGCGGTGGTGGCCGAGGACGACGCGGGGGCGGCGGCGCTGCTCGACGTGGTGGGCCGGCTCGTGGAGCGGGCGCGCGCGGCGGGCGAACTGCGGCCGGACGTGTCGGTGTCGGACGTGCTGCTGGTGATCGCGACGGCGGCGCCCTCGCTGCCGGACGCGGCCCAGCAGGCGGCTGCCTCGGCGCGGCTGCTCGACATCCTGCTGGAGGGGCTGCGGTCCCGTCCGTCGTGACGGCCGCGGGCGTTGCCCGGCATCCGGGCGGGGTGTGCCCAGGGGGTCACATCCCCTGGCGGGCCTTCCCCGTCCGGGTGACGCCGTACCGTGCGGCGGCGGGTCCGCTCGGACGGGTGGAAGTCCGTGCAGCGAAGCCCTCGGCGAAGGCCGCTGTGGCAGTCTGGCCCGGTGATCGGGTCGGGCTGGGCTGGGCTGGTGGCGGGGGCTTCGCGCGATGAGTGGTGACGGGCCGGACGGGTCTTTCGGTGACGGTGACGCGGAGACCGGCGGGCTGACCTCCCCGCAGGTCCCGGGCCAGGACGGTCGGGCTCGGTTGCCGCGGGACCGTGCCGAGGCCGGTGTCCCCGCCCAGCGCGAGGGTGGCCTCGTGCCGCCGCGGGGACGGCCGCCGGCCGACGGCGAGCTGATCGGGCGGATGCGTGCGGGCGACGACGGCGCGTACGAGGAGTTGTACCGGCGGCACGCGGACGCGGTCCGCCGGTATGCGCGTACCTGCTGCCGGGACGCGTACACCGCGGACGATCTGACCGCCGAGGTGTTCGCCCGCATGCTGCAGGCGGTGCGCGGCGGCTCCGGGCCGTCGCACGCCGTGCGCGCCTACCTGCTCACCTCCGTGCGGCGCGTCGCCGCGCACTGGGCGAAGTCGTCCCGGCGGGAACAACTGGTCGACGACTTCGCGGTGTTCGCCGCGCAGTGCGCGCGGGGGTCCGGGGACGGCGGCACGCTGGAGCCCGGTGCGGAGGTGCGCGCGATGCACGAGGCCGAGGAGTCCCTGGCGATGCGGGCGTTCCGCTCGCTGCCGGAGCGCTGGCAGGCCGTGCTGTGGCACACCGAGGTGGAGGACGAGTCCCCGGGCCAGGTGGCCGCCCTGTTCGGGCTGGACGCGGGTGGCACTCGGGTGCTCGCCAGCCGTGCCCGTGAGGGCCTGAAGCAGGCGTATCTGCAGGCGCACGTCAGCGCGGCCCTCGCCGGTGACGAGGACTGCGCCCGTTACGCCGACCAGCTCGGCACCTATGCCCGGCGCAGGCTGCGCGCGCGTGCCGAGCGGGGGCTGCGCAAGCACCTGGAGGAGTGCGCCAGGTGCCGGTTGGCGGCCGCCCAGATCGAGGAGATCGCCGGTGGCATCCCCGCCGTCGTGCCGGTCGCGGTGATCGGCTGGTTCGGTGCCGCCGGGTACGCCAAGGCCCTGGGGATCGTCGTGGGGGGTGCCGGGGTGGGCGCCGCGGCCGCTTCGGGCGGCTCGTCCGGCGGGGCCGGCGGGGGCGGGGGCGGGGCGGTGGTCTCGGAGGGTCTCGGCGCGCCGGTGAAGGCCGGTATCGCGGCCGGTGTGGTCGCCGTCGGGGTGGCCGCGGTGGCGCTCACCCTGATGAACCACGACGAGCCGGCCGTGCGGACGGCCGGGCCCCCGCCGTCCGCGCCCGCGGTCCGTCCCGGGCCCAGGTCGCCGGCCCCGGCGCCCCCGGGGAGGAAGCCGGCGCCCGCCCGGCGGGTGGCCGTGCCCGGGCAGGTCCCGAGCCCGGCCTCCGCTCCGGCCGCCCCTTCGGCTGTCCCTTCCGCCGCCGCCCCCGCGCACCGGCCGGACACCGGGCCGCCGCCTGCTTCGCCGTCCACCCCGGTGCCGGTTCCGGCACGGACTCCGCCGCCCCCGGCCGTGCCGAGCCCCAGTCCCCCGCCCCTGCCGGCGCCTCCCCCGCCGACGCCGGCGGTCTGCCGGTGGAGCGAGCTGCGGTACGACGTGGCGGTGGTCTCCGTCACCGTTGACCTGCGCGTCTCCTGCCCCGCCCACGACGCGGCGGTCGGCGTCCACGGCCTGACGCGGGGCCTCGACGGGGTGTCCTTCTCCGTCTCCGTCCCCCTCGCGGACCCGGCCCGGGCCCAGGCACGGTTCAGCCACCGGTAGCGGTCGGGGTCCTGCCCAGTTCGCGCAGTGCGTCGGTGACGGTGAGGGTGGCGCCCCGGTCCCGCTCGGCCCGGTAGCGGTCGCCGGGCAGGGTGGCGCGGGCGGCCGCGTCGATCCGCTCGGCCTCGGTGCGCTCCGGCTCGGGGCGCGGGTTGCCGCCGCGCCAGTGCTCACCGGCGGCGAACAGCCGGACGGCGCCCGCCAGGTCGCCGAGCCGGGCCAGCAGGTTCGCCGCGATGTCCACGAGAGTGGCCGTGATCGTCTCGGCGCACCGCTGTTCCATCGCCTCCCGCAGGGCGTCGGCGACGATCGGCAGGGCCCGCGCGGGGCCGGACTCGCCGGCCGTGATGAGGGCCTCCGTGGCGTGCAGTCCCGCCATGAACTGCGGCGGGGGTGTGCCGCGCCGTGCCTCCGCGCAGGCCTCCTCCCACAGCTCGCGGGCGTGGACGAAGTCCCCGTGGGCCTGCGTGAGGTGTGCCCGCAGCAGCAGGATGAACCCCCGGGCGTCCGTCACCCCGTACCGTTCGGCCGCCACGCCCGCCTCTTCCAGGCCGGCCAGCGCCTTCTCCCGGTTCCCGGACCGGTGGTCGATCTCGGCGAGGCGGGCGAGGAGGAACGGCGACTCGGTGTGGGCGCCCACCTCGTAGGCGAGCCGCAGCCCCTCCTGGTACTCGCTCCCGGCCTCGTCGAACCGGCCGCGCGCCATGGCCGCCTCGCCCGCCGCGCTGCACACCTGCGCCCGCATCCAGCGGTCCCCCACGCGTCGGGAGAGCGTCCGCAGCTCCGCCAGGTCGTCGTCCACTCCCTGCAGGTTGCCGGGCGAGTCGACGACCATGTGGGTGCGGAACATCAGGAGGGTGCCGATCTCCCAGTCACCGCCGTACCGGCGGCAGTTGGCGACCGCCTTGTCGAGGACGGCCCGGATGTCGCGCATCGGGCCGCCGTCCAGGTAGTAGCCGGTCAGCGGCCAGACGAGGCCCGGCATCCGGGCGGCCCGCGGGCCGCCGCCCTCGAAGGCCTCCCGTACCCGGGCGATGTAGGCGGGTCCCCGTTCGTCCGCCGCGAGGTCCGGGGTGCCCGCCTCGGACGTCAGGAAGAGATGCAGCATCCGCAGATCCATGCGCAGGTCGTACCGGGGGTGCCCGGTCTCCCCGTCCGGGGCTCGGAGCAGGGCGTCGACCGGGTCGGCGGATACGGCCAGGGAGGCGAGTTCCGCCGGCGCGGTGCCTTCCGGGGCGGTGTCCAGGGCGACGCCGAGGCGCAGTACGCGCTGCACCCACTCCACGGCCTCCTGGCGGTAGTTCCGCAGCCACCAGAACCAGCCCATGCCGAGGGCGAGCGCGCCGGCCTCCTCCTCGTCACCGGTGCGGACCGCCCGGTCGAGGGCCGCGCGGATGTTGTCGAGCTCGGTCTCGAGGCGGGTGATCCACGGCAGTTGCTCCGCGGACCGCAGCAGCGGCTCGGCCTCCTCGACCAGCGCGCGCACCCACGCGCGGTGCCGTCGCTCGGCGGTCGCGCGCCGACCGGGGATCTCGGCGGCGCGCTCGGTGGCGTACTCGTGGATGGTCTCCAGCATGCGGTACCGCATGCCGCCGCCCCGCTCGCACGGTGCGGCCACGATCAGGGACTTGTCGACCAGTGCGCCGAGCAGCTCCGCCACCGGGCCGGTGCACACCGCCTCCGCCGCCGCGAGGTCCCAGCCGCCGGCGAACACCGCCACCTCGCGCAGTACCGTCCGCTCCGGCTCCTCGAGCAGTTCC
>NZ_JBSFIK010000004.1:311770-327529 GCF_053597535.1 Streptomyces sp. NPDC001348 | reverse complement strand
TCCCAGGACCAGTCGACGACGGCGCGCAGGGTCTGCTGGCGGGGCAGGACGGTGCGGCTTCCGGAGGTGAGGAGGCGGAAACGGTCGTCGAGGCGGTCGGCGATCTGCCGCGGGGTGAGCAGTCGGAGCCGGGCAGCGGCCAGCTCGATGGCGAGCGGCAGGCCGTCGAGGCGGCGGCAGATCTCGTCCACGGCCGCGGTGTCCGTCAGCACGGCGGCGGCGTCGGGGCGTACGGCCGCCGCGCGTTCTTCGAAGAGGCGGTGCGCCTGCTCGGGGACGAGGGGCTCCACGGGGCGCACCGACTCACCGGGCACGCCCAGGGGTTCGCGGCTGGTGGCGAGGATCGTGAGTCCCGGGCAGCGGGTGAGCAGTGTCTCGGCGAGGTGGGCGGCCGCGTCGACGATGTGTTCGCAGTTGTCGAGGATCAGGAGCAGGCTGCGCGGGGCGCAGTACTCGACGAGCAGGGCGACCGGGTCGGCCTGCGGGACGGCCAGCTCGTTGGTCATGAGCACGGTCTCGCGCAGTCCCAGCGCGCTGACCACCGCGCCGGGGACCGCCTCCGGCCGGTCGAGCGGGGCCAGCTCGACCAGCCAGGCCTGCGGATGCCCGGCGGCGGCCTCCTCGGCGAGCCGGGTCTTCCCCGAGCCGCCCGGTCCGGTCAGGGTGACGAGACGGCCCCTGTGCAGGTCGGAACGGACGGCGTCGAGTTCGGGTTCGCGTCCGACGAAGGAGGTCAGGCGGGGGCGGAGGTTGCCGCTGCGGCGGGGCGGGGCCGGTGCCGGTGGTGTCTGCTGTCCGAGCAACGACGCGTGCAGGGCCCTCAGTTCCGGGCCGGGGTCGGTGCCGAGGGAGTCGGCGAGGGTGCGGCGGGCGGATTCGTAGGCGGCGAGGGCGTCGGCGGTACGGCCCGTGTCGCGCAGGGCGCGGATGAGCAGCGCGTGCAGGGGCTCGTCGAAGGGGTGGGCCGCGGTCAGTTCCGTCAGCTCGGGTACGACGGTGTGGGCGCGGCCGAGCCGCAGGGCCGCCTCGGCCCGGCCGCGGGTCGCCTCCAGGTGGAGGGCGTCCGGGCGGGTGGCGGCGGTGCGGTCGGGGAGGTCGGCCAGGGCGGGGCCGCGCCACAGCGCGAGGGCGTCGGTCAGGAGGCGGGAGGCGGTGGCCGGGTCGTCGCGGTCGAGGGCGGCGGCGCCGTCGCGGACCATGCGTTCGAAGACGAAGAGGTCGACGTCGTCCTCGCTCGCCGTGAGGCGGTAGCCGCCGGGGTCGGAGACGACGCTGTCCCTGCCGAGGCTGCGACGGAGACGGCCGACCAGCGCCTGCAGGGCGCCCGGGGCGTCCAGCGGCGGATCGTCCGCCCAGATTTCGTCGATCAGGGTGTCGGGGGTGGCGGCGCGGCCGGGGCGCAGGGCGAGAGCGGTGAGCAGGGCGCGCAGACGGGGGCCGAGGGGTATGGGAGCGCCCTGGTCGTCCGTCGCTTGGGCCGGGCCCAGGAGTCTGTACCGCATCGGATCATTGTGGCGCCCTGGAAAGCGCCGGGCGCGTAGATCCAGCCCGTCTGGGGGTGCCCCCTCTGGGGGAGTTCGAGGACGAGGCCGTTCAGGCCGAAGCGGGGGTCTGGGGGGCGGCAGCCCCCAGGGGCGGCCCCATCAGCACCGGGCAGCTGAGTCACGCCCCGGAGGCCAACGCCCCCCGCCGCGGCGCAATCCCGGAGGGCACCGCACGGGCGCGTGCCGGCGTTCCCGTCCAGCAGGTGCCCCGGCGGGAGAGCAGGCGGCGCAGCCACAGTTCCAGGGAGACGAGGTCGGCGAGGCCGTCCAGGGGGAGGGGTTCGCCGGCCGCCGCGCCGCGCAGGGCCTTGCGGACGACGCGGGCCTCGACCAGTCCGGCCTCGGCGAGCAGGGGGGTGCCGAAGAGGGACATGAGGTCGTCGGCCGCCGTTCTCAGCCCGGTGCGGGCGGCGGCGGCCGAGGAGGCCTGGGAGGGGGCGCCCCAGCCGGACGGGAGGTCGGTGATGCCGGCGCCCTCCAGCACCGTACGCAGGATGTCGGCGCGCGCCCCCGGCTGGACCCGGAGGGCCTCGGGGAGGTCGCGGCAGGCTCGGACGACCTGGTTGTCGAGGAAGGGGGCGTGCAGGCGCTGGAAGCGGATCTCGGCCGCCTGTTCGAGGACCCGGATGTCGGACGCGTACCGGGTCAGTGCGGCACGGGCGCGGTGGTCACCGGGGCGCTGGCCCGGGCCGACGCCGGGGCGGTTCACCGCCCCCTGCAGCAGAACCGATACTTCAGCGAGTGCCTCCCCGGTCAGCCAGCGTGCCGCCGGTCCGGGTCTGGCCCAGGTCAGCGCCGCCAGGGACGCTCCCACCGCGCCCGAGGGTTCCTCGAAACGGCGGCGCATCAGCCGCTCGGCGAGGGCTTCCACGCCGACTCGGTACGGCGTCCGCGCCAGCCGCCGCGCCGCGCTGTACACGCGCGCGGGGACCATCACCGAGCCGTCCGCCTTGGCCAGCGCGGCGACCGGCCGGACCAGGTGGCGCCGTTTGCGGTCCATCAGCAGGTCCGCCAGGCGGGCGGGGTGCGCGTCCAGGGCCTGGCGGGCACCGTGCCCGGTGAAGTGGTCGGCGCTGCCGGCGGCCAGGCGCGCGCGGTGGCGGGCCGCCCAGATCAGGGAGGGCCCGGGTTCGTCGGTGAGCGGGCCGTCCAGGTCGGCGTACGGCAGGACCTCCTCGCCGCCGGTCACCACGACGTGGTGCAGGCGCGGGTTGGCCGCGAGCGCCCCCGCGCGCTGGAGTTCGGCTTCCCGGCCGCCCACGGCGAGGTCGTTGAAGGTGACGGCGAGCAGCCGCTCCCCCGCGCCCGTGCCGTGGCCCAGGACGGTTCCCGGCATGCCGGGGAGTCCGGCCGCGAGCAGGGCGAGGGTGCCCGAGGCCGGTCCGCCGGACAGGTCCGCGCCGATCCCCGGCACGGGCATCCCGCGCGCGGCCCGCCGCTCGGCGGGTCCCATACCGGGTACGGGTCCGGGGTCTATGTCGGCTCCGGGGACGTGCCGGGGTGCGGAGAGGCGGGCGCGGACGGCGTCGACGAGCGCGTCGCGCACCGCGTCCACCGCGCGGTCGGGGTCGGCCGACGGGGCCGCCACCGCGAGCGAGGCGACCGGCTCGTATCCGGCGATCTCGCGCGCCCCCGCGCGCAGGATGAGCGCATGCCCCGGCGGAACGCGGCGCACGCCGTCGTACGGCGTGGAGTCGTACAGCGCGGCCGGGACCTCGGGGGCGGCGAGCAGGGCCGCGAGGTGGCCGAAGTCGAGATTGGCCTCGATGAGGTCGGCGAGGGGCAGCGCGGCCGTCGCGTAGGCCGTGCCGCCGGCCCAGGGGGTGTGGAACACCGGGCGGGCGCCCGCGAGGTCGCCGCAGACGGTGACCCGGCGGCCGACCTGGACGACGGCCGTGTAGCTGCCCGGCCAGGTCGTCAGGTGCCGGAGCGCGCCTCCGCGCGCGGTGAACAGGCCGAGCCGCAGCTCCTCGTCGGAGGCGCCGCAGGTGCCCAGGACGGCGATGCGGTTCTGTGCGTCGGCCTTCACCACCCGTACCTCGTCGGGGCGCCAGTCGCCGACCGCCCACAGGGGATCCGGGTCGCCCCACAGGAGTTGGGAACCGATCGGGTGCACGGTCTCGCCGTCGCCCCCGACGGCACCGGCGGAGCCGATTCCGGCGGCGCCCGTGGCGGTGCTGCTCCATCCCACCAACCACCGCATGGACGCCTCCACAGCCTGTGGACAACCAGTGCACCGTTCGAACCGGTCCCATGCTGCCATGAAGAACGCGCCCCCGAGTGATGACGGCGCCGCCTCGGACCGCATCGGCGCGCCCACGCGCGCGTGCCCGTGCGGCGGTCGGGGAGAGGCCAACGCCCGTACGCCACAAGGCGGCTGCGACACGAATGCGCCCCCGAAACACTCCTCGAAAACGCCCTTCACGCCCTCAACTACCGTGGTAGGAGCGATGATCGCCCACGAAGGACAGGGGCGATTTTCAGCCAAATTGGCGCTGCGCGGGCAGGCTTGCCCACGCTCCGTACATGCTCTGCGCAGTGCACAGAGTGCGCACAGTCCGGGAGGCGGGCATCGCCTCCCGGACCGGTCCGCCACCCGCGGGGATGAAGGCGGCGGTGTCCCCCAGCCCACTGGATCCAGTACAGCGGGCCGACCCACGCGACAGCCATGGAACCGCTCCCCCGGTGGCCGGAGAAGAGCGCACGCACAGGCGCACGGCCACACGGCGGGGGCACGCCGCGACAGTCCGTGCACGGTGCGTGAGCGGCCGCCACCCGTGCGCGGACCACAATCCCGCCATCCGGAACAATGCCCCTTAACGCTTGGGATGCGGCGAACTACGCTGGGTTTACGAATGCCGCGTGGTTATGCCACCGCGGCAGCCGTCTGTGTCGAGGGGTGGCGCATGTCCAGGGAGCAACGCGGGCCGAACGAAAAACTCGGCGCCGTTCTCGCCCTCGCGGGAATCAGCAACGCAGGACTCGCACGACGCGTCAACGACCTCGGCGCGCAACGCGGGTTGACTCTTCGCTACGACAAGACGTCGGTGGCGCGCTGGGTGTCGAAGGGCATGGTGCCGCAAGGTGCCGCGCCGCACCTCATCGCCGCGGCCATCGGCCAGAAGCTCGGCCGCCCGGTGCCGCTCCACGAGATCGGCCTGGCGGACGCTGATCCCGCACCCGAGGTGGGCCTCGCCTTCCCCAGGGACGTAGGACAGGCGGTGCGTTCGGCGACCGACCTGTACCGCCTCGACCTCGCCGGCCGCCGGGCCGGTGCCGGCGGCATCTGGCAGTCGCTGGCCGGTTCGTTCGCAGTGAGCGCATACGCAACGCCCGCCTCACGGTGGCTGATAACCCCCGCCGACAGCTCGGTCGCGCGGGACGCGAACCCCTCCGAGGGCTCCGGCGCACCGATCAAAGTCGGCCACAGCGATGTGCAGAAGCTGCGGGAGGCTGCCGAGGACGCCAGGCGCTGGGACTCCAAATACGGGGGCGGCGACTGGCGTTCGTCCATGGTGCCCGAGTGCCTCAGAGTGGAGGCGGCGCCGCTGCTGCTCGGCTCGTACTCCGACGAGGTCGGCCGTGCCCTGTTCGGAGCCTCCGCCGAACTCACCCGCCTCGCCGGCTGGATGGCCTTCGACACCGGCCAGCAGGAGGCCGCCCAGCGCTACTACATCCAGGCGCTGCGCCTCGCGCGCGCGGCCGCGGACGTGCCCCTCGGGGGCTATGTGCTGGCGTCCATGTCGTTGCAGGCGACGTACCGGGGCTTCGGTGACGAGGGCGTCGACCTCGCGCAGGCCGCCGTGGAGCGCAACCGCGGCCTGGCCACCGCCCGCACCATGAGCTTCTTCCGCCTGGTCGAGGCCCGCGCCCACGCGCGCGCGGGTGACGCCCACGCGGCCGGGGCCGCCCTGAAGGCGGCCGAGGGCTGGCTGGAGCGGGCCAGGGACGGCGACCAGGACCCGTCCTGGCTCGGCTTCTACGGCTACGACCGCTTCGCCGCGGACGCCGCGGAGTGCTACCGCGACCTGAAGGCGCCCCGCCAGGTCCGCCGGTTCACCGAGCAGGCCCTGTCGAAGCCGACGGAGGAGTTCGTGCGCTCGCACGGGCTCCGGCTCGTCGTCTCGGCGGTCGCCGAGCTGGAGTCGGGCAATCTGGACGCGGCCTGCGAGCAGGGGGTGCGGGCGGTGGAGGTCGCCGGGCGGATCTCGTCCGCGCGGACCACGGAGTACGTGAAGGACCTCCTGCACCGGCTGGAGCCGTACGGGGACGAACCCCGGGTGGTGGAGCTGCGGGAGCGGGCGCGGCCCTTGCTTGTGGCTCCCGCCTAGGGGCGGCTTCCCGAGCGCCTGCCCGGTCGCCGTGGGTTTCGGGACCACCGGTGGTCGGTGGCTGGTCGCGCCCACGCGGCGCAGCCGCATGCCGACGCGGCCCCGCGCCCCCGAGCGGCGCTGTACCTAGCGGCGTTTGAAGCGACTGTCAGTGGCGCAGTGCACTATCGAGGTGGGAGGTGGTGCAGGTGCGGCCGGGGATCGCTTATGACTGCGATGTGCTCGTGATCGGTGGTGGGATCGTCGGGCTCTCCACGGCGTACGCGATCACGCGTGCCGCGCCCGGGACACGGGTGACCGTGCTGGAGAAGGAGCCGGGGCCGGCCCGGCACCAGACGGGGCGCAACAGCGGGGTCATCCACAGCGGGATCTACTACCGGCCGGGTTCCCTGAAGGCGAGGTACGGGGTCCGCGGTTCCGCCGAGATGGTGAAGTTCTGCGCGGAGTACGGCATCGCGCACGCCGTCACCGGCAAGCTGATCGTCGCCACCGAGCGGGAGGAGCTGCCGCGACTGCACGCACTCGTCCAGCGCGGCCGGGAGAACGGGATCCCGGTGCGGGAGCTGGGCCCGGCACAGATCACGGAGTACGAGCCCGAGGTGCGGGGCCTCGCGGCCATACACGTCGGGACGACGGGCGTGTGCGACTTCGCCGGGGTGGCCCGGCAGCTGGCCGAGGCGTCCGGGGCGGAGATCCGGTACGGGGCGCGGGTGGTCCGGGTGGACCGGCGGCCGGAACTGGGGGTCGCGGTGCGGACGGCGGACGGGGACGTCGTCCGCGGACGGGTGCTGGTGAACTGTGCCGGGCTGTACTGCGACGAGGTCGCCCGGCTGACCGGGGACGAGCCCGAGGTGCGGATCGTGCCCTTCCGGGGGGAGTACTACGAGCTGGCGCGGCCGGGGCTGGTGCGCGGCCTGGTGTATCCGGTACCGGATCCGGCGTTCCCGTTCCTGGGGGTGCACCTCACCCGCGGGATCGACGGCGGTGTCCACATCGGGCCGAACGCGGTGCCGGCGGCGGCCCGGGAGGGGTACGGGTGGGGGGTCGTGCGGCCGCGGGAGGCGGCGGGGACGCTGGCCTGGCCGGGGGCCTGGGTGATGGCCCGGCGGCACTGGCGGTACGGACTGGGTGAGGTGCGGCGGTCGCTGTCGAAGGGCGCGTTCACCGGCGCCGTACGCCGGCTGCTGCCCGCCGTGGAGGAGGAGGACCTGGTCCCGGCGTCGGCCGGGGTGCGGGCGCAGGCGGTGTTGCGGGACGGCACGCTGGTGGACGACTTCCTGATCCGGGAGGGCCCCAGGGCGGTGCACGTGCTGAACGCGCCGTCCCCCGCGGCCACCGCCTCACTGCCGATCGGGCGCGAGGTGGCGCGCAGGGCGCTGGGCGTACTGGGGGCCACGAGGTGACCTCCGCCCGGTCGGTCACCGCGGCAGGTCCGATGCGGGAGCGGGTCCCGCGTAAAATCGGCCTCACTGTGTCTGACTCGCTGAACACCCCCGAGATCCCCGAAACCCCGCACCACGCCCCTGGTACGTCCATCCGGCACACCCGGGCCAAGGGGGAGCCACGGTTCCCGGACGGGCCCAAGGCCGATCCCGCCGGGTCGCACTTCGAGCGGCGGATCCGCAGTTTCCAGCCACGCCGGAGCCGGGTCACGGCGGGGCAGGCGGACGCGCTGCAGCGGTTGTGGCCCAAGTGGGGGCTGGACATCGACGGGCAGCGGGTGATCGATCTCGGCGAGCTCTTCGGGAACGACAACCCGGTCGTGCTCGAGATCGGGTTCGGGATGGGCGAGGCCACCGCGCAGATGGCCGGAGCGGATCCCGGCACCAACGTCCTCGCCGTGGACGTGCACACGCCGGGGCAGGGAAACCTGCTGAACCTCGCGGACACGGGCGGACTGTCCAACGTCCGGGTCGCCAACGGCGACGCCATCATCCTGCTGCGCGAGATGCTGGCGCCGGACGCGCTCGACGGGCTGCGGGTCTACTTCCCGGATCCCTGGCCGAAGAAGCGGCACCACAAGCGGCGCCTGATCCAGCCGGACTTCCTCAGCCTGGCCGCGACCCGGCTGCGGCCCGGAGCGATCGTGCACTGCGCGACCGACTGGGAGCCGTACGCCGAGCAGATGCTCGACGTGCTGACCGCGCACCCGGACTTCGAGAACACCCGGCCCGACGGCGGTTTCGCGCCCCGTCCCGGCTTCCGGCCGCTGACCCGTTTCGAGGGACAGGGCCTGGAGAAGGGACATGTGGTGAATGATCTGCTCTTCCGCCGCGTACAGCACCGGAGTCGGTGAGAAGCCGGAAGCGGCAAGAAGCCGGAGCCAGTAAGAAGACGGTCGATCTCGTTAGGGCTAATGCCGTGGCCACCAGTCCCCCGTACCCGACGCAGCCCCCGGACCCCCGAGGCCCGGCCGGCGGAACCCTGCGGCATCCGCACTGGTGGCAACGGCGGTGGGTGCGGTACGGGGCGCTCATCACCCTGCTCGCGCTCTCCGGGCTCGTCATCCTCGCCCTCGTGCGGCAGCAGACCGGCACGGACGGGTTCCTCGTCGGGCTCGGGCTGGCCGTGCTGCCCGTTCCGCTGCTCATAGCCGCCTTCCGGTGGCTGGACCGGGTCGAGCCCGGACCCTGGCGGAACCTCGTCTTCGCCTTCGCCTGGGGGGCCTGCGCGGCGGCGCTGATAGCCATCGTCGCCAACAGCTTCGCCACCAAGTGGATAGCCACCGCGACCGCCGACCCGTCCAGCGCAGACACCCTCGGCGCGACCGTCATAGCGCCCGTCGTGGAGGAGTCCGCCAAGGCGGCCGCCGTCCTGCTCGTCTTCCTCTTCCGCAGACGGGACTTCACCGGGATCGTGGACGGCGTGGTGATAGCCGGGATCACGGCCACCGGGTTCGCCTTCACCGAGAACATCCTCTACCTCGGCACCGCCTTCGGCACCGACCAGATCAGCGGCGACCGCGGCATCGCCTCCGTCACCGCCGCCACGTTCTTCGTGCGCGTCATCATGTCCCCGTTCGCGCACCCCCTCTTCACCGTCCTGACCGGCATCGGCTTCGGCGCCTCCGCCCTGTCCGCCGACCGGCAGCACGTGCGTCGCGTGCTGCTGCCGCTGGGCGGGCTGCTGCTCGCGATGAGCATGCACGCGTTCTGGAACGGCTCCTCGACCTTCGGCGAGTACGGCTTCTTCGCGGTGTACGGGACGTTCATGGTGCCCGCCTTCGGGCTGCTGACCTGGCTGGTGATCTGGACCCGCCAGCGGGAGCTGCGGACCGTGCGCGAGGAGCTTCCGGCGTACGTCCTCGCCGGATGGCTGGGCCCCGGGGAGCCGTTCGCCCTGGGTTCGATGAAGGCCCGGCGGATGGCCCGCGAGCACGCCCGTCACCACCTCGGCAAGCCGGCGGCGCGTGCGGTGGCGCAGTACGAGGCGTACGCGACGTCGCTGGCGTTCCTGCGGCACCGGGGGCGGCGCGGCCGGGCGGGGGCCGACTTCGTCGCACGGGAGAGCGAGCTGCTGGCCGAGCTGTGGCACCGGCGGCAGGTGGCGCGGCCCGCGCTGGAGTACGCGGCCAGGGCGTCGGCTCCGGTGGCCGCGACGCCCTGGCCGGTGTACGGGGTGCAGGGCGCTTACGGGTACGGCTACCCGGCGGGCCCGTATCCCGTCGCCTACAACCCGTACCGCACGTGACCCGTACCGCCCCTGGGGGCGGTTACGCCGACGCCTCGGTGAGCCTGGCCAGCTCCTCCCGGGTGAGCTCCAGCTCCGCCACGCCCAGCAGCGCCGGCAGCTGGTCCAGGGTGCGGGCCGAGGCGATGGGGGCCGCCACCGTGGGCTGGGCGGCCAGCCAGGCGAGGGCCACGGTCGCCACGGGGGCGTCGTGCGCGGCGGCGATCTCGTCCAGGGCGGTGAGGACCTGCTGTCCCCGCTCGGTCTCCAGGTGCTTGGCGGCGCCGCCCGCCCGGGCGCTGTCCACGCTCGTACCGGGGCGGTACTTGCCGGTGAGGAAGCCGGAGGCGAGGGAGAAGTACGGCACGACGGCGAGGCCCGCACGTGCGGCGACGTCCCTGAGGGGGCCCTCGTAGGTGTCGCGTGAGACGAGGTTGTAGTGCGGCTGGAGCGCCACGTACCGGGCGAGGCCCTCGCGCTCGGAGAAGTCCAGGGACTCCTGGAGGCGCCCGGGGGTGATGTTCGAGGCCGCGATGTAGCGGACCTTGCCCGCCCTGACCAGTTCGTCGAGCGCGCCGATGATCTCCTCGACGGGGACCTCGGTCTTGTCGAAGTGGGTGTAGTACAGGTCGATGTGGTCGGTGCCGAGGCGGCGCAGGGACGCGTCGGCCGCGGCCTTGATGTTGTCGGCGGTCAGGCCCTGGTACTCGGGGTGCTGGCTGACCTTGGTGGCGATGACGACGTCGGAACGGTTGCCGCGGGCCTTCACCCAGTTGCCGATGATGGTCTCGGACTCACCGCCCTCGTTGCCGTCGACCCACGCCGAGTACGAGTCGGCGGTGTCGATGAAGTTGCCGCCGGCGGCCGTGTAGGCGTCCAGGACGGCGAAGGACTGTGCCTCGTCGGCGGTCCAGCCGAAGACGTTGCCGCCGAGGGAGAGCGGGAAGACCTCGAGGTCGGAGTGGCCGAGCTTGCGAAGGGAAGTCATGTCTCTCTTCAACAACCGGTCCGGTAGCTCGCATTCCGCTTCACGGGCGCCGCATGGGCGCCCGTGGACGCGTCAGGGGTTGAGGCCCTTGCCGTGCAGCCACGCCATCGGGTCGACGGCGGTGGCCTGGCCGCCGAGGTGGACCTCGAGGTGGAGGTGCGGGCCGGTGACGTTGCCGGTGGCGCCGACACGGCCGATGACCTCACCGGTGGCGACCTTCTGGCCGACCTTCACGTTGATCGAGGACTGGTGGCAGAACCACAGCTCCGTGCCGTCGTCGAGGGTGAGGATGGTGCGGTAGCCGTACGCTCCGGCCCAGCCCGCCTCGGTGACCGTGCCGCTGTGGATGGCCTTGATGAGGGTGCCGGTCGGCGCCGCGAAGTCCAGGCCGGTGTGGTAGCCGGAGGACCACATGGAGCCCGGCTGGCCGAAGGTGCCGGTGAGCGTGTACGAGGAGGTGGGCAGCGTGTACTGCTTGGCCAGCGCGGCGAGGCGGTCGGCCTCGGCCTGCTTCGCCACGGCGGCCTTCGCCTTCTCCTTGGCGGCGGCGGCCTGGACCGCGGCTGTCTTCTCCGCCCTGGCGGCCGCGTCCGCGGACTGCTTCCCGGCGGCGGCCACCGCTGCGGCGGTGGCCTTGCCTACGACCTGGCTCTTCTGCAGCTCGGCCTGGGCCATGATCCGGTTGCGCAGGGCCTCACCGGCGTCGGTGCCGCCCTGGTCGCTGTCGGCGGTCGCCACGCCGACGTCGGTCAGGCTGGCCGCGGTGGCCTTCGCGCCGCCCCCGTCCTCGCCCAGCAGGGAGCTGACGGAGGACATGTCGGGCAGGGATATGGACACCGGCGGCTTGCCGGTGTTGGCACTGGCGATGCCGCCCGCGCCCACGGCGGCGATGACGCCGACGCCCAGAACGGTGGAGCTGCGGGCGAATCCCCCGCCGCGCTGCTTGCTGACCCGGTGCCGGCCGCGTTCCGGGCGGAGGGACTCCTCGGTGGGGTTCCACTCCTCCCAGGGACCCTCGTCGGTGCGGTACTCGCCGTAGCCGAAGGTGTCGGTGCGCTGGCTCGGCACGAACGGGGCTGTGGGGGCAGGCCGGTTGGACGCCACGCGGGCGTGCTCCTTTCCTTCCGTAACGCCTACCGGGTTAGCTGACGGGTTCGGAGCAGGAAGGTCTCCTACGCGCGTATACCGATCGTGAACTCGACGAGCTCACAAGGGCATTCGCGTGATTCACCCCAAGTGGTGGTTCCCCGGTTCCCTTTCGGGATTCGGCGCGTGCGCACGGAGCCGCCTCGGGTGACGGCTGGGACGACCGCGCGTTATCGAACGTTAATGGTCCTACCCGTCGGTTTCCAAGGGATCCAGCTTGATCATTCATGTCTTCACAGGGGAACTTACGCACCATGACCGGTGAAAACAGGGCGAGTTGACCGCCGCACGGGTGCCGTCGGGGGGCACAAACACCCAGGGCCGGAATCCATGTGCTGGATTCCGGCCCTGAGCCTTCAGTAGCGGGGACAGGATTTGAACCTGCGACCTCTGGGTTATGAGCCCAGCGAGCTACCGAGCTGCTCCACCCCGCGTCGTTGTGTCACCAGTGTACGCCATGCGCGGGGCGCCTCGCACACACCTTTGCGACCAGGGCGTTTTCCGTGTCCCCCGGAGCCGGGGGGAGCCGGGTGGGGTGGAGCCGGGTTCAGGCCGGCAGGTGCCGGTTCGGCGCCTTCGCCGCCGTCTCGCACTCCGGCACCACGACCACGTCCACGCCCCCGGCCGCCAGCAGCCCGCTCCCGTCGGCCCCGGTGACGAACGTGTCCGGCTCCCGCCATGCCGTGACCACCCGCCGCACCCCCGCGTCGAGGATCAGCCGGGCACACGGCGCCGGCCGGGAGGCCCGCCGGGCGCACGGTTCGAGACTGCTGTACACCGTGGCGCCGGCCAGCCGGGGGTCGTCGGGCCGGATCCTGGCCAGCGCCGCCTCCTCCGCGTGGACCACGGGGTCGCCGCCTTCGCGTGAGTGGCCGCGGGCGAGCTCCGTGCCGTCGGCGGCCACGACCACCGCCCCGACGCTGAACGCCGTCTCCGAGGGCGGGCACAGTGCGGCCAGCTCGCAGGCGATCCGCAGCCAGTGGCGGTCGGCGGGGGCGGCCGAGGGGCCGGTGCCGGGTGCGGTCGGCTCGTAGCGCATCAGGACGACGTCCTCGATACGGCGGGTCTCCAGCAGCCGCAGACGGCCGGCCTGGTAGCCGCCGGGGCCGAAGAGGCGGGGGGCGGCCGGGTCGCCGACCAGGAGGGGCGCCAGGACGAGCTGCAGTTCGTCGGCCAGGCCCTGCCGCAGCAGCTGGGTGTGGATGGTGCCGCCGCCCTCGACCATCAGACGGCGCACTCCGCGCACCGCGTAGAGGTGTTCGAGCAGTGCGGGCCAGTCGAGGTCGGGGCCCAGGGGGACGATGTCGGCCGCAAGGCGCAGGGCGTGGGCCCGCTCGACACCGTCGTCCGTGGTGTACACCACCTTCTCGCCGCCGGTGTGCCAGAAGTTCGCGTCCGGGTCCAGGTCGCCGGAGCCGCTGACGGTGACCTTGAGGGGGTACTCCGCCTGCCCGGCGGCGAGCCGGGCCGCCCGGCGCTCGGGCGAGTTGACCAGCAGGCGCGGGTTGTCGGCGCGAATGGTGCCGGCGCCGACCAGGATCGCGTCGACGGACGCCCGTACCTCGTCGACCCGGTCGAAGTCGGCCGGGCTGGACAGCAGCAGCCGGTCGGGGCCGGTGTCGTCGAGGTACCCGTCGAGGGACACGGCGGCGGACAGCAGGACGTACGGACGGGGCATCGACGCGCTCTCTTCGGGAGGCGGGCAGGTGTGGACCCGGCGAACCCGGGGTCTTGGTTCAAGTTTGAAACAAACTTACACTGGTGACATGACGACCCGCTGGCTCACCCCCGAGGAGCAGCGCGCCTGGCGCGCGTACGTGGCCGCGACCCATCTCCTGGAGGACGCGCTGGACCGGCAGCTCCAGCAGGACGCGGGCATGCCCCACCTTTACTACTCCATCCTGGCCACCCTTTCCGAGACGCCGGACCGCCGGCTGCGGATGACCGACCTCGCCGAGGCACTGAAGATCACCCGGAGCCGGCTGACCTACGCGGTGACGCGCCTGGAGAAGGACGCCCTGGTGCGGCGCGAGAACTGCCGCTGGGACAAGCGGGGCAGCATCGCCGCCCTGACCGACGAGGGGATGGCCGTGCTCGAGCGCGCGGCGCCGGGCCATGTCGAGACGGTACGGGCGTCACTGTTCGACCACCTCGCACCTGAGCAGGTGGAGCAGCTCGAGGAGATCTGCGGGGGGATCGTGCGGGCGCTCCAGGGCGACGGGACGGCCCGGCCGGCACCCGACGAGGTGCCCTGGCGACGCCGTTCCTCCCCGCCCTGTTCCTGACCGGATCCCGGCGGCCGGACCGCGAACGACCCGTTGCCCATTGCTTAAAAATTGAAGCATGTAGTAGGGTCCCCGACGTGGAACTGCTTCAAATCTGAAGCAGAACCCGGCCCTGACCACCGGACCCGGAGAACCCGCATGCCCGACACCCCCGCCGCCACCCCGCGCGCCCGCGTCCGGGTACCGCTGCGCTTCCACGACGGCTACGGCGTCGACGCCGACCTCGTCACCTTCCACGGCCTGACCGACGGCCAGGAGCACGTGGCCGTCGTCCTCGGCACCCCCGCCCCCGGCACCGTCCCGCTCGTCCGCCTGCACTCCGAGTGCCTGACCGGGGACGTCTTCGGCTCGGCCCGCTGCGACTGCGGTCCCCAGCTGCGCGAGGCGGTCGAACGCATCGCCGACCGCGGCGGCGTCCTGCTCTACCTCCGTCAGGAGGGCCGCGGCATCGGCCTCTACAACAAGCTCGACGCGTACGCCCTGCAGGACCAGGGCCTCGACACCTACGAGGCCAACGCCGCGCTCGGTCTGCCGGAGGACGCCCGCGACTACACGGCGGCCGGCCAGATGCTCCGCGCGCTGGGCATCACGGAGCTGGACCTGCTCTCCAACAACCCCGACAAGGCCGACCAGCTGCGCGGCCTGGGCATCGACGTGCGCGACCGGGTGCCCACCGGGGTCTTCACCACCACGCACAACGTGCGCTACCTGCGGGCCAAGGTGCTGCAGACCCAGCACACCCTGCCGCTCGCGGAGTTGACGGAACTCGGCGTGGGCTGAGCACCCCGACCGCACAGCACTCCCCCGACCGCACAGCGCTCACCCGGACGGACCGCGTTCAGCCGACCGGCATCTCCTCGTCCGCGAGGTGGTCGTCGGCCCGGACCAGAGCGGCGTAGCGGCCCTGCCTGAGCAGGAGGCTGCTGTGCGTTCCCCGTTCCACGATCCGCCCGTCGTCGAGCACGATGATCTGGTCGGCGTCACGGATGGTGGACAGCCGGTGCGCGATGGTGATGGTGGTGCGATCACGCGACAGCGCGGCCAGAGCCCGTTGCACGGCTCGCTCGGTGCGCGTGTCGAGCGCGCTCGTCGCCTCGTCCAGAACGAGTACCGGGGGATTCCTCAGAAGGGCCCTGGCGATCGCGAGCCGCTGCTTCTCGCCACCGGAGAACCGGTAGCCGCGCTCTCCGACGATCGTGTCGTAGCCGTCGGGCAGGCCCTGGATGAGGTCGTGGATCTGGGCGGCCTTCGCCGCGGCCGTGATGTCGTCCTCGGTCGCACCGGGCTTGGCGAAACGCAGATTGTCCGTGACGGTGGTGTGGAAGAGATGGGTGTCCTGGGAGACCACGCCGACCGTGGAGGTCAGTGTCGCGGAATCGAGGTCCCGGACGTCGACGCCGTCGATCGTGATCCGCCCCCGTGTCACGTCGTACAGCCGTGGCACGAGGTAGCCGAGGGTCGTCTTGCCGGCGCCCGTGGCACCGACGATCGCGAGATGGGTGCCGGCCGGTACGTCGATGGAGATCCCGGAGAGGACCGGCTCCCCGTTGGCGTAGCTGAAGTCCACGTCGTCGAATCGGACGTGCCCACGAGGGTGGGCGAGCGGCACCGGCGCCGTGGGCTCGGGGACGTCGACGGGAAGGTCCAGGTACTCGAAGACGCGGTCGAACAGCGCCAGCGAGCTCTGCATGCTGATCCCTGTCTGGAGCAGTGACACCACTGGGCCGAAGAGCCCCTGCTGCAGGGTGGTGAAGGCGACGAGGGTGCCCACGGAGATCCGGGAGCCCCCGTGGCCA
>NZ_JBSFIK010000004.1:303987-311673 GCF_053597535.1 Streptomyces sp. NPDC001348 | reverse complement strand
CACCGAAGGTTCCCGCCGTCCAGTAGACGACGACCGGCATCGCGGCCATGATCACCGAGATCACCGACTGCCGCCACCGGCCCGCCATCGAGGAACGCACGGTCAAGTCGGTGAGGGCCCGGGAGTGGCCGGCGAACTCCTGGGTGAAGGTCGCCGTGCGCCCCATCGTGCGACCGAGCAGGAAGCCGCTCACCGAGAGCGACTCCTCGATCAGCGCGAACATGACCGCGAGCAGTTCCTGCCGCTTCTGCGTGAGTTCCCGGCGCTCGGCTCCGACATTGCGGCTGATCCACGCGAAGAGGGGCAGGATCAGCAGTGACACGACCGTCAACCGCCAGTCCAGGGCGAGCATGGCCACGAGACTGGCACCGAGCGTCGTGACGTCGGAGACGAGTGTGGTGGCGGTACCGGTGACCGTCGCCTGCATGGCACCGATGTCGTTCGCGATCCGGGACTGCACCTCGCCCGTGCGGGTCGTGGTGAAGAAGGCCAGCGACATGCGCTGCAGGTGGGTGTAGACCGATTTCCGCAGGTCGTCCATGATCTGCTGGCCGAGGCGCACCGACAGGTACGTCTGGAGCACCTTGAGGGCCGTGCCCGCGACGACGAGCAGGAGCATCGCGGCGGACAGCCCGGTGAGCAGGCCGGCTCGTCCCTGGGGCAGCGCGACGTCGAGGATGGCCCGCAGCAGGAACGGCGGCACCAGGGAAAGCACCGCCGAACCCCCGACCAGCAGCAGGACCACGGTGAGTTGCGCCCGGTAGGGCACGAAGAGGTGAGCGATCCTGCGGAGCGGCGCCTTACCTCTTCCCGCCGAATCGTCCGACGCCATGCGCTTTCCCCTTGTCATGCCCTGCGTGTCGTGTGCGGCCCTGGGACACCTCGCCCCGTCGGGGGTGTGCCGACGGGGCCGGAGAGGTGCGGCTGGGATCGTGCTGGTTCAGCGGAGGGTGAGGAAGCCCTCCCGCAGGAGAGTGCGGATCAGCACCAGGCGGCCCGACTGGTCCAGCGTCCCCGGGATGGAGGACGGTGAGATCGGCTCGCCGTCGCTCGCGGCCACGTACGTGACCTCGTCGGCGACGTGGAGCGGGAATTCCACCGTCTTGTTGTGAAAGCTCAGCCTGACCCGGTCGTCGGTCAGCTTGAGGTCCCAGCGGAGGTCGGGGCGTCGGCGCAGCTTCGTGTCGGGGCCGATGTCCGACACCGCTTCCAGGTCCGTCAGGTGATGACGCAGCCGCGGCGGGCTGATGGACACGGCGCGGTCGACGGCATCGTCGATCGCCGCTTGCGGTGACGCCTGGTCGACGACCGACCGCAGGAGCTCCGCCAGCGTCTTCTCGGCCTGCTGTTGCAGCTCAGGGCTCCTGGCGAAGCCGTAGGGCAGTCCGGTCCGGAACCTGACGTCCTCGGCCGCGACCTTGGCGATGGCCTGCTGCAGCACGTAGGACCACAGGATCGGGTGAGCGCCGAGGGTGATGTGGACCGAGGCGGTGTCCGTGGAGGTGGCCGCGTGCACGGTTCCGCGGGGCAGGTAGAGAAGGCTCCCGGGGGTCAGGTCGATCTCCCGCTCCACATCCGGCACTTCGGGATCGGCGTGGTTGAACGGCTGGTCCTGGAACGGCAGCGGGTACGGCATGCCGTAGAGGCGCCACCGCTTGGTGCCGTGCACCTGCAGGACGAAGACGTCATGGGTGTCGTAGTGCGGCTTGAACCCCTGGGCCTCACCTCCCGGCGTGAGGTACACGTTCACCTGGAAGCGGGCACTGGCTTCGGCGCTCAGCGCCGTCGTCAACCTGCCCAGCGGGTCCCAGCGGCGTTCCATGGCGTTCAGCACGATGGTCGAGCCGCTTCGGTAGCGGTCGTACAACGCTTCGAGGACGGCCGTCCGGCCGTTCGGACCGTGGCCGCCGAGGTCCTGGACAGGGGTCTCCTTGCCGTCCGCCACCACACGGATGCAATCGAGGTTCGCCCCGGCGAGAGAGATCAGCTCGTCCACGTCGTCCAGCGTGAGGAGCTCCGCGTAGTAGTTCGGGTCCGCACGCTCGACCAGAAGCGGCTGGGTTTCCCAGTGGTCCCGACGAAACGTTTCGGGATCGATGGGGCTGATAAGTCGGGCCAGATCAAAGAAAGGCTGCGCGCCCGGCGCAGCCTTTCCCTGATCCGCAAGAATCGTCATGAAAACCTGAGTCTCCCTACGGAATCACTCAATTGCCAGGCGATAAAGACCGAATGGTTCAGTCGTTGTCGTCGACGTGGGTGGTGAAGCTGTCGTGCAGGCCGCTGTCGTGAGTGTCGTTGTCGTCCAGCGGGCCCCGGCTCCTGTCGTGCCGCCGCGCGGCTTCGACGCCGTCCGGGCGCACCACCGTGATGTCGGCCGGGTCGAGCGACTTGTCCATTTCTGTTTCCCCTCTTTGCAATGCGGTCAGAAGCTTGATCATCAAGTGATCGGTTAGAGATCCAAGCACACGGCCAATACCCGGGTCGCGTAACTTTCGAGTCAATCACGGCACGCGACCGGCTCGTCACAGAAAGGCAAAGGCGCAGCTGGGAGACCGCATGGGAGCATGCGGCAACTGCCGCGACGGACCCGAGGGGTGGCGGAGAACGCATGGGAGGTGACCGGATCTCTCCGCTCACAGAATCGATTCTTTGTCCAAACTATGCCAGGAATCGAAGTAACCGTGACCGGAAGCGCACAAGTGGAATTGAACAATCCGCAGGTTCTTCATTCTGACCTGCCGCAGGACATCTCCACGGAGTGTTTACCGGTGACGAAACGTTCACGTCGCGGGAATCGAAGGGGCGACGAATTCGCGTCGGCCGTCGCTCCGGATTCCGTACACCTTCACGGCAGGAACTTCATCTCCGCGAAGGCCGCACTCGGGCCCTCCGAACAAGGGCACGCCGGGAGCACGGTCAGCGCGGCACGGAGCCCGTCGTCGTTTCGGACCACACGGTGCGGCCCGCAGATCATGCTGCTGCGGGGGCCCGGCGGGCGCCATGGGCCAAGACCTGCTTCCGGGTTGGGCGAACACCTACCCGGAAGCGGGTCGGTGCCGTCACCGGGGTTGTCGGACAGGGGAGTTGGCCCACCGGCGGCGCGGCACCCGCTCCGGCGTGCCGGGATTGGTACCGATGACCTTCCCCACCTATGGTGAACCCCAACATGTTGTGGCCGCAGGAAAATTGACTCCCACATGTTGTTTGTTCAGCTGGGTGCACTCTGCCCGATTCGGCTACTGCGGACGAGGATTGAGGACGTTCATGACCGACCGATTCGGTGACGGTACGACACGGGCGACCGGCGACGAGCGGAGGCCGCCGAGTCCGGCCGCACCTCGCCCCCCGCGCCGTCTGCGGTCGACGACCCGGTCGTTCGCGGTCGGCGAGGGCAAGGGATACCTGACCGTCGCACTCACCCCCGACGGGCGGGTCGCCGAAGTGATGGTCCGCATGGCCAAGCAGGGCTCCACCCTCGCGGGCATGATGGACGCCTTCTCCACGACCGTCACCCGGGCTCTCCGACACGGTGTCCCACTCGAGGTGTTGCTGGCCGACTACGTCGGGATGCGCTTCGAACCCTCCGGCCTCACCAACGATCCGGACATCCGGCGAGTCAGCTCCGTCATGGACTACGTCGGTCGCCGACTGGCCCACGACCACCTGCCCTACGAGCTCCGGGCCGGCCTCGGCATCCTCACCGCCGAGGAACACGCCGCCAAGGCGACGATCGACGGAGTCGGCGACGCGGTGTGGACCGACCTCGTGGGCCTGTCCATGTCCGCGCCCCTGGTGGTGCGGCCACGCCGCGGCTGAGCCTGCGAGCACTCCACCGCAGCCGTGCGCCTGCCTGAGGAGAACGACGCGGCGCCCGGGCCGGCCGAAGCCGGCCCGGGCGCCGCACAGCAGGTCAGGGGCATGCCCCCCGACCGTCACCGGTAGGCCCTGTGGGACTCGAACCCACAACCAATGGATTAAAAGTCCACTGCTCTGCCAATTGAGCTAAGGGCCCAGGCGATGTCGCCTCCCCGAGCATAGCCGGAGCGGGCCGCGTCTCCGATCCGGTATCGGGGACGCGGGGCCCGAAGCGTCTGGGATCAACCGATTCGGGGGGTGTCGGGCTCCGGGACGCGGGTGCGGTCGTGGTCGGGGTTGAGGAACCAGTGACGGGCCGAGGCCAGCCACCAGGCCGCCGCGAAGCCGAGGACGACCAGGACGGCGACCGGGGCGTAGTTGAAGCTGGTCCAGGTGACCGGGGAGACCTGGGGCAGCATGAAGAGGACGGTGATGATTCCGACCCAGACCACCGACACCACACCGATGGGCTGCGACCAGCGGCCCAGGTGCCAGGGGCCCCGGGTGAAGGCGGCGCCCTTGCGGACCCGCAGCAGGGTCGGGACGACGTACGCGATGTAGAGGCCGATCACCGCGATGGAGGTCACCGCCGCGTACGCCGTGTTGTTGATGAGGTAGGGCAGGCCGAGGACCAGGGCGCCGGTGGTCGCCAGCCAGACCGCCGCCACGGGAGTGCGGGTACGCGGGCTCACGGTGTGCCAGACACGGGAGAAGGGCAGTGCGCCGTCGCGCGAGAAGGCGTAGATCATGCGGCTGTTGGCCGTCACCGACGCCATGCCGCAGAACAGCTGTGCGCCGATCACCACCAGGAGCAGCAGCTTTCCGGAGGTGGCGCCCAGCGCGTCGAGGAGGATCTGCGCCGGGGGCGCGCCGGTCGGGGACGCGAGCTCCTTGTCGTACGACTGGATCGCGAAGGTGAATCCGAGGAGGAGGACGAAGCCGGCTATCCAGGACGTCCAGATGGATCTGACGATGCCCTTCGGGCCGGCCGTCGCCGCGTCGTGGGTCTCCTCCGTCATATGGGCGGAGGCGTCGTAGCCGGTGAAGGTGTACTGGGCCATCAGCAGGCCCAGGAGGACCACGTACGGGCCGCTGCCCCAGCCGGTGTTGTCGACGAACTTGGTGAACACGAAGGACGCCGACTGGTGGTGGTCCGGCACGAAGGCCAGCGCGCCGACGATGACGGCCACCCCGAGCACGTGCCACCACACGCTCACGTTGTTCAGGAAGGCGACGATCCGGACGCCGAAGGTGTTCAGCAGGCCGTGCAGCAGCAGGACAGCGGCGAAGAGCAGGACCGTGCGGCCCGGGGTGACCTCGAAGTCGAACTGCAGATTGAGGTAGGCGCCCAGGAAGGACGCCGCGCCGAAGTCAATGCCCGCCGTCACCGCCACCTGGCCCAGCACGTTGAACCAGCCGGTGAACCAGGCCCACGCGGCGGCCGAGCGCGGCGGTGCCAGGCGGTGCGCCCAGAAGTACAGGCCCGCCGACGTCGGGTACGCGGAACAGATTTCGGCCATCGACAGGCCCACGAGGAGTGTCATCAGGCCGACCGCCACCCAGCCCCAGGTGATCACCGCGGGGCCGCCGGTGTTCATCCCGAAGAGGTAGAGGGTCAGACAGCCGGACAGGACCGAGATGATCGTGAAGGAGACGGCGTAGTTGGAGAACGCCGACATACGGCGGGCGAGGACCTGCGTGTAACCGAGCTGGGCAAGCCGTTCCTCGTCCGACAGCCCACTCGCATGCGCGTCATCTGTCATGCCCCCAGCGATTCCCTCCCCGGGGCCGTGACATGCGTCACAGATGACTGGAAAGGGCCCGTACGACCATGTCGTACGGGCCCTCGCAGCTCACTGGGCGTCAGCCGTTGCGCTTCCAGCGCGGCTTGTCCTCGCGGCGGCCGAAGGAGCCGCCGGTGCCGCGGTGGTCGTCACGACGGCCGTACGGGCGGTCGTGGCCGGAGCGGAAGCCCGGGCGGTCGTCGCGGCGGTCGCGGTTGAAGGGGCGGTCGCTGCCACGGTGGCCGGCACGGTCGTCACGGCGGAAGCCGCCACGGTCGTTGTCACGACGCTCGAACCCACGGCTGTTGTCGCGGCGCTCGAAGGGACGGCCGCCACGGTCGTCACGGCGCTCGTCACGGCGGAAGCCGCCACGGTCACCGTCGCGGCGGTCGTCACGGCGGAAGCCGCCACGGTCGTTGTCACGACGCTCGAACCCACGGTCGTTGTCACGGCGCTCGAAGGGACGGCCGCCACGGTCGTCACGGCGCTCGTCACGGCGGAAGCCGCCACGGTCACCGTCCCGGCGGTCGTCACGGCGGAAGCCGCCACGGTCGTTGTCACGACGCTCGAACCCACGGTCGTTGTCACGGCGCTCGAAGGAACGGCCGCCACGGTCACGGTCGAAGGAACGCCCGCCCCGCTCGTCCCGGCGCTCACGACGCTCGTACGACGAGGAAGCCGCGGGACGCTCCTCGCGCTCCGCCCGGTCGACGTCCTGCACGGCCGGCTGCTCCGGCACCGAGACCTCGGCGACGGCCTGCGCCTCGGCCTGCGCCTGGGCGACCGCGGCCTCCGGGTCCTCGCCCCGCTCCCGGGCGACCCTGGCGACCAGCCGGTCCGCCTCCTCGCGCAGCTCGGCGGCACGCCGCTGGGCCCGCTCCAGCTGCTTGGTGAGCTGGGCGACCTCGCGCTCGGCCTGCTGGGCGGCGTTGCCCGCCGACTCGGCCTGGACCTCGGTCATGGAACGGGCGCCGGTGATCTCGGCGACCTCCGGGTCGAAGGCGGCGCCGCCCTGGATGATGTGGCGCGCGGCGTCGACGCCGGCGTCCTCCATGAGGCGGAAGATCTGGCGCCGCTGGTGCGGCAGGGAGAGGGAGACCACCGTGCCGGTGCGGCCCGCGCGGGCCGTGCGGCCGGCGCGGTGCAGGTAGTCCTTGTGGTCGCCGGCCGGGTCCACGTTCAGGACCAGGTCGATGCCGTCGACGTGGATGCCGCGGGCGGCGACGTCGGTGGCGACCAGGACGTTGACGTAGCCGTCCTTGAAGTCGGCCAGGGTGCGCGTACGGGCGCCCTGGGTCATGCCGCCGTGCAGCGCGTCCGACTTCACGCCCGCCTCGCGCAGCTGCTCGGCCACGCGGTCGGCGCCGAGCTGGGTGCGGACGAAGATGATGGTGCGGCCCTTGCGGGAGGCGATCGCGGCGGTGACCGGCGCCTTGTCCTTGGGCTTCACGATCAGGATGTGGTGGGACATCGTCGTGACCGCGCCCTGTGCGGCGTCCACCTCGTGCAGGGCCGGGTCGTTCAGGTACCGGTCGACGAGGGTCTTGATCTCGTTCTCCATCGTGGCGGAGAACAGCATCCGCTGGCCGCCCGCCGGGACCTGGTCCAGCAGCTCGGTGACCTCGGGCAGGAAGCCCAGGTCGGACATCTGGTCGGCCTCGTCGAGGACCGCGATCCGCACGTCCTCGAGGGAGCAGGCGCCGCGGTTGATGATGTCGCGCAGGCGGCCCGGGGTGGCGACCAGGATGTCCACGCCCTTCTCCAGGGCGTAGATCTGGTTGCCCATCGACGTACCGCCGCAGACGACCTTCATCTTGAGGCCGAGGACGTCACCGTACGGCTGGAGCGCGTCGGCGACCTGCATGGCGAGTTCACGGGTGGGCGTGAGGATGACGGCACGCGGCTTGTGCTTCTCGGTGCGGCCGCCGGCCAGCGTGGCCAGGGTCGGCAGGCCGAAGGAGAGCGTCTTGCCGGAGCCGGTGCGGCCACGGCCGAGGATGTCCTTGCCGGCCAGGGCGTCCGGGATGGTCGCGGCCTGGATCGGGAA
>NZ_JBSFIK010000004.1:294062-303891 GCF_053597535.1 Streptomyces sp. NPDC001348 | reverse complement strand
GAAGGGGACGGTCACGCCGTTCTGCGCGAGCTTGCGCACGACGCCCTCGGGGAGACCGAGGTCCGCGAAGGTGACCTCGGGGGTGCTGGTCTCGTCGGCGGTCTCCGGCCCGGTGGTGTGGGCCTCGACGTTCTCGTCCTGGAGGTCCTCGGGGACGACGACGTGATCAGTACTGGAAATGGACATGCGTATGCGAAACCTTCCGGAGTCTCGTCGGCACGCGCCCGTCAACTCCGTGTTCGCAATACGACCGCCTCTATGCGGTCAGCCACGGCAAGGGAGAGTACGCGCCACACGGCGCGCTCTGCGGTGGCGCCGGGCAAATGGGATCAAACGATCTACCACCATACGCACCCACCACCCTCGAAGGCAAACCGAGCCCGATTGAGCTGCGTCACACGGTCCGGCATCTCGCGGTCGTGCATCTCGCGTTCGTGCACCGCGCGTTCGTGCACCGCGCGTTCGTGCACCGCGCGTTCGGGCACCGCGCGTTCGGGCACCCCGTCACACCGGGGACCCGGCCCGCGGCGCCGGCTCCCGCTCGACCAGCTGTGGCCCGGTCTCCTCGTGCGCCGACGACGAGGGCTCGGCGGACGGGGGCTCGCTGGACGGCGGGGGTGGCGGCGGAGGAGGCGGGGGCGTGGGCGTGGGCTCGGCCGTCCGCGAGGGGCTGGGCCGGACGTCGGTGGGCGCGGGCTCGCCCGGCTCGGCGGTCTTCCCCGGCTTCGCCCGCGCGGACGGGGACGCGCTGCCCGGCGCCGACGGCTCGGCCGAGGCCGAGGCCGGTTTCCCCGGCCTGGCCTTCCCGCCGTGCCGGTGCTTGCCGTCGGCCGCCCCGCCGTCGTACCCCCCGCCGCGCCCCGACACCACCGCCACCCCCTCGGGCGCCCGACCGTCCCGCTGTCCCGCCGAGTGCGCGGGTCTGCCCGGACCGGAGTCGTCGCCCACGCTCACACAGCCGGAGGCGGCGGCGAGGGCCATCGCCGTGGCGGCCAGACGGACGGGTACGGACAAGGGACGCACGGCGGCCACCTCCGAAGGCGGGGTGAAGAAGTCAACCTGCCCAACTCCCACCGCCCACAAGAGGACACGCGACCCGCCGGACGGACCTCTGGCGGCTCAGCCGTAGCCGAGCGTGTGCAGCCGCTCGTCGTCGATGCCGAAGTGATGGGCGATCTCGTGCACCACGGTCACCTCGGTCTCCGCGACGACGTCCTCCCGGGTCTCGCACATCCGCAGTGTCGGCCCCCGGTAGACGGTGATCCGGTCCGGCAGCACGCCCGCGTACCACTCGCCGCGCTCCGTGAGTGGCGTCCCCTCGTAGAGGCCCAGCAGCTCGGGGTCGTCGGCGGGCGGTTCGTCCTCGACGAACACCGCGACGTTGTCCATCAGCCGCGTCAACTCCGGCGGAATCCGGTCGAGCGCCTCGGCGACCAGCTCCTCGAACTCCTCGCGCGTCATCTCCAGCACAGGCCCATTGTCCGGTACGGCGCCCTCGTACGAAGGTCTTGGAGCACCGCATACCCGCGCACGGAGCCGGGCATACGGCACCAATGGCCCGCGCCCCCCTCGCAGCCCTGGACCACATGCTGAACCGCACCAAGAACCGTACCCACCGCATCCGGAAGAACCCCCGCTCCCGGAACGACCCCCGCCCCCTCCCCCCGCTCGAACTCGCCGCACGACCCAGCCCCTGGGTCCGTGCCCTCGGCCTCACCGGCGTCGTACTGGCCGGCGCCTGGCTGGGCCTGCTGATCGTGGGCGACGTACGGGTCCCGGTCGGCCCGATGAACACGACCATGACCCTGCGCCCGTCCCTGACCGGCGGCACCAAGATCAATGTCGCCCCGCTCGGTGCGCTCTCGCTGGACAGCCACGTCGCGCCGGTCCGCCTCGACGTCAGCGTCGACCAGCTCGACCCGGTGCGCTCCCAGGCCCTGGTCGACCACCCCGAACGCATCTCCGGTCTGCAGGACGAGATCGTCCACGACGTCGAGCACGGCACCGTCGACCTGGCCGTACGCTCCTGCGTCGCCGTGGTCGCCGGCGCGACGGCGCTCGGCCTCGCGGTCTACCGCCGCCCGCGCCGCGCCCTGGCGGCCGGCGGGCTGGCGCTCACCCTCCTCGCGGCGTCCGGAGCGAGCGCGTACGCCACCTGGAACCCGGAGTCCGTCCTGGAACCGCGCTTCTCCGGCCTGCTGTCCTCCGCGCCGTCACTCGTCGGCAACGCGCGCAGCATCGTCACGGAGTTCGACGTCTACCAGAAGGAACTGGCCCGTCTGGTGACGAACGTGACCAAGCTCTACGACGTCACGTCCACGCTGCCCGCCTACCAGCCGGACCCCACCACGATCCGGGTCCTGCACGTGTCGGACATCCACCTCAACCCGGCGAGCTGGAAGATCATCGCCTCGCTGGTGCAGGAGTACAAGGTGAACGTGATCGTCGACACCGGCGACACCATGGATCATGGCACGGCGGCCGAGAACGGCTTCCTGGACCCGATCGCCGACCTGGGCGTCCCGTACGTGTGGGTGCGCGGCAACCACGACTCGCGGGTCACCCAGCGGTACCTGGGGCGGATGAAGAACGTGCACATCCTGGACGACGGCAAGGCCGAGTCGGTGGCCGGCCTGCGCTTCGCGGGGATGGGCGACCCGCAGTTCACCCCCGACCGCTCGGGGCACCTCAGCGACGACCAGGAGCAGCTCGCGGGCGACCGGCTGGCCTCCGCCCTGCGCGACCAGCGGACCGCCGGCACCCCCGTGGACGTCGCCATGATCCACGAGCCCTCCGCCGCCCGTGAGACCGACGGCGAGGTGCCCCTGGTGCTGGCCGGGCACCTCCACCACGAGGGCGACGAGATCATGAAGAAAGGCACCCGGCTCCGCATCGAGGGCTCCACGGGCGGCAGCGGTCTGCGCGCCGTCGAACACAAGTACCCGGCACCGATCGAGGCGTCGATCCTCTACTTCGACCGGGACACCCGGCGCCTCCAGGCCTGGGACGCGATCAAACTGGGCGGCCTGGGGCTGACGACGGCCGAGGTCAGCCGCCACCTCCCGGAGGAGAACCAGCCGGGCGCGTCCACCACCCCGACGAGTCCGTCACCCTCGTCACCCCCGCCTTCGTCCACGGCGCCGTAAACCGTTTTGGCGATACCCCTCGCCATCCCATATGCTTCTCACGTCCCCGACGCGCTGAGAAGCGCCCAGGCGGGCCGATAGCCCTCATCGTCTAGCGGCCTAGGACGCCGCCCTTTCAAGGCGGTAGCACGGGTTCGAATCCCGTTGGGGGCACGCAACATCGTGTGCGACACTGTCGTACACAACGCTTGGTCCTGTGGAGCAGTTTGGAGTGCTCGCCACCCTGTCAAGGTGGAGGCCGCGGGTTCAAATCCCGTCAGGACCGCTGGGGTTTTGTTTCACGTGAAACCCCGTGGCTGGGTAGCTCAGTTGGTACGAGCGATCGCCTGAAAAGCGATAGGTCGCCGGTTCGACCCCGGCCCCAGCCACAGCTGAAGCCCCGATCTTCGGATCGGGGCTTTGTTGTATTCCTCGTGGATCACGCGCGTGTACGAGCGTCCGCGTCCGCTGCCGAGGTGCACGCGTACGAGCGTCCGCGTCCGCTGCCGAGGTGCACGCGTACGAGCGTCCGCGTCCGCTACCCGAGAGTAAGCTCCCCGGCTTGCAGCTCGCCCCCACCGATGGCTTCGGCAGTGGCGGCGCATCCAGCCCTACGCGATCAGCGTGAGGGCAGGGACCTGTGACTCGGCCCCGCAGACCCACATCCACCAGCCGCGTTGGCCGATGACGTGGGACGCATTCAGGTCCGCGTGCTCAACGAAGCCGCAGGACCTACAGGTGAAGACGGCCTGGCTCGGCCGGTTACGTCTGTCGATGTGATGGCAGCGGGAGCACTCCTGGCTGGTGTACGCCGGGTTCACATGGACCAGGGGGACTCCGGCCCTGCGTGCCTTGTAGGCGATGAATTCGGCGAGCTGGCCGAACGCCCAGGAGTTCATCGTGACGCGTTGGGGCTTCTTCAGCCGTGCCCGTTCGCGGATGCCGCCCAGAGCTTCGAGGGCGATGCCGCGTCCGGTGCGTTGTGCCTCCGTCACGATGTGCTTGCTGATCTTGTGGTTGATGTCTCGGGTCCGTCGGGCTTCCTTGCCCGCGTGACGCTTGGCGCGTCGTTTGGCGGAACGCGTGCCCTTCTTCTGGAGCCGGGTGCGGAGCCTTCGGTCGTTGTCCCGGGTGCGGTTGAGTCTCCTGCCGCTGTGTCGGTGTCCCGTCGAGGCGGTGGCGATGTTGGCGATGCCGAGGTCGACCCCGATGAACGCCTGGGGGCTCGGGTTCTTGGTGGCTTCGGGCACTTCGAGGGTTGCCAGCAGGTACCACTGGCCGTATCGGTGCTGGAGGTCGGATTCTCCCTGGCGGTACTGGGCGAGTAACTGCAGGTGCTCTTCTCTGCCCGTGTAGGCGAGGTGTTTCATACGGCCGGCGGTGGTCCAGATAGAGACGGTCCGCCGTTCCGGCTGCCAGGACAGCATGCGGTCGTCGTAGGGCTGGGCGGCATCCGGGCGGAAGGTGAGGGGCTTGCCGGTGGCTGCCAGGTGTCGCTTCGATCCGGGGCGGCCGAGGTTGCCGGCTTTGAGGTTGCCTTTGAGGGTCGCGTACGCGTCGCTGGTCTTTTTGATGACGTGCTGGGCGGCTTGGGCACCGAGGCCCCAGGTGTGCTTGATGTGGGTGTAGCTCGCGGCTCGCAGCTCGCGGTTGCCTGTGGTCCTTGTGGCGAACGCGGTGGCGGAGACGTGGTTGGCGGCTTCGTTGCAGGCGTGCAGGGTCGCTCCGAGGGCCTGGGCCTGTTCGGGCGTCGGAAGGAGCTTCACACGCACGGTCAACTTCACGAACTGGGACTCTATGAGCGATGTTTCGTTCGGTCTGGCGAACAGGGACGGTTCACTGAAGCGAGTGGTCATTCGAATGCGTGATCACTTCAAGGCTTGGCATGCCCGACGCGTGGCGCTACGTTCTGGCCGGTCTAGTGTGATTTCCGAGGGCGGGGGACGATGAGCCGGGACGAGATCAGATCCGGTGGGGACGTCGGGCTGGAGAAGGACCGGGCCCGGTACGGGTTACTGGCGGTGATCGTCAGCAATCTGGCCATCGCCGGGGTCGCGATCTTCGGCGTGTGGCGGCTCGACGGGGACAGAGCGGTGATCGTCGGCGTGCTGACGGCCGCGTTCACCGCGGTGAGCGGCACGACCACCGCCTACCTGGGCATCAAGGCGGTGTCCAACACGGCGAGGTCGATCGCCTTGGGTGACGGGCATCGCCGGGAGCCTCAGCAGACGGCCTCGTCGGCCCAGCGGAACGAGTAGCCGAGCCGCCTGCCGAGCCGCCGCGGGCAATTCGTTAGCCAGGAATTTCGCCGAGGTGAGATCCTGGACCGCGTATGTCTACGCACCCTGCCCCCGCCCTCGGCACCCTCGCCCCCCGCCTGACCGAGCTGTCGCTGCGCGACGCGCACCGGCTCGGGCGCAGGCTCGAGGGCGCGCGCAAGATCCGTAAGCCGGAGGCCCGCGCCGCCGTCCTCGCCGAGATAGCGGCAGAGGTGGACAAGGCCGAGGCCAGGATGGACGAGCGGCGCTCCCGTGTGCCCGCGGTCACCTATCCCGAGCAGCTGCCGGTCAGCCAGAAGAAGGACGAGATCGCGGCCGCCATCCGTGATCACCAGGTCGTCATCGTCGCCGGCGAGACCGGGTCCGGGAAGACGACGCAGATCCCGAAGATCTGCCTGGAGCTCGGCCGCGGTGTGCGCGGCATGATCGGGCACACGCAGCCCAGGAGGATCGCGGCCCGCACCGTCGCCGAACGTGTCGCCGAGGAGCTGGACAGCCCGCTCGGCGAGGCCGTCGGCTGGAAGGTGCGGTTCACCGACCAGGTGAACCCGGACGCCACCTTCGTCAAGCTGATGACGGACGGCATCCTGCTCGCCGAGATCCAGACCGACCGCGAGCTGCGCGCCTACGACACGATCATCATCGACGAGGCCCATGAGCGGTCCCTCAACATCGACTTCCTGCTGGGGTATCTCGCCCAGCTGCTGCCCCGCAGGCCCGACCTGAAGGTCGTCATCACCTCCGCCACCATCGACCCCGAGCGCTTCTCACGGCATTTCGGCGACGCCCCGATCGTCGAGGTGAGCGGGCGGACGTATCCGGTGGAGGTGCGCTACCGGCCGCTCCTGGAAGAGGACTCCGACGACGCCGACCGCGACCAGATCACCGCGATCACCGACGCCGTCGAGGAACTGATGGCGGAGGGGAAGGGGGACATCCTCGTCTTCCTCTCCGGGGAGCGGGAGATCCGGGACACCGCCGACGCGCTCACCAAGAAGCAGTACACCCGCGCCGGAGGCGCTGGTTGGCAGGGCACGGAGATCCTGCCGCTGTACGCCCGGCTCTCCCACGCCGAGCAGCACCGCGTCTTCCAGCCGCACAGCGGTCGCCGGATCGTGCTGGCGACCAACGTGGCGGAGACGTCCCTGACCGTCCCCGGTATCAAGTACGTCATCGACCCCGGCTTCGCCCGGATCAGCCGCTACAGCCATCGCACGAAGGTGCAGCGGCTGCCCATCGAGCCGGTCTCACAGGCCAGCGCGAACCAGCGCAAGGGCCGCTGCGGGCGGACCAGCGACGGTGTCTGCATCCGTCTCTACAGCGAGGACGACTTCCTCTCCCGACCGGAGTTCACGGACGCGGAGATCCTCCGTACGAACCTGGCGTCCGTCATCCTGCAGATGACCGCGGCCGGCCTCGGCGACATCGAGAAGTTCCCCTTCATCGATCCGCCGGACCACCGCAACATCCGCGACGGCGTGCAGTTGCTGCAGGAGCTGCACGCGCTCGACCCGGCACAGAAGGATCCGCGCAAGCGGCTGACGGACACCGGCCGCAAGCTCGCCCAGCTGCCCGTCGACCCGCGCCTGGCCCGCATGGTGCTGGAGGCGGAGAAGAACGGCTGTGTCCGCGAGGTCATGGTCATCGCCGCCGCGCTGTCCATCCAGGACCCCCGTGAGCGCCCCGCCGACAAGCAGACCCAGGCCGACCAGCAGCACGCCCGTTTCAAGGACGAGACCAGCGACTTCCTCGCCTACCTCAACCTGTGGCGGTACATCCGCGAGCAGCAGAAGGAGCGGGGCTCGTCGTCCTTCCGCCGGATGTGCAAACAGGAGTACCTGAACTTCCTGCGCATCCGGGAGTGGCAGGACATCTACACGCAGCTGCGCACGGTCGCCAAGCAGATGGGCATCCATCTCAACGACCAGGACGCCCCGGACGACCGTGTCCACGTCTCCCTCCTCGCCGGTTTGCTTTCGCACATCGGCATGAAGGACGTGAAGGACGGCGCGAAGAACGAGTACCTGGGCGCGCGCAACGCCAAGTTCGCCATCTTCCCCGGCTCGGCGCTGTTCAAGAAGACGCCCCGCTTCGTCATGTCCGCCGAGCTGGTGGAGACGTCACGGCTGTGGGCCCGGGTCAACGCCAGGATCGAACCCGAGTGGGTCGAGCCGCTCGCCGGCCACCTGCTGAAGCGGACGTACAGCGAGCCGCACTGGGAGAAGGACCAGGCGGCCGTGATGGCGTACGAGAAGGTCACGCTGTACGGCGTGCCGATCGTCTCCGACCGGAAGGTCAACTACGGCCGGGTCGACCCGGAGGCCAGCCGCGAGCTGTTCATCCGGAACGCGCTGGTCGAGGGCGACTGGCGCACGCACCACAAGTTCTTCGCCGACAACCGCCGGCTCCTCAGCGAGGTGGAGGAGCTGGAGCACCGGGCGCGGCGCCGGGACATCGTGGTCGACGACGAGACGCTGTTCGACTTCTACGACCAGCGGGTGCCCGAACATGTCGTGTCCGGTGCCCATTTCGACTCGTGGTGGAAGCGGAAGCGGCACGAGCAGCCGGATTTCCTCGACTTCGAGCGGGAGATGCTGATCAGGGAGTCGGCGGAGGCGGTCACCAAGACCGACTATCCGGACTCGTGGCGGCAGGGGAACCTGAAGTTCCGGGTGACGTACCAGTTCGAGCCGGGTGCGGACGCGGACGGCGTGACCGTGCACATCCCGCTGCAGGTCCTCAACCAGGTCACGGACGAGGGCTTCGACTGGCAGATCCCGGGGCTCAGGGAAGAGCTGGTGACGGAGCTGATCCGCTCCCTGCCCAAGCCCATCCGCCGCAACTACGTGCCCGCTCCGAACTACGCGCAGGCCTTCCTGGAGAAGGCGACCCCGCTCGCCGAGCCCCTCACCACCACCATGGCCCGCGAGCTGAAGCGCATGGTCGGCGTGCCCTTCGAGGCCGGTGACTTCGACTGGGCGAGGGTCCCCGACCATCTGAAGATCACCTTCCGGATCGTCGACGAGCGGCGGCGGAAGCTGGCGGAGGACAAGGACCTCGAGACGCTGAAGCTCCGGCTGAAGCCGAAGGCCCGCCAGGCCCTCTCGCAGGCCGCGGCGGCCACCGCGTCCCGGCAGGGCGGCGAGTCCCTGGAGCGCAAGGGCCTCACCGACTGGACCATCGGCACGCTCAGCCGGGTCTTCGAGACCCGCAGGGCCGGGCAGCCGGTGAAGGCGTACCCGGCGCTGGTGGACGACGGACCGACGGCGAACACCGTCTCGGTCCGGCTCTTCGACACGGAGGCGGAGCAGACGGAGGCGATGTGGCGGGGCACCCGGCGCCTCATCCTGCGCAACATCCCGGTCAACCCGGCGAAGTTCGCGTCCGAGAAGCTGACGAACGCCCAGAAGCTGGGACTGTCCGCGAACCCGCACGGATCGATCCAGGCGCTGTTCGACGACTGCGCGATGGCGGCGGCGGACAAGCTGATCGCGGACTTCGGGGGCCCCGTGTGGGACGAGGAGTCGTACCGCAAGCTGTACGACAGGGTGCGCGCGGAGATCGTCGACACGACCGTGCGGACCGTGAGCCAGGTGCAGCAGGTGCTGGCCGCCTGGCAGTCCTGCGAACGGCGGCTGAAGGCCGTACGGAGCCCCGTGCTGCTGCCGAACCTGGCGGACGTACGGGCTCAGCTCGACGGTCTCGTGAAGCCCGGCTTCGTGACGGCGGCGGGGATACGCCGGCTGCCCGACCTCATGCGGTACCTGGTGGCCGCCGACCGGCGCCTGCAGCAGATGCCGACCGGCGTCCAGCGGGACACCACCCGCATGGAGAAGGTCCACGAGATGCAGGACGAGTACGCCTGGCTCCTGGAGCAGCTTCCGCAGGGCCGCCCCGTGCCGTCCTCGGTGCTGGACATCCGCTGGATGATCGAGGAGCTCCGGGTCAGCTACTTCGCCCATGCGCTGGGCACGGCGTACCCCGTCTCGGACAAGCGGATCGTGAAGGCGATCGACGCGGCCGTCCCGTAGTCGCCCGCGTACGGGGAGTGAGTTCGACCAGGGCCCTCCCCCTCCTGTACAGTCCTTCTCGCAGCGCAACGCGACAAAGGCGCCGCGAAACCTGGTCCTGTGGAGCAGTTTGGAGTGCTCGCCACCCTGTCAAGGTGGAGGCCGCGGGTTCAAATCCCGTCAGGACCGCAAGCAAGGCCCGCTTCCTTGGGAAGCGGGCCTTCTTCGTACCCAGCGGAGGCCGCGCCCGCGGCGGAGCCGCAATCAGACACAGCAAATCCCGGCAGGACCGCAAGCAAGAGCCGCCCCCTGAAGGACGCGGGCCTTCTTCGTACCCAGCGGAGGCCGCGCCCGCGGCGGAGCCGCAATCAGACACAGCAAATCCCGGCAGGACCGCAAGCAAGAGCCGCCCCCC
>NZ_JBSFIK010000004.1:293822-293965 GCF_053597535.1 Streptomyces sp. NPDC001348 | reverse complement strand
CCCTGAAGGACGCGGGCCTTCTTCGTACCCAGCGGAGGCCGCGCCCACGGCGGAGCCGCAATCAGACACAGCAAATCCCGGCAGGACCGCAAGCAAGAGCCGCCCCCCTGAAGGACGCGGGCCTTCTTCGTACCCAGCGGAGG
>NZ_JBSFIK010000004.1:273546-293724 GCF_053597535.1 Streptomyces sp. NPDC001348 | reverse complement strand
GGCCGCGCCCGCGGCGGAGCCGCAATCAGTCGTCGCCTGTGCCTTTCGGTCCCGGTCCGTGATCCTCAGCCCGTCCGGCGATTGAGGACGAGGCCGTCCAGGCCGAACCGGCGGCGCCACGCGCGGCACCCCCCAGCAGGCGGCCACACGCGCCCCGCACGGCAAGCGGCACCCACCGGGCCACACGGCCGAACCGGCGGAGCCGCGCGGCGGCCTTGACGGCGTCACATTCCGCCGGTACCCAGAAAACAGGGCCGGGTTCCCCTCGAGCGGCCCCGGAGGTGGTGTATGGCGGCATCGGTCAGGCACGAGACGCGGGCGCTCCTCCGGGCGCATCTGGCGGCTGCCTCGTCCTACGGGCATCTGACCCGCCACTGCCCGATCTGCCACCACCTGCTGAGGCTGGCGCTGGACTCGCCGCCGTGCGGCCCGCTGCCCGCGGACGAGGCCGCCGAGGGCGAGAGCCCCTCCCCAGCCTGACCTCCGACCCGCACGGGCCGGCCGCAACAGGCGTTCCCCCGTGTGACGGGTGTCACCGCATGACTTTTGGAAAGCACGGTACTTACACGCGACCTACAACTGGTCAATTTAATATGTGCAATTGCACCAGACCTGACGGCCGCCCCCGGGCCGATCCGACACGGCTCCCCAGACTCCCACAAGCCCGCCCACGCGGACCCGCGTAGACACCGCCCGGCGCACAAAAAAGATCGCGCTGGACCCGGCGGAGTCCAGCGCGATCGACGACGCACCCTTTGTCGCTTGCCAGTGAGCTCTGTTCGGCTTGGGAGAGGGGCCTGTTGGGGCAGGTCCCGCGTCGTTTGGAGCTAGGGTTCGGGCTTCTCGGCCGGTTGGGGGACCTGCCGCATCGCCCGGTTATTCAGTTGTTCAGGCCTCGCTGCGCTGCTGCGGGATGCCCGCGAGCAGTGCGCGGACCTCGGCTTCGCGGTAGCGGCGGTGCCCGCCGAGCGTACGGATCGACGTGAGCTTGCCGGCCTTCGCCCACCGCGTGACCGTCTTCGGGTCCACACGGAACATGGTGGCGACCTCAGCCGGGGTCAGCAGCGGCTCGGCATCAGGGGTGCGAGCGGTCATGAGCGGCCTCCTCGGGAGAACCGAACCTTCTCGGTTCTTTCCTCTAAATTCTGCACCTTGACCCGCGTTGCCCGAAATGGCGGACGCGAGTCGAGTCGGTTATAGGACGAACGGCTTGTCCTCGGCACTACAACTACACCATCTGTCCAGCCGCGTCGGCCAAACCGATGGAATTGCCCTCCCAGGTGTTCATCAGCGACGGAAGCCGATGGACCATGCCATAGCGGACAGTAACGCCAGTATGACGATCAGTCACACTGGCGATCGGGAGTCACGAGACCCCCCAAAGCGTGCAATGCTGAGATTCCCCCCACAATGAAGCACAAGCGGACGGATGGAGCCCTCCCCGGACTCCTTGTCCTATTTTGGCATGAGGAGGGGCAAGTGACGCAAGGGCCGTGTACGTGCGGTCCATCACCCTTGCGGCACTCTTCCGGACAAAAGCCCAGTTCGGGACCAACATCCCGTCAGGTCACCGAAGTGGCGTTACCGTACGCTGTTCGAGGCGGTTTCGGCCGTGACCTACGTCACTCACGTCCCGTCAGTTCGCGGAACGCCGGTCCCGCACCGACCGCCAGCGCTCCACGAGCCGCCCGTACGCCTCGCCGGCGGCGGCCCCGTCCCCGCGGCGCAGCGCGTCGATCCCCTCGGCCACGTCGGCCGCCGAGTGGTCGCCCTCGAGCTCGCCGGCGGGCAGCACGTGCACCAGGCCGCCGTAGTCCAGCTCCACCAGCGAGCGCGGGTGGAACTCCTCCAGCCAGCGGCCCACGTCCACCAGGCCGTCGACCAGCGGCCCTTCCTCGACGGCGTCCTTCAGCGCGCGCAGCCCCCGGGCCACCCGCCGCCGGGCCTGCACCATGGGCGTGCGGTAGCGCAGCACGGGCGGCTCGGCACCGGCCGCCCCGGGGTCCCCGGCGCCCTTGGCGTACTCGCGCTCCTCGTCGGACACCAGGACGAACCAGTTGAGCGGCACCTGCCAGGTCGCCGTGCGGATCCAGGGGCGGGCGTCGGGATTGCGGGCGCTCCAGCGCTCGTAGTCCCGGCCGGCCTGCTGGCGCACCACCGGGGGCAGCACCGCGTCCAGGACCGCCGGCGGCAGCTCCTCGTCGAGGTCGCCGAGCGCCTGCCAGCCGCGCAGCCGGGTCCGCCACGGGCACACGCAGACCACCCCGTCGACGTCCAGGACGAAGGCGTCACCGCTCTCGTGCACCGGCACCGGAACCGGCGGGGTGGGCAGCAGGTCGGCCAGCGAGCGGCGTAGTTCGTCCTGGTAGGAGGGACGTTCCGGGCGGCGGGCGTACCGTGCCCAGTGGTCGCGCTCGGGCTCGGGGAAGGCGGCCAGCGGCTCGTACACACGCAGGTACGTGGCGTAGGGGACGATCACCGAGGACACCTTGGGCACGCCTGCTCCCTCCCCACCGGATTCGGCTCGAAACCCTTGCGGGGCGGACACCGAATCCGCACGAGCCAGGCTCGGGACGACGGGAAATCTCTGCAAATCGTGCCATGCCGATGCGTGCACGGAAGCTCCCGGAGAGTGATCCTGAACACTGCGCGGATGGCGGCCGGGCACAGGCTCTACGCTCAGCCACAGCTACCCGCCACCCTCCCCCACTGCCACAAGCGTGGGGGGACCACCAGGGAGCTGGTCCCAGGACCACCGCCGCTACTCGCAACAGGAGTCACCACAGTGACCGACGTGACCGGCGCACATGCTGATGTACTGCACACCCTGTTCCACTCGGACCAGGGCGGTCATGAGCAAGTCGTGCTCTGCCAGGACCGCGCCAGCGGACTGAAGGCCGTCATCGCCATCCACTCCACCGCGCTGGGCCCCGCGCTCGGCGGTACCCGCTTCTACCCGTACGCGACCGAGGCGGAGGCCGTCGCCGACGCCCTCAACCTCGCGCGCGGTATGTCGTACAAGAACGCCATGGCCGGTCTCGACCACGGCGGCGGGAAGGCCGTGATCATCGGCGACCCGGAGCGGCACAAGACCGAGGAGCTGCTGCTCGCCTACGGGCGGTTCGTGGCCTCGCTCGGCGGGCGGTACGTCACCGCCTGCGACGTGGGCACCTACGTCGCCGACATGGACGTCGTGGCGCGCGAGTGCCGCTGGACGACGGGCCGCTCCCCGGAGAACGGCGGGGCCGGCGACTCCTCCGTCCTCACCGCGTTCGGCGTCTACCAGGGCATGCGGGCCTCCGCCCAGCACCTGTGGGGCGACCCCTCGCTGCGCGGCCGCAGGGTGGGCGTCGCGGGCGTCGGCAAGGTCGGGCACCACCTGGTGCGGCACCTGCGGGACGAGGGCGCGGAGGTGGTGATCACGGACGTGCGCGCGGAGGCCGTGCGGCGCGTCCTCGACCAGCACGCCGAGGGCGTCAGCGCCGTCGCCGACACCGACGCGCTGATCCGCGTGGAGGGCCTCGACATCTACGCCCCGTGCGCGCTCGGCGGCGCGCTGAACGACGACTCCGTGGCGGTGCTCACCGCCCGGGTGGTGTGCGGCGCCGCCAACAACCAGCTCGCCCACACGGGTGTGGAGAAGGACCTCGCCGACCGCGGGATCCTGTACGCACCGGACTACGTGGTGAACGCCGGCGGGGTCATCCAGGTCGCCGACGAGCTGCACGGCTTCGACTTCGACCGGTGCAGGGCGAAGGCCGCGAAGATCTTCGACACCACGCTGGCCATATTCGCACGTGCGAAGGAGGACGGTATTCCGCCGGCCGCCGCGGCCGACCGGATCGCCGAGCAGCGGATGGCGGAGGGCAGGACTTCGCACGCATGAGCGGTACCCGTCGGCGGGAACTTGGAGAGAACTCTCACTCCCGTCGGCGGGTCGTCCCGGGATAAGTGGTTAAAATCGCCACTGACCAGCGAGGACGGGGCGCCTCGAAGGGGCTGTGCACACGCGCGTGCTGCGGGCGACGTACCGTATGGGCGCGGGCTCAGGTACCGTGGAAGCCCTACGGACCGGCCTCTCCGCGGAGAGTCCGTTCCAGATCATGAACGCGTGTCAGACTCTGGGGCCGTCGAGCCCCGTCACCGAGGGGGTCGAGCCATGGGGCGCGGCCGGGCCAAGGCCAAGCAGACAAAGGTCGCCCGCCAGCTGAAGTACAACAGCGGTGGGACAGATCTGTCGCGTCTGGCCAGTGAACTGGGCGCATCAACTTCGAGCCAGCCGCCGAACGGCGAGCCGTTCGAGGACGATGAGAACGACGAGGACGATCTTTACTCTCGGTACGCCGACCTCTATGAGGACGACGACGAGGATGAGGACGAAGGTCCCTCACAACATCGTCGCGGGGCTTGACCTTGCACTGAGCACTCACCCGGTCGGTGGCACAGCCACCGACCGGGTTCTGTGCTACCCGCAGGTTCAGACCGCGGCGCCGTCGGACTGCATACGTGCGGCGCCGTCAGACTGCATACGTGCGGCGCCGTCAGACTGCATACGTGCGGCGCCGTCAGACTGCATACGTACCGACCAGTTCGGCACCGGTCCCGCGGTCGCCCCGGTCGGTGATCTCGCCTGCCACCCAGGCGTCGACCCCGCGATCGGCCAGGGTCGCCAGGGCCACGTCCACGGACTCCTGCGGCACGATCGCCATCATGCCGACGCCCATGTTCAGGGTCTTCTCCAGCTCCAGCCGCTCGACGTCGCCGGTCCTGCCCACGAGGTCGAAGATCGCGCCCGGGGTCCAGGTGGAGCGGTCGACCCTCGCGTGCAGTGTGTCCGGGATCACCCGGGCCAGGTTGGCGGCCAGCCCGCCGCCGGTGATGTGGCTGAAGGCGTGCACGTCGGTGGTGCGGGTGAGGGCCAGACAGTCCAGCGAGTAGATCTTCGTGGGCTCCAGCAGTTCCTCGCCCAGGGTGCGGCCGAGGTCCTCGATCCGCGCGTCGAGCGAGAGGCCCGCGGTGTTCAGCAGGACGTGGCGGACCAGGGAGTACCCGTTCGAGTGAAGCCCGGAGGAAGCCATGGCGATCACCGCGTCCCCCTCGCGGATACGGTCCGCGCCGAGGAGCCGGTCGGCCTCCACGACGCCCGTACCGGCGCCGGCGACGTCGAAGTCGTCCGCGCCCAGCAGACCCGGGTGCTCGGCCGTCTCGCCGCCCACCAGGGCGCAGCCGGCCAGGACGCAGCCCTCCGCGATGCCCTTGACGATGGCGGCGACCCGCTCGGGGTGGACCTTGCCGACGCAGATGTAGTCGGTCATGAACAGGGGCTCGGCACCGCACACCACGATGTCGTCCATGACCATGGCGACCAGGTCGTGGCCGATGGTGTCGTACACGCCGAGCTGCCGGGCGATGTCGACCTTGGTGCCGACGCCGTCCGTGGCGGAGGCGAGGAGGGGACGCTCGTAGCGCTTGAGGGCGGAGGCGTCGAAGAGCCCGGCGAAACCGCCGAGGCCGCCGAGGACCTCGGGGCGCTGCGTCTTCTTCACCCACTCCTTCATCAGCTCGACGGCGCGGTCGCCCGCCTCGATGTCGACGCCCGCGGCTGCGTAGCTGGCACCAGTTGTCTCAGACATGGCTAGTGAGAACCTTCGTGTCGTACGGCAGGTGTGACGGGGACGGGCCGTCTACGGACGGCGGATGGCGTCGGTCGCGGCCGTGGCCGCCGGACCGGCCGCGAGCTCGGTCTCCAGCAGCTGCTTGCCGAGCAGCTCGGGGTCCGGGAGCTCCATCGGGTACTCGCCGTCGAAGCAGGCGCGGCACAGGTTCGGCTTGGCGATGGTGGTCGCATCGATCATGCCGTCGATGGAGATGTAGGCCAGGGAGTCGGCGCCCAGGGAGGTGCCGATCTCGTCGATGGTCATACCGTTGGCGATGAGCTCGGCGCGGGTGGCGAAGTCGATGCCGAAGAAGCAGGGCCACTTCACGGGCGGCGAGGAGATCCGGATGTGGACCTCGGCCGCGCCCGCCTCGCGGAGCATGCGCACCAGGGCGCGCTGGGTGTTGCCGCGGACGATCGAGTCGTCGACGACGACCAGGCGCTTGCCCTTGATGACTTCCTTCAGCGGGTTCAGCTTCAGCCGGATGCCGAGCTGGCGGATGGTCTGCGAGGGCTGGATGAAGGTCCGGCCGACGTAGGCGTTCTTCACCAGGCCCGCGCCGAACGGGATGCCGCTGGCCTCCGCGTAGCCGATCGCCGCGGGCGTACCGGACTCCGGGGTCGCTATGACGAGGTCGGCCTCGACGGGGGCTTCCTTCGCCAGTCGGCGCCCCATCTCGACGCGGGAGAGGTAGACGTTCCGGCCGGCGATGTCGGTGTCGGGGCGGGCCAGGTACACGTACTCGAAGACACAGCCCTTGGGCTTCGCTTCCGCGAACCGGGAGCTGCGCAGGCCGTTCTCGTCGATGGCGACGAACTCGCCGGGTTCGATCTCCCGCACGAAGCTCGCACCGGTGATGTCGAGGGCGGCGCTCTCGGAGGCGACGACCCAGCCGCGCTCGAGGCGGCCGAGGACCAGCGGGCGGATGCCCTGCGGGTCGCGGGCGGCGTAGAGGGTGTGCTCGTCCATGAAGACGAGGGAGAAGGCGCCGCGCACCTTCGGCAGGACCGCGTGGGCGGCCTCCTCGATGGTCAGCGGCTTGCCGTCGTCGTCGACCTGGGCCGCGAGGAGCGCGGTGAGCAGGTCGGTGTCGTTGGTGGCCGCGACCCGCGTGGAGCGCCCGTTGGTGTCCTTGGGCAGGTCGGCGACCATCTCGGCGAGCTGCGCCGTGTTCACCAGGTTGCCGTTGTGGCCGAGCGCGATGGAACCGTGCGCGGTGGCCCGGAACGTCGGCTGGGCGTTCTCCCACACGGAGGCGCCGGTGGTCGAGTAGCGGGCGTGTCCGACCGCGATGTGACCCTGGAGCGAACCGAGCGAGGTCTCGTCGAAGACCTGGGAGACCAGGCCCATGTCCTTGAAGACGAGGATCTGGGAGCCGTTGCTGACCGCGATTCCCGCGGATTCCTGACCCCGGTGCTGGAGGGCGTAGAGCCCGAAGTACGTGAGCTTTGCGACCTCTTCGCCCGGAGCCCAGACACCGAAGACGCCGCAAGCGTCCTGGGGGCCCTTCTCGCCGGGAAGCAGATCGTGATTGAGTCGACCGTCACCACGTGGCACGTTCCCGAGTGTAGGCGAGGTCGACCACTGGTCCGAATTGGGGACAGTGGCCGGTAAGTGATCAAGCACTGGTGATCGTCTCGCCGATTTCTTCGTTTCCGCAGCTCAGCGCGGTATGCCCAGGTGCCGTCCGGTCACCGGGGGGCCGTGGGAGGGCTGCTGCGGCTCCCTTTGCCCCCATGCGTGAGTGAGGTGTCGCACATCATTCGGGTGCCCGTCACGCCATCAGCGGCAGCACGCCCTCCAGGTCCGCCCGCTCCCCGCTGGCGCTGACCTCGGCCCGCGCCAGGGCGTCCGCCCAGGCCAGCCGCCCGGTGGCGAGCCTGATCCAGGTCAGCGGGTCGGTCTCGACCACGTTGGGCGGGGTGCCGCGGGTGTGCCGGGGCCCCTCGACGCACTGCACGACGGCGTACGGCGGGATCCGCACCTCGGTGGAGCCGCCGGGCGCCTTCACCGCGAGCGCGTCGGCGAGGAGCCGGGTGGCGGCGGCGAGGGCCTGACGCTCGTACGGCACTTCCAGGCCGGGCACCGCGGCGTTGAGGTCGTCGGTGTGGACGACGAGCTCGACGGCGCGGGTGACCAGGTAGTCGGCGAGGGGCAGGACGCCCGCGTTGGTCTGCAGCCGGCGGGTCCCGGGGTGGGTGTCGAGCTGCTCGACGAGGTGCCGCTCGATGCCGGCGAGGTAGGTGTCGAGGTCGGGGTGCTGTTCGGCGAGCCGCCGGGTGAACTCGTCGATGGCCGTGGCGTTGGCGGAGGTCGCGAACGGCCATTCGACGAGGGCGGCGTCCTGCTTCTCCGGCTCGGGCAGGGCGAGGGACCGCTCGACGGCCGTGAGCGCCATCCCGATGTGCGCGACCAGCTCCCGTACGGTCCACCCGCCGAGCCGGGTGGGGAGGGCGAGTTGCCCGGGCGTGAGCCCGCGGACGGCTTCCCGTACATGGGCGAGCTGGCCGAGGACGGCCGTGCGGGTCCTGCCGGGGTCGTAGGTGCGGGGGCGTTTCCTGGCCGGGGGCATGACGGCAGCCTATGCGGGCTGTGACGCGGCCGTGGGCACCTCGAAGATCTCGCGGTTGCGGGGGACGCCGATGCCGTGCCAGGTGAAGGGGACGCCGCGGGCGGTGTCCGGGTCGGGGCCGTCCATCAGCTGGAAGTGCAGGTGCGGCTCGGTCGAGTTGCCCGAGTTCCCGCAGCGGGCGAGGGTCTGTCCGGCGCGTACCCGCTCGCCCTCCCGGACGGCGAGGGAGCCGCGCCGGACGTGCGCGTACATCGCGTAGGTGCCGTCGCCGAGATCCAGCACGACATGGTTGCCGACGATCCGTCCGACGCCGAAGAGGCTGCGCACAAACTCTTCCAGGAACGCGAGGTACAGCAGTGCGGGCAGCGACGTGCGGCTGAGGTGGTCGCGCTGGTCGTCGGACGCCCGTACGACGGTGGCGTCGGCCACCGCGAGCAGCGGGGCGCCGAAGGCGGGGAAGGCGCTGTTCCGGCGGGCGAGCGGCCACAGCATGCGGAAGCACGGGCGGGCGCCCGGCTCGGGCTCGGCGACGATGTCGATGGCGAACGTCTGGCCGTAGGCGTGCGTCCCGTGGCTCGGCGTGCGGTCGGCCGGGCTGTTCAGCGCGGACCAGCGGCCCGTCACGGGCGGAGAGACCTCGACGGGTTCGCGGGCCACGCGCGGGCTGTCCGGGGCACCGCCCCACCGCCGACGGCCCACGACGAGGACGGCTTGGGCGAGGACGATCGGTCCGAAGTTCCACCACCACGGGTACGCGAGGTCCAGTAACGCGTCGGCGATCACGAGGCCGAGGAAGACGAGCTGCAGAAGTCGGTAGACGATGCCGGTCAGCTTGCGTGCGGTCACGGTTCCCCCTCTTGGTCGGCGCCGGCCAGCTCAGGACCGGGCCGCGGACAGTGCGACGAGCAGCGGCACCACCCGCCCCGCCGGTACCGCGTAGCGGCCGCGTGCGGTCGTGTGCAGCCAGCCGGCGGCGGAGAGCTGGCGCAGGTGGTGGTAGATCTGGCCGGTCGTGCCGACCTCGTCCAGCTCGGCGAGCTCGGCCGCGGTGCGCCGGCCGCCGAGGATCTCGCGGAGCAGCCGCAGCCGTACCGGGTGACCGAGGGCGGCGAGCGGCTCGGCGACCCGGGACCAGTCGTCGTCCAGAAGCTCATCGGTGAGTGCGCCGTGCTGCCAGTCGTAGCGCTCCCCGGTCGGCAGCCGTACGGCCCCCGTGAACAGGACGCCTCCGTCGGCCGCCCCGAGCTCGGCCAGCTGCTCCTTCAGCCCGTTCAGGGCCCAGAAGTCGCTCGCGTCCAGCTGCGGGGCGGCGCGTTGCGCGTCCTCCAGCGCCGCCAGCCTGCGTTCGAGGTCGGCGACGCGTTGTTCGAGTTCCACGGATACGATATTACGGAACTACGTAATGACGTGCAAGAGGGTGTTCGGGGCCGCGCGCACAACGACGAAGCCCCCGCCCGGTGACCCCGGGCGGGGGCTTCGAAGAAGCGGAACTTCGCGGAACTCGGCGGGACTCAGGCCAGCAGCGCCGGAATCGTGCCCTCGTGGGCGGTGCGCAGCTCCTCCAGAGTGAGCGTGAACTCGCCCTGGAGCTCGACCGTGTCACCGTCCACGACACCGATGCGGGTCGCCGGCAGGCCCCGCGCGCCGCACATGTCGTTGAAGCGGACCTCCTCCGAGCGCGGCACGGCGACGATCGCACGGCCCGCGGACTCGGAGAGGAGGAAGGTGAAGGCGTCCAGACCGTCGGGGACGATCAGACGGGCGCCCTTGCCGCCGAGCAGCGCCGACTCCACGACCGCCTGGATCAGACCGCCGTCGGACAGGTCGTGCGCGGAGTCGATCATGCCGTCGCGGGAGGCGGAGATCAGGATCTCGGCGAGCAGCCGCTCGCGCTCCAGGTCGACCTTCGGGGGCAGGCCGCCGAGGTGGTCGTGGATCACCTGCGACCAGGCCGAGCCGCCGAACTCCTCACGGGTGTCGCCGAGGAGGTAGAGCAGCTGGCCCTCCTCCTGGAAGGCGACCGGCGTACGGCGGGCGACGTCGTCGATCACGCCGAGGACCGCGACCACCGGCGTCGGGTGGATGGCCGCCTCGCCCGTCTGGTTGTAGAGCGAGACGTTGCCGCCGGTCACCGGGGTGCCGAGCTGCTGGCAGCCGTCCGCGAGACCGCGTACCGCCTCGGCGAACTGCCACATGACCGCCGGGTCCTCGGGCGAGCCGAAGTTCAGGCAGTCGGAGACCGCGAGGGGCTTGGCGCCGGTGGTGGCGACGTTGCGGTAGGCCTCGGCGAGGGCGAGCTGCGCGCCCGTGTACGGGTCGAGCTTGGCGTACCGGCCGTTGCCGTCGGTGGCGATCGCGACGCCGAGGCCGGTCTCCTCGTCGACACGGATCATGCCGGAGTCCTCGGGCTGGGCGAGGACGGTGTTGCCCTGCACGAAGTGGTCGTACTGCGAGGTGATCCACTTCTTGGAGGCCTGGTTGGGGGAGCCGACCAGCTTCAGGACCTGGTCCTTCAGCTCCGCGCCCGTCGCCGGCCGGGGCAGCTTGTTCGCGTCGTCGGCCTGCAGCTCGTCCTGCCAGGACGGGCGGGCGTAGGGGCGCTCGTAGACCGGGCCCTCGTGCGCGACCGTGCGCGGGTCGACGTCGACGATCTTGCCGCCGTGCCAGTAGATCTCCAGGCGGTCGCCGTCGGTCACCTCGCCGATGACGGTGGCGATGACGTCCCACTTCTCGCAGATCTCCAGGAACCGGTCGACCTTCTCCGGCTCCACGACCGCGCACATGCGCTCCTGCGACTCGCTCATGAGGATCTCCTCGGGCGAGAGCGTGGAGTCGCGCAGCGGTACGTCGTCCAGGGTGACGCGCATGCCGCCGGAGCCGTTGGAGGCCAGCTCGGACGTGGCGCAGGACAGGCCGGCCGCGCCGAGGTCCTGGATGCCGACGACCAGCTTCTCCCTGAAGGCCTCCAGGGTGCACTCGATGAGGAGCTTCTCCTGGAAGGGGTCGCCGACCTGGACCGCCGGGCGCTTGCTCGGCTTCGCGTCGTCGAAGGTCTCGGAGGCCAGGATCGAGGCGCCGCCGATGCCGTCGCCGCCGGTCCGGGCCCCGTACAGGATGACCTTGTTGCCGGCGCCCGACGCCTTCGCGAGGTGGATGTCCTCGTGCCGCATCACACCGATGGCACCGGCGTTCACCAGCGGGTTGCCCTGGTAGCAGGCGTCGAAGACGACCTCGCCGCCGATGTTGGGCAGACCCAGGCAGTTGCCGTAGCCGCCGATGCCCGCGACGACACCGGGGAGCACCCGCTTGGTGTCCGGGTGGTCGGCCGCGCCGAAGCGCAGCGGGTCGACCACGGCGACCGGGCGGGCGCCCATCGCGATGATGTCGCGGACGATGCCGCCGACACCGGTGGCCGCGCCCTGGTAGGGCTCGACGTAGGAGGGGTGGTTGTGCGACTCCACCTTGAAGGTGACCGCGTAGCCCTGGCCCACGTCGACGACACCGGCGTTCTCACCGATGCCGACGAGGAGGGCGTCCGACTGGGGGGCCTTCTCGCCGAACTGGCGCAGGTGCACCTTGGAGGACTTGTACGAGCAGTGCTCCGACCACATGACCGAGTACATGGCGAGCTCGGCGCCGGTCGGGCGGCGGCCGAGGATCTCCACCACCCGCTCGTACTCGTCCTTCTTCAGGCCGAGTTCGGCCCAGGGCAGCTCGACGTCGGGGGTCGCGGCCGCGTGCTCGACCGTGTCCAGAGGCGTCCGGCTCATGCGTTGACCAGCTTCTTGAGGATCGAGGTGAAGAAGGGGAGGCCGTCGGTACGACCGGTACCGATCAGCGGCTCGACGGCGTGCTCGGGGTGCGGCATCAGGCCGACGACGTTCCCGGCCTCGTTGGTGATGCCGGCGATGTCCCGCAGCGACCCGTTGGGGTTGCCGTATCCATCAGCGGCTTCGCCGCGGACGAGGTACCGGAAGGCGACCCGGCCCTCCGCCTCCAGCTTGTCGAGCGTGTACTCGTCGGCGACGTACCGGCCGTCCATGTTCTTCAGCGGGATGTGGATCTCCTGGCCGGCGCGGTAGTCGCTGGTCCAGGAGGTCTCCGCGTTCTCCACCCGCAGCTTCTGGTCGCGGCAGATGAAGTGCAGGTGGTCGTTGCCGAGCATCGCGCCGGGCAGCAGATGGGCCTCGGTGAGGATCTGGAAGCCGTTGCAGATGCCGAGGACCGGCAGACCGGCCCTCGCCTGTTCGACGATCGGCTCCATCACCGGGGAGAAGCGGGCGATGGCGCCGGCGCGCAGATAGTCGCCGTAGGAGAACCCTCCGCACAGCACCACGGCGTCGACCTGCTTGAGGTCCTTGTCCTTGTGCCACAGCGCGACCGGTTCCGCCCCCGCGAGGCGGATCGCCCGCTGGGTGTCCCGGTCGTCCAGGCTGCCCGGGAAAGTGACGACGCCAATACGAGCGGTCACTTCGCGGCCTCCGCGACTTCCTCCACCTTGACGGTGAAGTCCTCGATCACGGTGTTGGCGAGGAAGGATTCGGCAAGATCGTGAATGCGGGCGAGCGCGGCCTCGTCGACCGGCCCGTCAACTTCCAGTTCGAATCGCTTTCCCTGACGTACGTCGGAGATGCCGTCGAAACCCAGGCGCGGCAGTGCGCGCTGCACCGCCTGGCCCTGGGGGTCGAGGATCTCCGGCTTGAGCATGACGTCGACTACGACGCGTGCCACTGGCACTCCCGGTGTGTGGTGCTGAGCAGGTTCCTTCAGACTACCCGCACAAAATTTCTACGCGGGTAGAGTTGTAGGAACCTACGTGAGTGGCATCACGGTCCGGTGTCGGACGGGGTACACCGCGAAAAATTCTGGGAAAGTTACCGGATCGTCCGCCGAACCGTATTGCGCCCGGACACGCGGACGGATTTAGTCGGACTTCACTTTCCATTGCCGGGCACTGTACAAATGAATTAGCAATAGCCGATACTTTGCCCAATAACAGGCGGACAGTCGACATCTTCCGGACGTCTCGGCACGTCCTCACCGGAGCGGTGTCGCACGAAGGGACCGATATTCGTGGCGCAGAAGGTCGTGGTCACTCTCTTTGACGACATCGACGGCTCGGAAGCGGCGGAAACGATCGCCTTCGGACTCGACGGCAAGTCGTACGAGATCGACCTGAACCAGGTCAATGCCAAGAAACTGCGTAAGGCCCTCGAGCCCTACGTGACGGCCGGCCGCAAGCGGTCGAGGTCGGGCAAGGCGTACCGGCAGACGGAGGTCGCACCCGACCCCGCCGCGGTCCGCGCCTGGGCCCAGGCGAACAAGATGGACGTGCCCGCGCGCGGACGCATCCCCAAGAAGGTCTACGAGGCGTTCAGCGCGGCACAGTGAGCCGCCCGCGAGGGGTGAGCCCTCAGGGTCCGTCAGCGGGCCCTGGGGGCAGCCGCGTTGGGTGCCGGGTGCCCCCAGGGGGAACCGACTTGCGCAACCCCCCTGTTGTTCAGCTAATGTCTGGAGCACGCCGAAGGGCGAGGCCGAAAGGCCCGAGCCCGACGGACTACATGCGGGTGTAGTTCAGTAGCAGAACATCCCCCTTCCAGGGGGAAGGCGCAGTGTGCAATTCCTGTCACCCGCTCTGCACCGCCGGTCCTGATCAGCTTGTGGATCAGGTAGGCTGGTGCTCGCACCGATCGGTGGGAGCCGGTCGGGAGCAGTGCGGACGTAGCTCAGTTGGTAGAGCGCAACCTTGCCAAGGTTGAGGTCGCGAGTTCGAGCCTCGTCGTCCGCTCCAGTGAAGCCCCGGTCATCATGGCCGGGGTTTTTTGATGCCCCGGCCGCGAACGTCCGCCTGACATTTGTCATGCCGAGTGATGACACCGCGCACTGCAGCCCGGCCCCGGCCGCCGGAACGCTGGAGCCATGGACCAGACAGACCGCATGGACAACGACGGACACGAGCATGTGATCGAGGTCACCGACCTGCGACGTGTCTACGGGGGCGGGTTCGAGGCGGTACGCGGAATCAGTTTCTCCGTGGCCCGCGGAGAGGTCTTCGCACTGCTCGGCACCAACGGCGCGGGCAAGACGTCGACGGTCGAGCTGCTGGAGGGGCTCGCGCCACCGGCCGGGGGCCGGGTGCGCGTCCTCGGCCACGACCCCTACCGGGAACGGGCGGCCGTACGGCCCCGCACCGGCGTGATGCTCCAGGAGGGCGGCTTCCCCTCCGAGCTGACCGTCGCCGAGACCGCGCGGATGTGGGCGGGGTGCACCAGCGGGGCCCGGCCCGAACCCGAGGCACTGGGCCTGGTGGGGCTCGCCGGGAAGGCCGGGGTGCGGGTGAAGCAGCTGTCCGGGGGTGAGCGGCGCCGGCTGGACCTCGCGCTCGCCCTGCTCGGGGAGCCCGAGGTGCTGTTCCTGGACGAGCCGACGACCGGACTCGACGTCGAAGGGCGCCGGGAGACCTGGGAGTTGGTGCGGGCCCTCAGCGACAGCGGCACCACCGTGCTGCTGACCACGCACTACCTGGAGGAGGCCGAGGGCCTCGCCGACCGGCTCGCGATCCTGCACGAGGGACGCATCGCGGCCGCCGGCACACCGGCCGAGGTGACCGCCGACCGCCCTGCGCGGATCTCCTTCCGGCTCCCCGCGGGCTACTTCCTCGGAGACCTGCCGCCGCTCGCCCAACTGGGGGTGTGCGGACACGAGGTGGCCGGCCGGGACGTGCGGCTGCGCACCCGGGAGCTGCAGCGCACGGCGACCGCGCTGCTGCTGTGGGCCGAACGGACCGGGGTGGAACTGCGCCGGCTGGACGTGCGGTCGGCCTCGCTGGAGGAGGCGTTCCTGGGGATCGCGCGGGAGGTCGCCGTATGAGCACCCTGGCCCTGACCGCCACCGCACGGCGACTGCGTGCCCTCGCCCGGGCCGAGCTCACCCTCCTGGGCCGCAACCGCGGGGCGGTGACCACCGCCCTGCTCATGCCGCTCGCGCTGCCGTTGTGCGTTCGGCCGGCGATCGGCCAGATGGACCTCAGGGCAGTGGGACTGACCGTCGGCACGGTGACGCTGACCGCCGCGGTCGGCTTCTCCTTCCTCTTCGCCGTGTACACCTCCCTGGTCAGTGCCTTTGTCGCCCGCCGCGAGGAGCTGGTCCTCAAACGGCTGCGTACCGGCGAACTCGACGACGTCGAGATCCTCACCGGCACCGCCCTGCCCGCGGTCGGCGTGGGCCTCGCCCAGTCGATGCTGATGGCCGCGGCCTGCACGGCCTTGCTCAACACCGGGGCGCCCAAGGCCCCGTACCTGACCGTCCTGGGGTTGCTGCTGGGCCTGGTGCTGTCCGCCGCGCTCGCGGCTGTCACCGCCTCCTTCACCAGGACCGCCGAAAGCGCCCAGGTCACCGCACTGCCGCTGGTACTCGTCTCCATGATGGGCTCCGGCATGGCGGTCCCGACGGAGACCATGCCCGACCGGCTCGCCTCCGTCTGCGAATTCCTCCCGCTCTCCCCCGCCATCCGGCTGGTCCGCGCCGGCTGGACCGGCGAGCTGAGCGCGTACGAGGTACTGGGCGCCCTGGCCACCGCGCTGGCCTGGACCGTCGTGGCGGTGTTTGCTGTAGGGCGGTGGTTCCGCTGGGAACCGCGGAAGTGACCTACGGGGGGTGGGACATGGGGGACACGGGCAGGCCCACCGGCTGGTGGCGGCGCAAGAGCACGCCGGAGAAGGTCGAGACCTACACCCGCTGGTCGTTCCACCTCTTCGGCGTGATCGAGGTCGCGGCGATCGGGCTGCCGGTGTTCGGGCAGGTGCGCGCGGGCATGGCGGCCTGGCTGATGGCCATGGTCACCATCCACGCGGTGACCGGCTGCGTGACCGCCTCCCAGGCGCTGGACTGGACCCGCGGCCGACGCGGTCGGCCGGTACGGCTGTTGTGGGTACTCGCCACCCTCACCTACGTGCTCGCGAGCGTCGCTCTCGGACTGAGGAAGTACGGGCCCGGGGGACCGGGCATGGACACCGCCGCCAGCACGGTCTTCGCGGGCGTCCTCACCTTCGGCGCGGGCACCCTGGCGCTGGGCGTGCGCAGGCGGCGGCGCGTGTTCGCGACCGTGCTCGGAGCCGTGTTCGGCGCGAGCGCGACGTCGTTCCCGTTCGTTGCGCCCTTGGCCGAAGTGCTGGTCATGACGTTCGTGGTACTCATCGGCGCCGGATCCCTCGCCACCACCTGCCTCTTCTCCGTCTGGCTGCTGAACGCCGTCTACGAACTCGACGCCGCCCGCGAGACCAGGGCCCGGCTCGCCGTCGCCGAGGAGCGGCTGCGGTTCGGGCGGGACCTGCACGACGTCCTGGGCCGGAACCTGTCCGTCATCTCGCTGAAGAGCGAGCTGGCCGTGCAGCTGGCCCGGCGGGGCCGGCCGGAGGCGGTGGAGCAGATGATCGAGGTGCAGCGCATCGCCCAGGAGTCGCAGCGGGAGGTGCGGGACGTGGTACGGGGCTACCGCGAGGCCGACCTCGGAATCGAACTCGCCGGTGCCAAGGGGGTGTTGACGGCGGCCGGGATCGACTGCGAGATCACCGGGGACAGCGACGGGCTGCCCGCCGAGGTGCAGTCGGCGCTCGGCTGGGTGGTGCGGGAGGCGACGACCAACGTGCTGCGGCACGGGGACGCCGGGCGGTGTGCCGTGGAACTGAGTGTGTCGGAGGGGCAGGTGATGCTGAAGGTCGAGAACGACGGGGTCGCCGGGTCGGACCGTACCGGCGGAGGCGGCGGCTCGGGGCTCGCCGGGCTGCGGGAGCGCCTCGCGGCGGTCGGCGGGACGCTCCAGGCCGGAGCCGCCGGGAAGGACGGGTTCCGGCTGGTGGCGGAAGTGCCCCTGGCCGCCCTGCCCGGAGTCACCTCATGAGCGCTCCGGTAAGGCTGCTGCTGGCCGACGACGAGCACCTCATCCGGGGTGCGCTGGCCGCGCTGCTGTCCCTCGAGGACGACCTCCTCGTGGTGGCGGAGGCGGCGAGCGGGCCGGAGGCGCTGGCGATGGCGCGGGCCCACGCACCCGACGTGGCGGTCCTGGATCTGCAGATGCCGGGCGCCGACGGTGTGAAGGTCGCCACAGCCCTGCGTACCGAGCTGCCCGGCTGCCGGGTACTGATCGTCACCGGTCACGGGCGTCCCGGCCATCTGAAACGGGCCCTCGCGGCGGGTGTGCGCGGGTTCGTCCCGAAGACGGTCAGCGCGCAGCGGCTCGCGGAGATCATCCGTACCGTGCACGGCGGAAACCGCTACGTCGACCCGGAGTTGGCCGCGGACGCGATCTCCGCGGGGGACTCGCCGCTGACCGCGCGGGAGGCGGAGGTGCTGGAGCTCGCCGCCGACGGGGCGCCGGTCGCGGAGATCGCCGAGCGGGCCGCGCTGTCCCCGGGGACCGTGCGGAACTACCTCTCCTCGGCCGCGACGAAGCTCGGGGCGGAGAACCGGCACACGGCGGTGCGTCTCGCGCGGGAGCGAGGTTGGGTATAGTTGCTCTCGCGCCACGGCGCAACGCGGACGTAGCTCAGTTGGTAGAGCGCAACCTTGCCAAGGTTGAGGTCGCGAGTTCGAGCCTCGTCGTCCGCTCCAGTGAGAAGGCCCCCGGTTCCCACCGGGGGCCTTGTCCGTTCCTACGCCCAGCGGACGCCGGTCAGCCGCTCGTACGCCTCCACGTACTTCCCCCGGGTCGCCTCCACCACCTGCTGCGGCAGCGCGGGCGGAGGCTGCTCGCTCGCCCGGTCCCAGCCGGACTCGGCGGAGGTCAGCCAGTCGCGGACGAACTGCTTGTCGTACGACGGCTGCGCACGGCCCGGCTGCCACTGGTCGGCGGGCCAGAACCGGGAGGAGTCCGGGGTGAGGACCTCGTCGGCGAGGACGAGCGTGTCGCCGTCGAAGCCGAACTCGAACTTCGTGTCGGCCAGGATGATCCCGCGGTCCCGGGCGATGTCACGGCCGCGGGCGTACACGGCGAGGGTGGCCTGGCGCAGCCGGGCGGCGGTGTCGGCGCCGACCTGGCGGGCGACCTCCTCGTAGGAGACGTTCTCGTCGTGCTCGCCGACCGCGGCCTTGGTGGCCGGGGTGAAGATCGGGGCGGGCAGCTCGGAACCGTCGACGAGGCCTTCGGGGAGGGCGAGGCCGCACACCGTACGGGACTCCCGGTACTCGGCCAGGCCGGAGCCGGTGAGGTAGCCGCGGGCCACGCACTCGACCGGGACCATGCTCAGCGACCTGCACACCAGGGTGCGGCCCTGCCACTCGGCGGGGGCGCCGGCCGGCAGCGCGGTGCTCAGCACATGACCGGGGACCAGGTCGGCGAGCTGGTCGAACCACCACAGGGAGAGCTGGGTGAGGATGCGCCCCTTGTCCGGGATCTCGGTGGGCAGGACCCAGTCGTAGGCGGACATGCGGTCGCTGGCGACCATCACGAGGTCACCGGCCTCGTTCTGGTACAGGTCGCGCACCTTGCCGGTGTGCAGGTGCACCAGGCCCGGAACCTGGATCGGCTCGGGCTTCTCTACGAATCCGGACACGGTTCCTCCCCGTGGTTTGGTCCAGACTCGATTGTCCCGTATCGGACACGGGCCGGGGACGGCGGGTCGGTCGCGCTCTCGGACGGCGGTCAGTCACGTTTGCAGATACGGTCCAGCAGATTGGCGGTGGCCCGCTGGATGCGGGGGTCGACGTGGCCGGGACGGTCCAGGGCCGGGGACCAGGCGAAGGTGCCCGAGGCGAACACCAGGGCGCCGGAGGTGGCGCGGTACAGGGACGTCTCCTGGTGGCGCAGGACGCCGTCGCCGTCGGTGTACGGGGAGTGGGCGAGCAGGATGCGCTCCTCGTGCTCGGGCAGCGGGGTGCGCGGGAAGTACCGGTCGGCCTCGCCGGCGACCATGCCCTCGATCTCCTCGCCCTCCTGCGCCCCCGTCGCCTCCCACAGCCAGTGGTCGGCGTTGCGCACGACCAGGGGGTGCGGCTCGGGGACCCGGCCCGCGTACTGGATGCCGACCAGCTGCTGCTCGGGGCGGTCGATCTCCCGCCAGAGCACGGGCCTGCCCGGGCCCTTGCGTTTGCGGCAGGTCAGCAGGCGGTCGGGGACGCCGGAGGGGGACGGGCCCAGCTCGACCTGCCAGTACATGGTGTTGGCGGAGAGGAAGACCAGCGACGTGCCGTTCTCCCGGGCCAGCTCCACCGTGCGGCGCATCTGCGTCGACCAGTACTCGTCGTGGCCGGGGAAGACCAGGCCCCGGTAGCGGGTCGGGTCGACCCGGCCGGCGTGCAGGTCGCGGGCGTCGGCGTAGGCGATGTCGTAGCCGTAGCGCTCGGCCCAGCGGATGAAGTCGTAGGCGTGACCGACGTGCAGGGGCAGTCCCGCGCCCGCGTACGGGCGGTCGAAGGACACCGTGGTCGCCGCGTCGGCCTCGCCCAGCAGGCGCCCCTTCTCGTCCCAGGCGTGGTAGAGGCTGGCGCCGGTGTGGCCGTCCTCCGGATACAGGTTGTAGGCCTGCCAGGTGATGTCCGGCAGCAGCAGGAGCAGGTCCGCCGGATGGTTGTCCCGGACGGTGAACGGCACGTGGGAGCGGTAGCCGTCGGCCGTGGTGAGCACCGCGACGTACGCGCCGATGCTCCAGTACGACGGGATCTGCAGTCGCCAGGAGAGCCACCAGTGGTGACAGGAGACCGTGCGGTCGGCGGTCAGCGGCGGGGGCTGGACGATGCCGGACAGCCGGGGGCTCGTGGTGATCTTGGCGGCGCCGTCGCCGCCGTAGTGGCCGATGCGGTAGATGTCGACGCCGAACTGCTGGGGCGGGTCCACGGTGACGTGGAAATCGAGGGCCTCGCCGGGCGCGACCGCGCCGGCGGAGGTGAAGCCCTTGATCTGGCGGTGCACGTCGTCGGCGGAGCGAGGACCGCCGCCGGAGGCCCGGGGGGCTC
>NZ_JBSFIK010000004.1:0-273449 GCF_053597535.1 Streptomyces sp. NPDC001348 | reverse complement strand
CTCGCCGGGCGCGACCGCGCCGGCGGAGGTGAAGCCCTTGATCTGGCGGTGCACGTCGTCGGCGGAGCGAGGACCGCCGCCGGAGGCCCGGGGGGCCGGGACCCGTGCGGTGCCCCGGCCGGCGCGGGTCGTCGGCGGGTGCTGCCGGGTGGTGTCCACGTACCAGGGGACGACGTGCCCGGTGTCGTCGAAGTACATCTCGCTGCCGCGCAGCCAGGGGACCGGGCCCTGCCCGAAGGGGTCCGTGACGGCGTGCGCGAGTGCTCCCGACTCCCAGCGGCGGATGTGGTCCGAGGCCATGGCCGCTCCCCTCCCTCGTGCCCCCGTGGTCTCGTCTGTGCGACTTGTGGTCTCGTCTGTTCGACCTGGCCCGTGCGTCGTGGTCCGTGCGTCGTGGTCCGTGCGTCGTGGGCCGTGCGAACTGGTGTGCGTGGCTTGCCGATTGGTCTGTGTGTCTGTCGTATGTCGTACGCCCTTGCCATGTGCGCGTTCGGTCCCAGCACAGCACATTCGACACGCGTATGGTCACTATTCGTTGCGAATTGACCTGAACTGGAAGAGCCGATTCCGGTACGTCCGGTCCAGTCGGCTCGTCAGACCAGCCGTACCGGCTTCTCCGGGCGTATCCCCGACTCCACCAGCCAGGCGCGCAGCGGCAGCGGGTCTCCCTCCTCGATCAGGCTGAGCACCCGGGCGGAGAGGTCGGCGGCCCGCTCGCCGTGGACGAGCAACGAGGGTCCGTCGAGCCAGTCCAGCCCCGGGCTCGCCCCCGCCGTGTCGATCGCGGCGCAGCACACCATCGCCGTGACGTGCTCGGCGAGCAGGTCGCGGGCGGTGCGCGGGGGCTGGAGCGGGAACAGGGGCAGCGCACCGTCGTCCCACAGGGCGGTGTCCGGCCCCTGGCCTGCGCCCGCACCGGACGTCGGCGCCGGGTCCGGCCCGGCGGCCTCCTCACGGGCCACCTCGGCGCTGAGCCGGGCGGCGAGCGAGGCGCTGCGTTCGTTCAGCGGCTCGCCGTCCGCGGCCGCGCAGCGCGGGTCGTCGGCCCGCCGGCAGCCCTCCGGATCGGTGACGGGGGGCGGCGGGAACGACAGGTGGTCCAGCACCCGGGACAGCGTCGGGGCGGGGGAGGCGGTGGCGGCGGGGGTGGAGCGGACCCCCAGGGCGTCCAGGACCCGGTGGAGGCGGGCCGCGTCGGTGCGCCAGGTGCGGTCGACCACCTCCTCCGGATAGTCCTGCCAGTCCACCGGCGCCCAGTCCGGGCCCGACTCGGCGGGGCCGCCGTGGAAGAGACGGGCGGCGAGCAGCGAGGCTGCCTCGTCCACCAGGCCGGGCTCCTCGAGCAGGTCGCACGCGGGGCGCTCGCCCAGCCGGGAGGCGAAGCCCTCGGCCAGCCGGTCCCGCCGGGACAGCTCGGTGAGCGCCGCGACGACACCCGCGTCCAGCCGTGAGGGCCAGCGGCCCATCCGCCAGGCGGGCAGCGCCACCCGGGTCAGCAGCCGGTCCCAGCCCGCGTACGCCAGCCCCACCTGCTCCTGGGCGACGATCCGCAGCCCGTAGTCCACAGCCTGTGCACGCTCGGCGGCGGCTGCCGCGACCGCGCGCTCCATCAGGACCGCGTGCTCCCGGCAGCCGCGCAGCAGCAGCCGGGCCACCCAGCCGAGCCCCGCGCACACTCCCCGGGCCGGCGGGCAGCGACCGGGCGCCGACGCCACCGCCACCGCCGCGTCCAGCCCCCGTACGAACCGGCGGGCGGCCGCTATGTCGGGATGCGCCGAGGGTCCCGTACCGGCGACGACCGGGGCGAGGACCGCCCGCAGTTCACCGACCCGCATCCACCACAGGAACGGAGAGCCGATCACGAGGACGGGAGCCACCGCCGTACGCCGGTGGTGGCGCCGTCCCGGTCCGGCTATCTCGTCGCCGGACTCGGGCGGGGGCGGGCCGTGGGCCGGATGGGTGCGGTCCTCCAGCCAGCTGTCGCAGTCCGGCGTGATCGCTATCGCGGACGGCGCGGGCACGTCGAGGCGGTCGGCGAGGTCGCGGACCATGCGGTACAGGTCCGGCGCGGACTGCTCGGGAATGGACACCGTGGGGCTCACCGCGGGCCGGGCGCGGACGACCACCGTGGCCATGCCCGCGGCGACGAGCAGCACCACCAGGGCCAGCGCGCCCACGACCCAGCGGGTGACGTCCCAGCCATGGCCCACCAGATGGCCGCTGGAGCCTCCCGCCAGCAGGATCACGGCGGCCGCCGCGGGCAGCACGGCGACGGCGAGCCCCCGGCCGCGCACCCGCAGCACGGCGAGGGCCCGGGACCGCGCGGCCTGCGCGCCTGCCTCCATACCCAAACCGGTCACGACCGGACCTCACCCCCTCCGTGCTGTCCTGGCGTTGTCCTGGCGTTGCTCACTCCCCCACTGTGGCACCCCCCGGTGACATCGCAATGCCGGTGGGCCAAGTGCCGGAACACTTGCGCCGCACCCTAGTTGGGGCCTGGGCCCCCGTCAGCCGGATAGGGCATCGGTCACTCGATGGAATGGCTTTGGTCAGAGGTGGATGACGCACAGCAATGACCTGGCCCCGGATTCGCATCCGGGGCCAGGTCATCGTGAAGGGCTCTTGACCGGCGGCTTTACGCCCCGGCCGCCTCCGCCGCGGCGTTCGCCGCGATGTCCGAACGGTGCTGGGAGCCGTCGAGGCGAATACGGGCCACGGCGGTGTAGGCCCGGCCCCGCGCCTCGGCCAGGTCCTTGCCCGCGGCCGTCACCGACAGCACGCGTCCGCCCGCGCTGAGGACGGCGTCCCCGTCGCGCCTGGTGCCGGCGTGCAGGACGTAGGCGTGCGGGGCATCCAGGGCCGTCACCTCGTCGAGGCCGGTGATCGGGTCGCCGGTGCGCGGGGTGCCGGGGTAGTTGTGCGAGGCGACGACCACGGTGACCGCCGCCTCCTCGCTCCAGCGCAGGGGAGCCAGGTCGGAAAGGGTGCCGTTCGCGGCGGCGAGCAGCACGCCGGCCAGCGGGGTCTTCAGACGGGCCAGGACGACCTGTGTCTCGGGGTCGCCGAATCGGGCGTTGAACTCGATGACCCGCACGCCCCGGCCGGTGATCGCGAGACCGGCGTAGAGAAGGCCGGAAAACGGCGTACCCCGGCGGCGCATCTCGTCGACGGTCGGCTGGAGGACGGTCTCCAGCACCTCGTCCACCAGCTTCGGGTCGGCCCAGGGCAGCGGCGAGTACGCACCCATGCCGCCGGTGTTCGGGCCCTCGTCGCCGTCCAGCGCCCGCTTGAAGTCCTGGGCGGGCTGGAGCGGGACGACGGTCTCGCCGTCGGTGATCGCGAAGAGCGAGACCTCCGGGCCGTCGAGGAACTCCTCGATGACCACCTGTTCGCAGCCGGCGGCGTGGGCCTTGGCGGCCTCCAGGTCGGAGGTGACCACGACCCCCTTGCCGGCGGCCAGCCCGTCGTCCTTGACGACGTACGGGGCACCGAAGGCGTCGAGCGCCTCGGCGATCTCGTCGGCGGTCGTGCACACGTACGAGCGGGCGGTCGGCACACCGGCCGCCGCCATCACTTCCTTGGCGAACGCCTTGGACCCCTCGAGCTGCGCGGCCTCCCGCGAGGGGCCGAAGACCGGGATGCCCGCCTCGCGGACGGCATCGGCGACACCGGCGACCAGCGGGGCCTCCGGGCCGATCACCACGAGACCGGCGCCCAGCTCGGTGGCCAGCGCGGACACCGCGGCGCCGTCGAGCGGGTCGACCCGGTGCAGCTCGGCGACCTCGGCGATGCCGGCGTTGCCTGGGGCGCAGTGCAGCGCGGTGACGTCGGGGTCGAGGGACAGGGAGCGGCACAGGGCGTGTTCGCGGGCGCCGCTGCCGATGACGAGGACCTTCACGGGGGTCAGCCTAGCTGGCGTTCCCCATGAGAGCCGGGGGGTGGGGAGGTTGTACGTTCCTACGAACCCCCGGCCGAACCCCCGGGGTCACTCGTTGGAGAACTCCTCCACCACCGTGGCCCCCAGCTCCCGCACGATGAGCTCGTGTCCGGACAGGGCGGACTCGTCGAGGTCGGGGTCGTCGTCCTCGGGGATGTCGTCCTCCGGGGAGACGGGGGACGGCTCGGATGCGGGCGTCGGCCGGGGGGCGGGCGCCGGAGAGGCCGCCGGGGCCGAGGGCCGGCCCTGCGGGGCGGCCTGGCTCGGCTGCGGGGCGGGCGGGCGCTGCGGGTTCGCGGCGCCGGAGCCGCCGTAGCCGCCGCCTCCGCCGTACCCGGAGGGGCCGGAGGAACCGAAGCCCCCGGGTCCGCCCGCGGGCGAGGGTGCGGAACCGCCGGCTCCGCCGGAGGGGTCGACGAGGGCCTCGATCTTCCACTGCACGTTGAACTGCTCGGCCAGCGCCTGCCGCAGCACGTCCTCGCTGCCGCTGCTCGCGAAGTTGTCGCGGGCACCGGCGTTGACGAAGCCGAGCTGCAGGGTGGTGCCGTCGAAGCCCACGACCTGGGCGTTCTGGCTGAGCAGGATCCAGGTGAAACGGCGGCGGTTCTTGACGGCCTCCAGGATGTTCGGCCAGAGCATGCGCGGGTCGAGGCCGTCGGCGGGGGCGGAGGCCGAGGACGCGGGGGCGGCCTGAGCGGGCGCCGGGGCCCGGGCGGGGGTGGGCGCCGGGGCGGGGGTGGGTGCCGGCGCACCTGCCGCCGCCGGCTGTCCGCCGCCCGCCGGGGTGGCCGTGGGCCAGCCGCCGGGCCGTCGGCCGCCGCCCGCCGGAGCCGCGGTGGGCCAGGCGCCGGGCGCCGGAGGGCCGGCCGGTGCGGGCGGCGGGGTGTGCTCGCCGGGCGGGGGTCCCGCCGGAGCCTGCTGGGACGACGGCGCGGGCGTGGGCGGCGGCGCGAGTGCGGGCGAGGGGGACGGTGAGGGCGCGGGCGACGACGGGGGCGAAGCCGGGGGCGCGGACGAGGGGGCCCCGGCGGCACCGGAGCCTGCCTGCCCCCGCACGGCCGCCCGGGCCGCCGCGGCACCGCCACCCGGCGGCACCTGCGTCCCGCCGCCGCCCGCGTGGGCGTCGGGCGCGGGCACGTACCCCGCGGCAGGCGCACCGGCGGGCGCGGCGGAGAAGTTCACCCCGCGCTCCAGCCGGTCCAGCCGGGCCATGACGGAGCGTTCGTCGCCGTACGCGGCGGGCAGCAGCACGCGCGCGCAGATCAGCTCGAGCTGCAGGCGGGGCGAGTTGGCGCCGCGCATCTCGGTCAGCCCCTCGTTGACGAGGTCGGCGGCACGGCTGAGCTCGGCGGCGCCGAACGTGCCGGCCTGGGCCTGCATGCGCTCGAGGACGTCGGCGGGGGCGTCGATGAGTCCCTTGTCGAGGGCGTCCGGAACGGCGGCGAGGATCACCAGGTCCCGCAGCCGCTCCAGCAGGTCGGCGACGAACCGCCGGGGATCGTTGCCCCCCTCGATGACCCGGTCGACGACCTCGAAGGCGGCGGCCCCGTCCCCGGTGGCGAAGGCCTCGACGACGGAGTCGAGCAGGGACCCGTCGGTGTACCCGAGCAGCGAGGTGGCCATGGCGTACGTCACGCCGTCCTCGCCCGCGCCGGCGAGCAGCTGGTCCATGACGGACATGGAGTCACGCACGGATCCCGCGCCGGCCCGTACGACGAGCGGCAGCACACCCTCCTCGACGGGGATGTCCTCCCTCCGGCACACGTCCGCGAGGTAGTCCCGGAGGGTCCCCGGCGGCACGAGCCGGAACGGGTAGTGATGGGTCCGCGACCGGATCGTCCCGATGACCTTCTCGGGCTCGGTGGTGGCGAAGATGAACTTCAGGTGCTCCGGAGGCTCCTCGACGACCTTCAGCAGCGCGTTGAACCCGGCCGACGTGACCATGTGGGCCTCGTCGATGATGTAGATCTTGTACCGGCTGCTCGCGGGCCCGAAGAAGGCCTTCTCCCGCAGCTCACGAGCGTCGTCGACACCACCGTGCGAAGCGGCGTCGATCTCGATGACGTCGATGGAACCCGGCCCGTTGCGCGCCAGGTCCTGACAGGACTGGCACTCCCCGCACGGCGTCGGCGTCGGCCCCTTCTCGCAGTTCAGGCACCGGGCCAGGATCCGGGCGCTGGTCGTCTTGCCACACCCGCGCGGCCCGCTGAACAGGTACGCGTGATTGACCCGGTTGTTCCGCAGCGCCTGCTGCAGCGGGTCCGTGACATGCTCCTGCCCGATGACCTCGGCAAAGGACTCCGGGCGGTAGCGGCGGTACAGAGCGAGAGACGACACGCTTACGAGGTTATAGGCGTCCACTGACAACGGTCCCCGCCCGAGCGATCCGCGGCCCACCCCCACCACAACGCAGACGCCCCCCACGCACCCGCCAGAGCCAACCTACCCTTGCTGCCTTCCGGCCCTGGGGGAGTTCAGTCAGATAGCGCCGCGTGAGGGGCTGCGCACAGAGTACCCGATCCCGGCCTGCGCGAACGAGTTCGCGAGCACTCCCCTCGGTCATGTAATGTTTCCGGCGGAGGATTCGCCTAGAGGCCTAGGGCGCACGCTTGGAAAGCGTGTTGGGGGCAACCCCTCACGAGTTCGAATCTCGTATCCTCCGCCAGTGCCTCACCGGGCACGATGTCGAAGGGCCCCACCGTTCGCGGTGGGGCCCTTCGACGTTGTCCGTCTCGGTCGACGGGGAGAAGAGCGGCCGAGCCCCACAAGGTGCGCGGGAGCGCGGTACGAGGGACCGGACCGCACAGTGGTTCGGGCCCTTCGGTTTCTGCAGCCGGGGAGCAGTAGGCTTTTCGCCCACGCGAGCGAGGGGGGCGGGGTGGCGACGCGGATTTCGTCGTATGCGCTGGGCTACGGGGCAGTGGTTGCCCTCACCTGGGATGTGGTCACCAAGGGCCCGCGGTCTGCGACGGCTGTCATCGCCCCCACCCGATGAGCACGGCTTCGCGGGGGGCCAGACCGGAGCGCGATACGTGGGTGGCGGCGCTCTACGGCACGGAACAGGACATGCGGCCGCTCGGCTCCGGTGTCCTGATCGACCAGCGGCGCGTGCTCACCTGCGCGCACGTGGTGCAGACGGTCTGGAACAGGACCGGGGCCCTCTGGGTCGCTCTCCCCAAGGCGGAGGAGGTCGTCGACCGTCGCGTCCAGGTCGCCGCCGTCACCCTGCCGTCCGGCGGTGCCCATGAGGTCAGGGACGTGGCGGTGCTGCACTTGGCCGAGGAGTTGCCCGCAGGCCTGGCGGCGAGGCTGCGGCGAGCGGCTCCCGGTGATCTGGTCGATACGCGGTGGTGGTCGTTCGGCTTCCCCGACGGAGTGCTCGGCAACTCCGCGAGCGGGGTGGTGGGAGAGGCGCTCGGTCACGGCTGGATGCGACTCGACGCGCACGAGTCCCGCTATCCGGTCAAGGGCGGCTTCAGCGGAGCGGCGGTGTGGTCGTCGGCGTACCAGGCGGTCGTCGGTGTGGTGGGACAGGCGCACAGCGGCACGGGGGACGCACTGGCCCTCAGCGTGCGGGAGATCTCCCGGCTGCTGCCGGACGAAGGGCTGCGCGAACTGACGGAATGGTCACTCGAAGCCGTTGACGAGACGTCCCTGACCTCGTGGGGGTGGTCCCTGGACAGCGATCCGGAGGCCGGGAGGCACTGGCGACCGCGGGCTCGGGGCGTGAGCACCGACGCGGAACAGGGCTTCCGTTTCCGGGGCCGGACCGCCGCGCTGCGCGAGATCAGCGAATGGATCACCGCTGCCCAGCCCCAGCGCCGGGTACTGGTGATCACGGGCGCGCCGGGCTCGGGGAAGTCCGCGGTGCTGGGCCGGATCATCACGACCGCGGATCCGGAGGTCGCCGCGTCGTTGCCGCCCGGTGACACCGCCGTGCGCGCCCCGCTGGGATCCGTCGCCTGCGCGGTGCACGCCAAGGGCAAGACGGCCCTGGAGGTGGCGCAGGAGATCGCTCGCGCCGCTTCCGCGCCTTTGCCCGTCCAGGTCGTCGATCTGCCGCGGTCCCTGCGCGACACGCTGCGGGACCGGTCCGACCGTCACTTCACGCTGGTCATCGACGCCCTCGACGAAGCGGCTTCGCCCGTCGACGCACGGGCCATCATCAGCCACATCGTGGTGCCGCTGGCGGAGACCTGCGCGGCCGTGGGAGCACGCCTGGTGGTCGGGGCCCGGCGCCGGGACGACGCCGGCGACCTGCTGGGCAGACTCGGGCAGTCGGCACTGGTCCTCGATCTCGACGCGCCGGAGCTCTCCGACCGCTCGGACCTGATCGCGTACGCACTGGCCACCCTGCAGCTGCAGGGCGACGAGCGCTCCGGAAACCCGTACGCGGACACCGCGCCGGCCCTCCCGGTCGCCGAACGCATCGCAGAGCTCGCCGACGGCAACTTCCTGGTGGCCGGGCTGGTCGCCCGGGCCCACGGAATGCACGATCCGCGGGCCGTCGATCCGGACACCGTGTCGTTCCCGGTGACGGTGGAGACCTCACTGCGCGAGTATCTGCGGCATCTGCCCGATGTCGGCGGGCTGCCCGCCGAGAGGCTGCTCGTTCCGCTGGCTCACGCCGAGAGTCCCGGCCTCCCCGCGGCTCTGTGGCGTACGGCTCTCACCGCCCTGTTCGGTACAGCCCCTTCGGAGGGTGAGCTGCTGGCGTTCGCGCGTTCCTCCGCGGCGAACTTCCTCATCGAGACCAGCGGTGGCGAACCGTCCGACATCACCTTCCGCCTCTTCCACCAGGCCCTGAACGACACGTTGCGCGCCGCCCGTGCCGATCTCGCGCTTCTCGCCTCCGACGAACGGGCCGTCACACTCGCCTTCGTCGAGGAAGGGGTGAGGCACGGATGGGCGCAGGCGCACCCCTACCTCCTGCGCTCCCTGCCCACGCACGCGGCACGGGGAGGCGTCATCGACCGGCTGCTGCGGGAGGACCACTACCTGCTCCACGCCGACCTGCGCCGGCTCATCCCGCAGGCGCGTTCCGCGACCACGGAGGAAGGGCGACGGCGTGCGGAGTTGCTGCGCCGGACCCCGCGTGCCATCGCCGCCGCGGCACCCGAGCGGGCGGCCATGTTCAGCGTGACCGAGGTTCAGGAAGGCCTCGGAACGGCATTCCGGCACGGTGATGCCGCGGCGCCGTACCAGGCCCTTTGGTCCACCGTGCCGCCGTCGTTGGAGGTCGCCGTCTTCGAGGGGCACACCACACAGGTGGAGGCCCTCTGTTTTCTCCGCACCGCGGAGCGCGGCCTGCTCGCCAGCGCCGATGAGGACTGCATTCGGCTCTGGGACGTGGCGACGGGCGAAGCCGTCCGCACGCTGGCCGGGTATGCCGGCTGGGTCGGGGCGCTGTGCGGGCTGGTCGTGGACGGTCGCACGCTGCTGGCCGGGGCCGGAAGCGACGCCACGGTGCGCCTGTGGGACCCGGAGACCGGTGGCGTGGTCCGTGAGCTGGCAGGGCATGACGGACCGGTCGAGCGCTTGTGCACCGTCGACATCGAGGGCCGCACCTGTCTGGTCAGCGCCGGACGGGACCGCCGGTTGACGGTCTGGGACCCAGGGACCGGCGAGGCCCTGCGGACCTTGCGCACCCGGACCCGTCGCATCGGCGGCGCGTGCGCCTTCGAGTGGGACGGGCGCCCGCTGCTGGCCGTCGGCGTCGGGCGCTCGGAAGGCTACGACCAACTGCGCCTCTGGGACCCCGCGACCGGTGACACCGTCCGGACGTTCTCCGCGCGCAGCCGCAGCCTCGTCAGTCGCCACCTGATCGCCGTGCCCGGCCCGGACGGACCGCTGCTGGCCACGGACCACGGAGAAGACGTCCTGCTCCTCGACCCGCGCGACGGAAAGCCCGTACGAGTGCTCGCCGGTGCGGAAGGCGAGATGTTGTTCACCCTTTCCACGGTGCGGAGCCCGCACGGTCCACTCGTGGCAGCCGGCTACGGCCAGGACGAGGACGGCAGCATCGTGGTCTGGGACCCGGTCACGGGTGTGCGAACCCACTACCTGGAAGGGCACGACGGCTGGGTCGGCGATGTGTGCGAGGTGGTGTCGGAAGGCGAGTGGCTTCTGGCCAGCACCGGCCAGGACCGCACCGTGCGGCTCTGGGACCTCGACCGGCGGTCGGTTCCGGAGCCCGACGACAGCGTGGGCCGATGGGTCGGTTCACTGTGCGCGTTCAGTGTCGGCGGCCGGACGGTCGTCGCCGACAACGGGCTGAGCGGCACCGTGCGGATCCACGACGTGGCGACAGGCGAACTCGTCGAACGGATGGACACCCCGCATGCCCGGGTCTGGGACCTCTGCACTCTGCGGGTGGACGACCGCACCTGTCTGGCCATCGCCTGCGGCACCCACGAGGAGGGCGTGGTCCAGGTCTGGGATCCCGTGTCACGTGCCGTGCTGCGGACCTGGACCGGGGGCGGGGCCACCAGGATGTCCCCGGTCGACCTGGGCGGCCGGGAATGCCTCGTGGTGTCCTGCTGGGAGGAGAAGAGCGACCGGCTCCTCGTGTGGGACCCGTCGTCCGGAGGGACGTTCCGGTGCGGCGACACCGGTGGGAGACGACGCACGGACGACCTCTGCGGTCTGCGTGTCGGCGGTCGCACCGCGCTCGCGGTGCTCCGCGGTGACTGGATGGACCATTCGAGCACGGTCACCGTGTGGGACCTCGCCGCGTCGGAAGTGATCGCTTCCTGGGAGATCCCGGACGCCGACATGGGACGCCTGTGCCCGCTGGTGACCGACAGCGGCACCCTCCTGGCGGTCAAGCGGCAGGCGAGCGACAGCGAGGACGACAGCTGGGGGAACGGTTCCGTGTGGGTCCTCGACCCCGCCACGGGGCGCAGGGTGCTCGCGCGCGAACTCCACAACGGATGGGTCAACACGGTCGGCCACGTGGAGTTCGGTGCTCGCAGGCTGCTGGCGAGCGCCGGCCAGACGGCACGGTGCGTGGGACTGTGGACGGCCGACGGCCTGCGGCCGGTGATGAGCATCCCCGTGCGTCGCGAGGTCTTCTCCGTCGCCGAGGCCGACGGTCATCTCGTCGTCGGCCTCGATCGGGGCCTCATGGCGATCAGACTCACCGCTTGATCAAGCACCTGGAGGACGGAGCGCGGCGGTCGATTTACTTTGCCGTCCGGATCTGTGCCGACGGCCACAGCGAACGGGACGCCCGTAGGCTCATACTGAACCATGACAAAGCCCGCTGGACCGAAGCGTCATCTGCCCACCAGCCCCTTCAAGGCCCCGGTCGTACCGGCTCCCAAGCACTTCGCCATGGGCGACCAGGTCACCCATGACGTGTACGGCCTCGGCCGCGTGGTCGGCGTCGAGGAGGGAATCGCGGCGCTCGTGGACTTCGGCTCGACGCAGATGCGGATCCTGAGCCCGTACGCCAAGATGACCAAGCTGTAGACGCTGTGTCCGGTCACGGCACACCAGGCCCCTTCGGGGACCTGTACCGAAAGAGGAACCTCTCATCGATCTGACCTCACTGTTCTCCGCCCCGGACGGGCAACCCCGCCGCTCCGCCGCGGCATCGCCGCCTCCGGCGACGAACCCCTTCCAGGCCCCTGACTTCGGGGAGGACGAGACCTTGCCGCTCGAGGGCGCACAGGAAGCCGCCCCGGGCACGCGTGCGGCGCGGCCCCAGGGCACTTAGGGCCTGTCCTGGCTGCTCCTGAGGAGTACGGCCGTCCCGGCACCTCGGCAGCACCCCTCGGCCACCCGGCACGAACGCGTCGCGCCCCGGAGAGGTCTCCGGGGCGCTGTTCCGCGGCAGCCGCTCGCTTATGCCGCGGCGATGCCCTCCCTGCCTGATGCGGCGAAGGGGGCAGTCCACAGTGCGCCACCACCACATGATCGGCGGGCGTGGGACCAGGGTGGCCCAGAGGGGGGACCGGCAGGTGGATTTGGTTCACCCTTCAAGGTCTCGTAAGAACTCCATGACCACCGGAAGAACTCCATGACCACCGGACGAGCCGCACGGGACGCCCGCCGGGCCCGCGGTCTCCTGCCCGACGTCCGCCGGCGAGCGGTGGGGCAGTGCGCCGGATTGGGTACCCGGGTGTCCGCACAACGGCAGGAGCATCCCATCCGGAGGCACAGTGGAGGTCCGCGCAGCCGAGGACCCGGCGGTCGTCGTCGACGCCGGCGGGGCGGTTCTGGCGTGGAGCGCCGCGGCCGAGCGGCTGCTCGGATACGAGGCCGCCGAGATCGTGGGCCGGCCCGCCGGGGAGCTGCTCGCCGACGAGCTGCCCGGTCCGGCGCGGCGCCATGTGGCCGACGGGCAGCCGTGGGCCGGTGACGTGGCGCTGCGCCGCCGGGACGGAGACCGTGTCGTGGTGCGGCTGCGGGGGACGCCGCTGGTCGACGCGGGCCATGGCCGGCCCTGGCTCGTGACCGGTACCGCCCCGGCGGACCCCGCCGCACCGCCGGAGCCGGAGGGCGCGGAGCTGTGGGACCTGACGTTGTCGCAGCTCCCCGTGCCGGTGGCCGTCTATGACCGGGAGGCCCGGCTGGTGGCCGCCAACGAGGTCATGACCCGGCTGATGGGCAGGTCCATGGCGGACATGCGGGGCCTGACGCTGTGGGAGATCGAGCCCAGACCGCCGTTCGACGAGTACGACCGCCTCCAGCGAGAGGTCCTGCGCACCGGGAGGACGGTCTTCCACGAGGGGCGCGGCCAGTCCCCCGGTGACACCCGGGAGCGTGCCTGGTCGATGTTCCTCTCGCCGTTGAAGGACGAGACCGGCGCTGTCCGAGGGCTGTCCGCGGCGGTCTTCGACACCACGGAGCAGTACTGGGCCCGCCGCCGTCTGGCGGTCCTCAACGACGCGAGCCTGCGCATCGGCAGCACCCTGGACGTGACCCGGACCGCCGAGGAACTGGCCGACGTGGCCGTGGCCGGCTTCGCGGACTTCGTCACCGTGGACCTGCTGGAGTCCGTCGCGCTGGGCGACGAGCCGGAACCGGTGCTGCCGGGCGAGCCGGTCACCGTGCGCCGCACCGCGCAGCGGTCGGTCCTGAAGGGCTGCCCGGAGTCGGTGGTGCCCACGGGCGGGGCGTTCCTCTACCCGGTCGGGACGCCGCCGGCGCAGACGCTGGCCGGCGGCCGGGGCACCCGCCGGCGCATGGAGGATCCGGGGATGCGGGAGTGGATCAGCTCCTCCCGGGCACGCGCCGAGACCGTGTCCAAGCACATGATCCACTCGGTGATGCTGGTGCCGCTCAGAGCCCGGGGGGTGACCCTCGGCCTGGTGCACTTCCTGCGGCACCGCACGCCGGATTCCTTCAGCGCGGACGACCTGCTGCTCGCGGAGGAGATCGTCGCGAGAGCCGCCGTGAGCGTGGACAACGCCCGCCGCTACACCCGTGAACGCCGCACCGCGCTGGCGCTGCAGCGCAGCCTGCTGCCCGAGCGGCCTCCGGGTCTGGCGGCGATGGAGGTGGCCTACCGCTATCTGCCGGCCGGGGCCGGCGCGGACGTCGGCGGGGACTGGTTCGACGTGATCCCGCTGTCCGGCGCCCGGGTCGCCCTGGTGGTGGGCGACGTGGTGGGTCACGGCATCCACGCGTCGGCCACGATGGGCCGCCTGCGGACGGCCGTACGGACCCTCGCGGACGTCGACCTCGCCCCGGACGAGCTGCTCACCCAGCTGGACGACCTCGTCATCCGGCTCGACCGCGAGGAGGGCCCCGAGGTACGCGGACGGACCGAGGACGCCTCGGGCGAGGTCGGCGCCACCTGCGTGTACGCCGTGTACGACCCGGTGTCCCGGCGCTGCACCATGGCCCGCGCCGGTCATCCGCCGCCCGCCCTGGTCACCCCCCAGGGCGGCGTACGGTTCCTGGACCTCCCCGCCGGGCCGCCGCTCGGCCTCGGCGGCCTGCCCTTCGAATCCGTCGAACTCGAACTGGAGGAGGGCAGCCTGCTCGCCCTCTACACGGACGGCCTGGTCGAGGCCGCCGACCGTGACATCGAGGTCGGGCTCGCCCTGCTCCGTCAGGCGCTCGGCGGTCCGGACGGTCCGCTGGAGGAGACCTGCGACCAGGTGCTGCGCACCGTGCTGGCCGACCGCTCCGCCGACGACATCGTGCTGATGCTGGCCCGGACGTCCGCGCTCGACAACGCGAAGGTGCGCACCTGGCAGCTGCCGCAGGATCCGGCGGCCGTGGCCGGGGCCCGCAAGGTGGCGGGCGCGCAACTGGCCGCCTGGGGGCTGACGGACACGGCGTTCGCGACCGAACTGATCGTGAGCGAGCTGGTGACGAACGCGGTCCGGTACGGCGAACCCCCGATCGTGCTGCGCCTCATCCGCGACGCGGCGCTCATCTGCGAGGTGTCCGACGGCAGCAGTACCGCGCCGCATCTGCGCCGGGCCCGTGTCTTCGACGAGGGCGGGCGGGGACTGCTGCTCGTCGCCCAGATCTCCGAACGCTGGGGCAGCCGCCAGACCGCGACCGGCAAGACCATCTGGGCCGAACAGCCACTGCCCGCCGATTCGTCCCCCGATTCGTCCCCCGGCTCGTCCGGCCCGCCCGGTACGGCTCGCTCCCCGGTGTTATGAAGGGTGCATGAGGGTGTTTTCCGGGCGATCCCGGAACCCGACGGCGCGGGTGGACGCCGGACGCTCGGGTGAGCGCCGCGTTTCCCTGCTGAACCCGCGCAGTACGGCCGGGCAGATGTTCCTGCTGCAGGTCGTGATCGTGGTGCTGCTGGTGCTGGCCGCGGTGGTGGCCGTGGTGCTGCAGGCGGCACGGGACGCGGTGCAGCAGGGGCGGCGGGAGTCGGTCGTCGCCGCCGAGTCGTTCGCCAACGCGCCCGGGACGGCGCGGGCGCTGCGCGGCCCGGATCCGTCCGCGGTGCTGCAGCCGCGGGCCGAGCAGGCGCGGAAGCGGGCGGGCGTGGACTTCGTGGTCGTCACGGACACCCGGGGCATCCGGTACACGTACCCCTATCCGTCGGAGATCGGGAAGAAGTTCGTCGGTGACATCGGCTCCGCGCTGCGGGGCCGTACCGTCGTGGAGCAGGCCGGGGGGCCGCCGCTGCCGGCCGGCAAGGGGACGGCCGTGCAGGCGGTGGTGCCGCTCACCGACGCGCGGGGCACGGTCGTCGGCGCGGTCTCCGCCGGGATCACGGTCAGGAACGTGGCCCGGCTGTGGATACCCCAGGTGCCGATCGCCTTCGGCACCGGCGCGGTCGCGCTGCTGCTGGCGGGCATGGGGACGACGCTCGCGTCCCGGCGGCTGCTGCGGCAGACGCGCGGGCTGACCCCCGCGGAGCTCGCGGGGATGTACGAGCACCATGACGCGGTGCTGCACGCGGTACGGGAAGGCGTGCTGATCAGCGACGCCGAAGGGCGTCTGGTGCTGGCCAACGACGAGGCGGCGCGGCTGCTCGGGCTCGGGGCGGACGCAAAGGGACGCCGGGTGGACGAGCTGGGACTGCCGGAGCGGCTCACGCGCCTGTCGGCGTCGCCGGAGTCGGTCACCGACCAGGTGTGTCTCGTGGGGGACCGGTTGCTGGCGGTGAACAAGCGGCCCACGTTCCCGCGGGGCGGCCGCGGCGGCAGCGTGCTGACCCTGCGGGACACCACGGAGCTGGCGGCGGTGTCCGGGCGGGCCGAGGTCGCGCGGGAACGGCTGCGGCTGCTGTACGAGGCGGGGACGGAGATCGGGACCACGCTGGACGTGGAGCGTACGGCCAGGGAGCTGGCCGAGGTGGCGGTGCCGAGGTTCGCCGACCTCGTCACGGTGGACCTGCTGGACGCGGTGCTGCGCGGATGGGAGCCGACGGCGGAGGGCTGGCGGCATCTGCGGCGGGTGGCGATCGGCGGCGATCAGCGGCTGGTGCCGGTGTATCCGCTGGGCGAGGTGATCACCTTCTCGACCGCGACCCCGCAGATGCGGACCCTGCAGAAGGGCCGGGGCGTGCTGGAGACGGACCTGCGGGAGGCGCGCGGCTGGCAGGAGCAGGACCCGGACCGCGCCCGGAAGGCGCTCCAGGGGGGCTTGCGTTCCCTGCTGACCGTGCCGCTGCGGGCGAGGGGCGTGCCGTTGGGCGTGGCGAACTTCTACCGGACCGAGGACTCCCCGGTGTTCGGGCCGGACGACCTGTCCTTCGCGGAGGAGCTGGCCACCCGGGCGGCGGTGGCCATCGACAACGCCCGCAGGTTCGCCCGGGAGCACGCGATGGCGGTGACGCTGCAACGCAGCCTGCTGCCCCGCGGGCAGCCGGAGCAGGAGGCGCTGGACGTGGCCTGGCGGTATCTGCCCGCCGAGGCGGGGGTGGGCGGGGACTGGTTCGACGTCATTCCGCTGCCGGGTGCGCGGGTGGCCCTGGTGATGGGCGACGTCGTCGGGCGCGGGCTGCGCGCGGCGGCGACGATGGGCCGGCTGCGTACGGCGGTGCACAACTTCGCCGCGCTGGACCTGCCGGTGGACGAGGTCCTCGGGAACCTGGACGAGCTGGTCGTCCGCATGGACGACGAGGAGGGCGACGGCGCGGACGGCCACGAGGGCGAGGGGGTGTCGGGGGCGACCTGCCTGTACGCCGTCTACGACCCGGTGGCGGGGGTGTGCACGGTGGCCCGGGCGGGTCACCCCGACCCGGTGGTGGTGCGCCCGGACGGCACGGTCGACTGCCCCGGGGTGCCGGCGTCGGCGCCGCTCGGCCTGTGCGGCCACCCCTTCGAGACCGCCGAGCTGCGGCTGCCGGAGGGCTCCCAGCTGGTGCTGTACACCAACGGGCTGGTGGAGGACCGTACCCGGGACATCGACGTCGGACTGGAGAGGCTGCGCGTGACGCTGGGCGGGGCCGGTGGGCGCGCTCCGGAGGAGACCTGCCGGGCGGTGATCGACGCGCTGAAGCCGGCGCACCGCGACGACGACATCGCGCTGCTGGCGGCACGCACCCGGCTGTTCCCGCCCTCGCGTGTGGCCGAGTGGGACGTGCCGCCGGACCCGGCGGTGGTGCACTCGGTGCGGGCGCGCTGCAGCCGGCAGCTGCGGGAGTGGGGGCTGGAGGAGGTCGCGTTCACCGCGGAGCTGATCCTCAGTGAGCTGGTCACGAACGCGATCCGGTACGGCTCCGCGCCCATCGGGGTGCGGCTGCTGTGCGGCCGGTCCCTGATCTGCGAGGTGTCGGACGGCAGCAGCACCTCGCCGCGCCTGCGGCGGGCGGCGGCCACGGACGAGGGCGGGCGGGGGCTGTTCCTCGTGGCCCGGCTGGCGCAGCGGTGGGGGACGCGGTACACCGCGCGCGGCAAGGTCATCTGGACGGAGCAGACCGTCCACGACGGCGCGTCCGCCGCCCTGGCCCACACACCGGCCGACGTTCTCCTCGAACAGTTCGGCGATCCCGGCATGTGAGCCGGCGTCCCCTTCCGTGGGTCGGCTACCGCGTGATCCGTACGGTCCTGGACGCGCTCACCTGGTCCACCTCCGACACCCGCACTGTGGCCTTCATCGTCCAGGTGCCCGGGATGGGGAGGTTGAGGGAGTCGCTGCCCCAGTAGCCGCCCCGGTTGGTGACCTTGGCGTCGATCGGGCCGATCTTCTGGGCGGGGAGGGTGAAGGAGAGACGCAGTTCGGGGACGGTGGAGAGGCCGCCGTCGGGGCCGTAGACCACGGCCTCGACGGAGCGCCGGCCCACCCGCCCGGAGTCCAGGGTGACCTGGACGTTGCCGCGGGCGCCGGGCTTGCCGAGGTCGAAGGGGATCATCGTGACGGACGCGGTCGGCAGGCCGCTCGTCGCCGCCGTACCGTCCGCCGCCGCCTCGGCCTCCGCCCGGGCGGGCAGGGTGCCCGTGAGGACCGTGGTGACCCCCAGCACGACGACGGCGACGGCCACTTCGGCCAGGGCCGAGCGGCGCAGGGCCCGGTGGACGCCGAGCGGCGAGGGCGAGGACGCCTGGGGGGATTTCCGGTCCGGCTCCTGGACGGGCTCCGGGGTGGACTCCCGGCCCGATTCCTGTGTCTCCGCCTCGGGCGGCGCGGACGGTCCTCCGACCGGCTCCGGCACCCGTTCCCGCACGTTCTCGCTCACCTCGACCGCCGCCAGCCGTGCCGTCCACTGCCGGGAGAAGTTCGCCATCAGCAACAGCACCAGCACCGCGGCGAGTTTGACGACCAGGAGGCGGCCGTACGTGGTGTCGCCGAGCGCCCGCAAGGAGCCGAGGCCCCGCCAGGACTGGTAGACCCCGGTGACGGCCAGGACGGTCACCGAGGCGAAGGCGAGGCGGGAGAAGCGGGTCACCGTGGCGGGCGGCACGGTGACCGACCCGGGCCCGGCCGCCCCGCGCAGGGTGGTGAGCAGTGCGGTCAGCCCGCCGAGCCACGCCGCCATCGCCAGCAGGTGCAGGACCGACGAGGTGATGGCCACCGGTACCTGGATGCCCGCCGAGGCGTGTTCGGCGGCCGCCCAGGTCAGGGCGAGCCCGACGGCGAGCACGGCGCCGGCCGCGAGGACGGGCCGGCCGGGCGGGGTGGTCCTGCGGCGCAGGAGCAGCAGGAGGGCGCCGGTGACGAGCAGCAGGGCGAGGCGGGTCAGCAGGAGCAGGCCCGGGCGGCCGGTCGCGGTGCGGGTCAGCGCGGACAGGTCGAAGGCGGCCGCCGGTGCGGCGCCCTCCTCGTACGGGGCGCGCAGCACGAAGAGCACGACGGTGGCCGCGACCAGCGCCCACCAGCCGCCTGCGACCGCCTTGCGCAGCGGGGTGAGGTCGGGCGGGCGGCAGACCGCGGCGAACGTCAGGGTGCCGATCAGCAGCGCCGCCGCCAGGTACGCCACGTAGCGCCCGATGTTCCAGAGGCTGCCGGTGGCGGGGTCCTCCGTCTGGCCCGTGTCCAGCGGCGCGGTCGTCGCGGAGCGCTTGCCGATGGAGAAGGTGAAGGCGCCGGAGACCGGGTGGCTGTCGGCCGAGACCACCCGCCAGGCGACGGTGAAGGTGCCCTTGCCGAGCCCCCGGGGCAGCGTGATCCGGGCGGCGTCGGACCGGCCCGGGACGTGCTGGGCCGCGCCCGTGGAGACCCGGTGGTTGGACGGGTCGTACACCCGGAAGGAGTCGTCGAGCAGGCTCACGGACTCGGTGAAGGTCAGGGTGACCTGTCGGGGCGCGGACTTGAGGACGGAGCCGTCGGCGGGGTCGGTGCTGCGGACCGCGGCGTGCGCCGAGGCGGGGCCGGCTCCGCCGAAGAGGAGGACCAGCATGGTGCCGAGCAGCACCAGTCCTCGAAGTCGCCTTCCGTCCTGCCTGCCACCGCCGCGTGCGTCTGGCACTCGTACTTCGCCCACGTCACCGCTCCGTCTCCGGACTCGCGTACCTCCCGGTATGTACGCGGCGGAGGGCGGCCGTGCTCACCGCCCCGCGGAGTTCATGGACGGCAGAGTTCCGCGATCCGGGCGGCCTCGGCGGGATGACGCGCCGCCAGGTCCGCGGCGGCGCCGTGTTCGTAGCCCTCGAAAGTGAACCCGGGGGCCATCGTGCAGCCGAAGAAGGTCCAGGCGCCGCCCGCCGCCACCCGCGCGCCCATCCAGGTGCCCGCGGGCACGGTGAGCTGCGGCTGCTGTCCGGCGAGGACGTCCGGACCCAGCACGGGGTGGGCGGACGTCCCGTCGGGGGCGAGGAGCAGCAGGTGGAGCGGGTCACCGAGGTAGAAGTGCCAGATCTCGTCGGTGGGCAGGCGGTGCAGGGCCGAGTAGTCGTCCGCGGTGAGCAGGGCGACGATCGCCGTGCCCTCCGGGCGGCCGTCGGCTCTCCCGGGACCCGCCCAGGTCTGCCGGAACAGCCCGCCCTCGCGGGGGATCGGCTCCAGACCGTAGTGGGCGACCAGGAACTCGGCCGTGACCGGGCCGTCGGGCCTCTCGGGCCCGTCGTGCGTCACCGTCATCCCGGCAGGCTACCCCCCGGGGCGGGCGGGCCGGATGCGAGACCGTACGCGACGGGCGGAGAAGCGCGTGGGCCCGGCCCGGGGGATGATCGGGGTCATTGGACGTCACCCTGCACCTCGCCCAGGACCCCGAGGCCGACGAGCTCCTCGGGCGGTCCCCGCTCGCCGCGCTGATCGGCATGCTGTTGGACCAGCAGGTCCCGATGGAGTGGGCGTTCAAGGGACCCTCGACCATCGCCCGGCGGATGGGCGCCGAGGACCTGGACGCGCACGACATCGCGGCCCGGGACCCGGAGTCCTTCGCCGCCCTGCTGTCGGAGAAGCCGGCCGTGCACCGCTACCCCGGGTCCATGGCCGTGGGGGTCCCCCCGCTCGAGCGAAGCCGAGAGTGGGGGAGGATCCAGCAGCTGTGCCAGTACCTCGTCGAGCACTACGACGGCGACGCCGAGCTCGTCTGGAAGGGCGTCGGCGACGGACGGGAACTGCTCCGGCGGCTCCAGGACCTGCCCGGGTTCGGCAGACAGAAGGCCCAGATCTTCCTCGCCCTGCTCGGCAAACAGCTCGGCGTGCGGCCCACGGGCTGGCGCGAGGCCGCCGGCGCCTACGGCGAGCCGAAGTCCTTCCGCTCCGTCGCCGACATCACCGGCCCGGTGTCACTGGCCAAGGTGCGCGCGCACAAACAGGAGATGAAGGCGGCGAAGGCCGCCGGCAAGCAGCCGGGACGGCGGGCCCCCGACACCCCCCACCACCCGTCACCCGGCCCCTCGGCCATGCCCCGCGGCCCCCGTCCGCTGCCGGCCACCGCCCCGGAGGCCCCGGCAGGCCCTCGCCGACCGGCGGCCTCGGACGTCCCGTCCACAGCCTGTGCACAACGATTCGCGGCCCGCCCACGACGGGTATGACCCGTATACGGTGTCTTTTCCAATGCCGCGCTGTGTCGCCTGGGCTGCGCCCGGAACGTCAGGACCGGTAGGCTTTCCGTGTGATCTTCAAGCGCATCGGAAACGGCCGGCCGTACCCCGACCACGGCCGGGAAAGCACCCGGCAGTGGGCGGACGTCGCGCCGCGCCCGGTCCGCCTCGATCAGCTCGTGACGACCAAGGGCCAGCTCGACCTGGAGACCCTCCTCGCCGAGGACTCGACCTTCTACGGCGATCTCTTCGCACACGTCGTGAAGTGGCAGGGCGACCTGTACCTGGAGGACGGCCTGCACCGCGCGGTCCGCGCGGCGCTCCAGCAGCGTCAGGTCCTGCACGCGCGCGTGCTCGAGCTCGACTGAATCAGCCGGCGTACCGCGAATTGCCCCTTTCGGGTTCTGGTGACCGGCGCCGAATGATCATCTAGTAGGAATCGTCGCCCGGGCGCACTACGCTGCGCTCATGAGCATGCTGACTCCCCCCGGCATGGGCGGCCAGTACCGGATCACGGGGGGCAAGTACCCGCGGATGCGTCCTCCCCGCAGACGCGGCAGGCTCGCCTTCATGGCCGTGGCCGGCGTCGCCGCACTGGGAGTCGCCGGCTGGGGCACGATGCAGCTCATCGACGTGTTCACCGGCGGCGGGAGGTCCGAGACGGTCGGCTCCAAGAAGGACTGCACGACCAAGGCGAGCCCCGCCGCGCGCCCCAAGGCGCTGCCCGCGCCCGGGAAGATCACCGTCAACGTCTACAACGCCACGGACCGCACCGGCCTCGCCAAGGCCACCGCGGACCAGCTGAAGAAGCGCGGGTTCCGCATCGGTGACGTGGGCAACGCGACCAAGCAGTACGACAAGAAGGTGAAGGGCACCGGAGTGCTCCTCGGCCCCGCGTCGGCCCTGAACACCTCGCTGCCCGTCGTCGCCGCGCAGCTCACCGGCACCGAGCAGCACGCCGACGCCGCCCGCAAGGGCGACGCCGTCGACCTGATCATCGGCGACGGGTTCAAGAACCTCAGCAAGCAGGCGGACGCCGACAAGGCCGTCGCCGAGCTGTCCGCGCCCGCGCCGGCGTCCACCGTGAAGAAGAAGGACTGCTGACGGCCTACTCGGCCGCCCCGTACAGCCGGTCGCCCGCGTCACCGAGGCCCGGGACGATGTAGCCGTGCTCGTTGAGGCGCTCGTCGACGGCCGCCGTGACGACGGTCACCGGGGTCCCCGCCAGCTCGCGCTCCATCACCTCGACGCCCTCCGGCGCGGCGAGCAGCACCACGGCCGTCACGTCGTCGGCGCCGCGCCTGATCAGCTCCTGGATCGCCGCGACCAGCGTGCCGCCGGTGGCCAGCATCGGGTCCAGGACGTACACCTGGCGGCCGGAGAGGTCCTCCGGCATCCGGGTGGCGTAGGTGGACGCCTGGAGCGTCTCCTCGTTGCGGATCATGCCCAGGAAGCCGACCTCGGCGGTCGGCAGCAGCCGCATCATGCCGTCCAGCATGCCGAGACCGGCCCGCAGGATGGGCACGACGAGCGGGCGCGGACGGGCCAGTTTGACGCCGGTGGTCACGGCGACCGGGGTCTCGATGTCGACCGCTTCGGTGCGCACGTCCCGCGTGGCCTCGTAGGCGAGCAGGGTGACCAGTTCGTCGGCCAGCCGGCGGAAGGTCGGGGAGTCGGTGCGCCGGTCGCGCAGGGTGGTGAGCTTGTGGGCGACCAGGGGGTGGTCGACGACGTGGAGACGCATGCCCATAACAGTAACCGCGCCGCCCCACCGCTCGCTCTGGCATCAAACCACCCGTCCGGGGGAAAGTGGAGGGACGGACTGGGGTGGTGTGACTGTGCCTGACCTGCCAGAGAACCGATCCGACATACCCGAGGACGCCTCCGTGGACGACACGCACACGGCGCGGCCGGAGACGGACGCCGAGCGCCGGCGCCGCCGGGCGCGGTTCCTGCGCGAGCTCGCCGAGGCCCGGGAGCTGCGCGACCGGGTCCAGCCCCGCCGGGCGAAGGTGGCCAGACTCCGCCACGCCATGCGCATGCGAACGTTCCGCTGGTAGGAAGATCCGCCTTTCCCGGGGTGTTCCCGGTAATGCCGTGCGTGGACCGCGGGAAAAGCCGCGTACGATCCGCAGGTGGCGGCAACGAGTGCGCTGGTGACTCCGTCATGGACGCGCGGGTGCCCGTATGCGTCCATGCGATCAAAACTGCCGGACACAGGGAGCGGAAGACGTCCCCTGAACGCCTTGTTTCTGCCACGATTCCGAGTGGGTGGGGCTCGGAGCCAGAGCTCTCTCCGCCCAAGAACCTCCGCCGGGGGGACCCCCAACCGGCACGCCTATGACCAGTGGGAGAGTCACGGTGTACTTCGCCGCACTGCTCGCGCGCACCGAAGACGGGTGGGAAGCGAGCGACACAGAGCTCGACGATGTGGAAACCCTGGCGGATCTGGCCGACCTGGCCAGGGAAGCCAACCCCGACGACGACACGGTGCTCGTGCTGATCGAGCAGGAGGACGCCTGGTTCGGCGTCGTCCGCGTGGACGGCGAGGACGACCCTCGTATCTACGTCTCGGATGCCGCCGCCGCCGCACGCAGTGCGTACGGCGAACTGCTGCTCACCGACGAGCTGCTCGGCCGGGAGCCCGGCTCCGACGGCCCCGACCTGGACGCGCTGGACCTCGACGGCACCGAGGACGGCGAGTCCGACGACGATGACGAGGACGGCTCCTCCGCCGACTCGGTGCCGCACAGCCCGGTGGGCGACAGCGAGATCCTCGACGACCTGGGCATCGGCGAGAAGGAGCTGCGCGCCCTGGACGCGGACGACGCGCTCGGGACCATCGCCGAGGCCCTGGGCGCCTCGGAGGTGCTGGAGACCGTCCGCTGACCGCCCCGCACGACCCGGTTCGCGACCGCTGGCGGGCCGCCATGCGGCTCGCCCTGGACGAGGCTCGGACGGCCGTCCGGGGCGGGGACGTTCCCGTCGGCGCCGTCGTGCTGTCCAGGGACGGTACGACGGTGCTCGCGGCCGGGCACAACGAGCGCGAGGCCACCGGCGACCCGACGGCCCACGCCGAGGTGCTCGCGCTGCGGCGGGCCGCGGCGAGACTCGGGGAATGGCGGCTGGCCGGCTGCACGCTCGTGGTCACGCTGGAGCCCTGCACCATGTGCGCGGGCGCGCTGGTGCAGGCCCGCGTGGAGCGGGTGGTGTACGGCGCCCGCGACGAGAAGGCGGGCGCGGCCGGTTCGCTCTGGGACCTGGTCCGCGACCGGCGGCTCAACCACCGCCCCGAGGTCGTCGAGGGCGTACTGGCCGAGGACTGCGCCCGGCTCCTCACCGACTTCTTCCGCGAGCGCTGAAGCCCGGCGGTTCGGGGCCCCGGAAAGGATTTCGGAGCACGGCCCACCTTGCTGTAAGGTCTCCCTCGGTAGCGTGTCCGAGCGGCCGAAGGAGCTCGCCTCGAAAGCGAGTGTGGCGCAAGTCACCGAGGGTTCAAATCCCTCCGCTACCGCTGTGAAAGGGCCCCGTCCGCTGGACGGGGCCCTTTGTGCGATTATCAACAGCGCTCGGCGCGGTCAGCAGCGCACGGCACAGTCAGCGACAGGGGAGGCCGCGGTGGCGGTGAACGCCAAGAAGATCACCGTGTACGTGCTCGTGGTCTTCGCTCTGTACGTGATCATCACAGACCCGGCGAAGGCCGCCGACTACGTCCAGATAGGCTTCCAGGGCATATCGGACGCCGCGAAGGCCATCGGGGACTTCATGACCTGGGTCGCCGACGGAGCGAAGAACTAGCCGGCTGGGGCCTGTTCGGCGGATCATGCCGCAGACGCGGGGCTTGGCACGCCCTCCGCCGCCTTGCGGCCGGACGCTCCCCCACGCTCGAACCGAGCTCACGCGGGGGCGCCCCCATTCGCCCCGTTCACCAGCGCCGATGAGGCATCACCCGTTTCCTGTGACCTGATCCGCCGGACAGGCCCTAGCCGGAAAGAGCCGAAACCCATGATCCGCCACCTGGTCCTGTTCAAGCTCGACGAGGGCGTCGGCCGCGACGATCCGCGGGTCGCCGCGGGCGAGGCGGCCTTCCGCGCCCTGGACGGCAGGATCCCCGAGATCCGCCACTGGGAGCTGGGCTGGAACACCAGCGACCGGCCCATCGCCTACGACTTCGCCATCAACTCCGCCTTCGATGACGCGGAGGCGCTGCGCCGCTACGTGGAGCACCCGGAGCACCAGGCCGGCGTCGGCCTGTGGCGGGAGTTCGCCACTTGGGTGATCGCCGACTACGAGTTCTGAGCCCGCGACCTCCGTCTCTTCAGCCCTCCGCCGCAACGGCGGGGGGCTGCGCTGCTTCTCGCCGCACTCCTTCTTGCGGGTGGTTTTTGCCCCAAGTTGTCCTCAACACGGGGTTATGCGGTGCTTGCACACAGTGCACATGTCTTGTGATGCTATGACCGCCTTTTGACGGAGGACCGATGAAGAGGTGGCGTTGACCGTGTCGGCCAGTACTGCGCCGCCCCAGGAGGAGGCACCCGCTCCGGAGAAGCGCCGCGGCGCCGACACCCGCGCGCTCACCCAGGTGCTCTTCGCCCAGCTCAAGGAGCTGACGCCGGGGAGCCCGGAGCACACCCGGATCCGCGGGGCGCTGATCGAGGCGAACCTGCCCCTCGTGCGGTACGCGGCCGCCCGCTTCCGCTCCCGCAACGAGCCCATGGAGGACGTCGTCCAGGTCGGCACCATCGGCCTGATCAACGCCATCGACCGCTTCGACCCGGACCGGGGCGTGCAGTTCCCGACCTTCGCGATGCCGACGGTGGTCGGCGAGATCAAGCGGTACTTCCGGGACAACGTCCGCACCGTCCACGTACCGCGCCGGCTGCACGAGCTGTGGGTGCAGGTCAACAGCGCCACCGAGGACCTGACCACCGCCCTGGGCCGCACCCCCACCACCGCCGAGATCGCCGAGCGGCTGCGCATCAGCGAGGAGGAGGTGCTGTCCTGCATCGAGGCCGGCCGCTCCTACCACGCCACCTCGCTGGAGGCCGCACAGGAGGGCGACGGACTGCCGGGACTGCTCGACCGGATCGGTTACGAGGACCCGGCCCTGGACGGGGTCGAGCACCGCGACCTCGTACGCCATCTACTGGTCCAACTCCCCGAAAGAGAACAGCGAATTCTGCTGCTGCGCTACTACAGCAATCTCACCCAGTCACAGATCAGCGCGGAACTCGGCGTCTCCCAGATGCACGTGTCCCGCCTCCTCGCACGCAGCTTCCAGCGACTGCGTTCCGCAAACCGGATCGAGGCATAGGCAACCTGGGAATACGCACGAGGGGCGCAGGGGGCGCACCGGAGTGCGCACGGGATCACGCGGGGTATCACGGATAAGACTCGCAAGCAGGATCGAGTCATAACCGGCGCGAGCGAATCACTCAGCGGGGAACTTCCCGACAGTTGTGCCTCGAAATACCGTCAGACCCCTTCTTTCCAGGGCCGATTCGCTTCCTGTGTGTCGACATGTCACTACAGCGTGTTGCCGACATGTGACATTCTGCGGGAAGCGCGTTTGCCGTGGCTTCGGCTCCGGTATTCAGGTGAGGGCTGCGTTCCTTCGTCCGAGCGCAGCCGCGACCGTCCCGCGACCCAAAGGGGGTGGCATGTCCGCAGAACAGGGCAGCTCGAAGGTGCTCACGCCCACCATGAGCGAGGCAGCACCCAAGGAACTCGATGCGCTCGACGTGATCGACGACGTCACGCCCCTCGAGTCCGCGCAGGCCCCGGCCATCCCGGCCGCCGACACCCCGGCCCTGCCGGCCTCGGCGGACATCGACACCCGCACGCTGTCCCGCTCCCTGTTCCTGCGGCTCGCCGCGCTCGACGAGAACAGCCCCGAGCGCGCCTACGTCCGGGACACGCTGATCGAGCTCAACCTCCCCCTCGTCCGGTACGCGGCGGCCCGCTTCCGCAGCCGCAACGAACCGATGGAGGACATCGTCCAGGTTGGCACCATCGGCCTGATCAAGGCGATCGACCGCTTCGACTGCGAGCGGGGCGTGGAGTTCCCGACCTTCGCGATGCCCACGGTCGTGGGCGAGATCAAGCGGTTCTTCCGCGACACCTCCTGGTCGGTCCGCGTCCCGCGCCGCCTCCAGGAGCTGCGGCTGGCCCTCACCAAGGCCAGCGACGAGCTCTCCCAGAAGCTGGACCGCTCCCCGACGGTGACCGAACTCGCCGCCGTCCTGGGCGTCTCCGAGGAAGACGTGGTGGACGGCCTGGCGGTCGGCAACGCCTACACGGCGTCCTCGCTGGACTCCCCCGCCCCCGAGGACGACGGCGGCGAGGGCTCCCTGGCCGACCGGCTCGGCTACGAGGACACCGCCCTGGAGGGCGTGGAGTACCGGGAGTCCCTGAAGCCGCTGCTGGCCAAGCTCCCGCCCCGGGAGCGGCGGATCATCATGCTGCGCTTCTTCGCCAACATGACCCAGTCCCAGATCGGCGAGGAGGTCGGCATCTCCCAGATGCACGTCTCCCGGCTGCTGACCCGGACCCTGGCACAGCTGCGGGACGGCCTGATCTCGGACTGACCGCCCCCCTTCCCGTCTGACGGATCGTCAGCCAGTATGGCGTGATGCTTCGAGTGACGGGAGCGACGGGTCCGACAGGGCCCACGGGTCCGACAGGGCCCACGGGTCCGACAGGGCCCACGGGTCCGACAGGGCCGACAGGGCCGACAGGATCGACAGGGCCGACAGGATCGACTCATGGCCGCCGGTGCGCCGTCGTCACGGCAGTGTCGGCGGCCGTCGTCTGTCTCGGCGCGGCCCTGACCGCATGCGGAAGCGGCGGTGGCGAGGGTTACGCCGCGGTCGGTCCGGTGGGCGGCACGCCGGGCGCGCTGCCCACCGCGGCCCTCACGGACGCGGTGACACTGGTGCCGCTCGACAGCCCTGCGAAAGGCGGTGGCAGGACCCCCGGCCGGGACGGCGGCGCTCCTTCGGCGAGCGACGCCCCCTCGGCGGGCGGCGGCGCTCCTTCGGCGAGCGACGCCCCCTCGGCGGGCGGCGCCGCACCGGGGCGCCACACCGAACGGTCCGGCTCCGGCGGGAGTCCCGGCCCCGCTTCACCCGGTACGGAGGGAGTCCCCGGGGCCGGTCGGAGTACGGCCCCGAAGCCGTCCGTTCCCCCGTCGGGACCACCCCCTTCGGCGCCGAAGCCGCCGCCCTCCACGCCCGCTCCCGGCCCCGCCGCCCTGAACTGGAGCGAGCCCACCCGCGAGCCCACGGACAAGCGCTGGTGCGAGGACGTGACCGTGGACTTCCACAACTCGGGCGGCCAGGCCGTGCGTTCGGGCACGGTGAGCTTCGGGACGCACATCGTCGACGCGCTCGGCACCGACTGGGCGACCGTGGGGTCGGCCGGGGACCTGCCGGCGCCGATCGCCGCCGGGGCACGGAAGGAGCACACCTGGACGGTGTGCGTCGACGCCTGGAGGGTGCCTCTCGGCATGCACGTCGAGACGCGCGACGTGCACGTGGAATGGAAGTAGCCGACAGCGGCTACGCGAGCGCGAGCCAGGCCACCGCCGCCACGACGACGATCGCCGCGACGACGCCGACGATCAGACCGACGCGGGGACCGGACGAGGTGGCCGCCTGCTGCTGCCGCCCCTGAGGGGCCTCGTCGACGAACGCGCGGAACATCTGGGTGCTGCCGGCGGGGTCGTAGTTGCCCTGGGGGCCCTGGGTGTTAGCCATGGCCCGAGACATTAGCGAATCGCGGGGGACGGCCCAAGTGGGGGGCCGGGTACGGGGCCATGCACTCGGCCGCCCCACCCACCTGCGTGTTTACGGACGCCATACTTGCCTTTGCCAATTTTTTGTCTCGCCGACCCCGATTATGTTTGCCTGCGGCAACCAACCAGTTCTATGGTTGCCACAAGCAACGAATACGGGAGGTGTGATGGCGCAGCAGACGCAGTTCGAAGAGCTGGCGCGTCAGCTCAGCGCCTTCGGCGCCGTGAAACGGGACCTGGGACGGATCCTGCCGCCCGACTGCCCGGCCGGTTCCGCCGGCGTGCTGACGCTGCTCGGCCGGCACGGGGACATGCGCATGAGCAAGCTCGCCGAGCTGCTGGCCGTGGACATGTCGGTGACCAGCCGGCACGTGACGCATGTCGCCGAGCGGGGCTGGATCGAGCGGGCACCCGACCCGGCGGACAAGCGCTCGCGCATCCTGCGCCTCACCCCGGCGGGCGAGGACAAGGTCTGCGAGCTGTCCCGGCGCAGCAGCGAGCTGCTGGCCGAGCGGCTGAGCGACTGGACCGACGAGGAGGTGGGCCAGCTGATCCGCCTCATGACCCGGCTCAGGGCGAGCTTCGGCGACTGCCGGACCCCCCACAGACCACCGGCCGCCACACCCGTACTCGAGACGACCACCCGTACACCCGCATAAGACGTAGGAAAAGGAAGCCCATGGCAACGACCACACCAGCCGGTGTGCGGGCTCACGCCAAGCACGGGGGAGGCGCAGGCGCCGACGCCCCGATGACGCACCGGCAGATCATGGAGGCGATCTCCGGGCTGCTGCTCGGTATGTTCGTGGCGATCCTGTCGTCCACGATCGTCACCAACGCCCTGCCGCACATCATCAGCGACCTCGGCGGCGGCCAGTCCGCCTACACCTGGGTCGTCACCGCCGCCCTGCTGTCGATGACCGCGGCCACTCCCCTGTGGGGCAAGCTCGCCGACCTGTACAGCAAGAAGGCGCTCGTCCAGATAGCCCTGGTCATCTACGTGCTGGGCTCGGCGGCCGCCGGCCTGTCGCAGAACCCCGGCATGCTGATCGCCTGCCGTGTCGTGCAGGGCATCGGCGTCGGCGGTCTGTCCGCCCTGGCCCAGATCGTCATGGCGGCGATGATCTCCCCGCGTGAGCGCGGCCGTTACTCCGGCTACCTGGGTGCCACCTTCGCCATCGCCACCGTGGGCGGCCCGCTGCTCGGCGGTGTCATCACCGACACCTCGTGGCTGGGCTGGCGCTGGTGCTTCTACGTCGGCGTGCCCTTCGCCGTCATCGCGCTGATCGTGCTGCAGAAGACCCTGCACCTGCCCGTGGTGAAGCGGGACGTGAAGGTCGACTGGGGCGGGGCGTTCTTCATCTCCGCCGCCGTCTCCCTGCTGCTGGTCTGGGTCACCTTCGCCGGTGACAAGTACGACTGGGTGTCGTGGCAGACGTACGCGATGGTCGGCGGCTCGATCGTCCTCGGCGCGCTGTTCGTGCTCGTCGAGTCCAAGGCGAGCGAGCCCATCATCCCGCTGCGCCTGTTCAGGAACAGCACCATCACGCTGGCGTCGCTCGCCTCGCTGTTCGTCGGTGTCGCGATGTTCACCGGCACGGTGTTCTTCAGCCAGTACTTCCAGCTCGCCCGCGACAAGTCCCCGACGATGTCCGGCGTCATGACCATCCCGATGATCGGCGGTCTGTTCGTCTCCTCGACCGTCTCGGGTCAGTTCATCACCCGCACCGGCCGCTGGAAGGCCTGGCTGGTCAGCGGTGGCGTCCTGGTGACGGCCGGCCTGTGCCTGCTGGGCGGCATCCGCTACGACACCGACTACCGGAAGATGGCCATCTTCATGGCGCTGCTGGGTCTCGGCATCGGCATGATGATGCAGAACCTGGTGCTCGCCACGCAGAACCAGGTGGCCCCGTCCGACCTCGGCTCGGCCAGCTCCACGGTCACCTTCTTCCGCTCCCTCGGCGGTGCGGTCGGCGTCTCCGCCCTCGGCGCGGTGATGTCGCACCGGATCACGCACTACGTCCAGGACGGCATCTCCGCCCTGAGCCCCAAGTACCAGGCCGCACTGGCCGGTTCGGGCTCCACGGACAGCATCCCGGACATGGACAGGCTGCCCGCGCCGCTGCGCACGCTCCTGGAGAGCGCCTACGGCCACGGCATCGCCGACGTCTTCTACATCGCGGGTGGCCTCGCGGCCATCGCCTTCCTGATCACCCTGTTCATCAAGGAGGTCCCGCTGCGGACGAAGGGCGCGCTGGCGCAGGCCGCCGAGACCGAGGCCGCGCCGGTCGACCCCGCCGCCGCCCCGGCCGTCGCCGAGGCCCAGGCCCCGGCCGCCGAGGTGTCCGAGCCCGCCGGAGAGGAGCGGGTGCCCAGCTGGGCCGCCGCGACCGCCGGCACCGAGACCGGCCCCGAGGGCACGCGGCGCCTCGCGGCCGTCGCCACGGTGGCCGCGCCCGAGCAGTCCGCGTCCGGCGGCACCCCCCTGCACGGCTTCGTCCGCGGCGCCGAGAGCGCCCCGGTCCCGCAGGCCGCGGTCACCCTGATCTCGCTCTCCGGCCGCCAGCTGGGCCGCTCGGTCGCGCAGGCCGACGGCTCCTACACGCTGAGCGCCCCTGGTGCGGGCTCCTACGTCCTGATCGCCTCCGCCGACGGCTACCAGCCGCAGGCGTCCACCGTGCTGGTGGGCGAGGAGCCGGTGTCGTACGACATCCTGCTCAGCGGTACCAGCGGGCTGAGCGGTGTGGTCCGGGCGGCCGGGAGCGCGCTGCCGGTCAAGGACGCCATGGTGATCGTCACCGATGTGCGCGGCGATCTGCTGGCCACCGGCAACACCGGTGAGCAGGGCGACTTCGCCTTCACCGAACTGGTGCCGGGCGTGGTGACCGTCGCGGTCAACGCCGCCGGTTTCCGGCCGCGTGCCCTGCCCGTCGAGATCGGCGCCACCGGCGTCACCCGGCTCGAGGTCGACCTGGACGCCGGCGCCCAGCTCCAGGGCGTCGTACGGGCCCCGCACGGTCCGCTGGCCGACGCCCGCGTGACCCTGGTGGACGCGGCGGGCAACGTGGTCGGCACGGCCACCACCGGGGCGGACGGGGCGTACGCCTTCGCCGACCTGGACAGCGGCGAGTACACCGTCATCGCGACGGGCTACCCGCCGGCCGCCACGGCGCTGACGCTGTCCGGCACCGGAGTCGACGACCACGACATCGAACTCGCCCACCCCGGCGAGTAGTCCACGGCCGGCCCGGGGCAGCCCGCGCTGCCCCGGGCCGGCTTCCATGTGCGCGATTTATAGCGCTATTCAGAGCTTTTCAGGGAGTTGACGGGATGGGACTGACCGCGAGGATCCGTACCCGCGACGGTTGGGCCGTGTCGCACGCGGTCGTCACGGTGACCGACATGACGGGCACCCAGGTACTGCGCGCCGAGGCGGACGCCGAGGGCGCGGTGCGGGACACCACCGAACTGGCGCCGGGAGCGTACACGGTGATCGTCACGGCCGTCGGGTACGCGCCCGCAGCCGCCAGCGCGCTCGTCACCGCCAGTGGGCGGGCCGAGGTCGGGACGGTGACGCTGGCCCGGCAGGGCGGCACCGAACTGCCCCCGCCCGGACCGTGGACCATCGACCCGGCGCACTCCTCGGTGGCCGCCGTCGCCCAGCACCTGGGGATCTCCAGCGTGCACGGCCGGTTCAGGGACTTCTCGGGCTCGATCGAGATCGCCCCCGACGACGTCACCAAGTCCCGCGTCCAGGCGGTCATCAGGGCCGCCTCCGTCGACACGGGCAACGACACCCGTGACACCCACCTGCGCTCGGCCGACTTCCTGGACGTCGAGCGGCACCCCGAGATCACGTATCACTCGACGGGACTGAAGGCCACCGGCTCCGACCGCTGGACCGTGCACGGCGAGCTGGCGATGCACGGTGTCGTCCGCCCCGTCGACCTCGACCTGGCCTACCTCGGCACCGGCGCCGACCCGTGGGGCGGCACCCGCGCGGCCTTCCGGGCGACGGCCCAGCTGCACCGCGAGGACTTCGCGATGAACTACAACCAGGTCCTGCAGGCCGGCATCGCGGCCATCGGCACGACGCTGAAGGTGGAGCTGGACATCCAGGCCGTACAGGGCGAGTCGCTGCCGCTCGGCTGAGCCGCCACCGCTCGGCCGGGGAGCGCTACGCCGAGGGCGGCGGGGTGCCGCCGACCCGGGTCACCAGATCGGTGCACAGGTCGCGGAGCTTGACGTTGCGGTCCTGGGAGGCGCGGCGCAGCCGCTCCAGGGCGATCCGGGCGTCGACCCGTTCGCGGGCCATCAGGATGCCGATCGCCTGGTCGATGACGCTGCGGGAGAGCAGGGCCACGCGCACGTCGGCGGTGGACTGCTGCTCACGCTCGATGTGCAGGGCGACGTTCACCGTGTCCGCGGCCCGCTGCGCGAAGTTCCTGGCCTGCTCGAGGCCGGACTCCAGCGCGCCCGGCCCGGCGGCGTAGAAGTTGAGGGCCGCGCCCGTCTCCCCCTCGACGTCCAGCGGCAGCGCCAGCACACTGCGGACACCGACGGAGAGCGCGTACGCCCGGTACGCCGGCCAGCGGGTCTCCCGGGCCAGGTCCGGCGCGTACTGCTCCTGCCCGGTGCCGGCGGCGTCGACGCACGGGCCCGAGCCGTTCTCGTACTGCCGCTGGTCCAGTCCGCCGGGCATGCCGCCGCTGCCCGCCAGGGTGAGCAGCCGGTCGGCGCGGCGCACGGTGACGCTGCACGCCACCACGCCGGGCACCTCGTGCACGGCACGGTCGGCCAGATCGCGCAGCAGCGTGTCGAGACCGCCGCTGCGCGCCATCGCCCGGTCCAGCGTGTCGGGGGTCTCAGGTCTCATGGCCTATCGGATATCCCGTCATCGCCCGCCGAAGCAGAGTGTGGGCCCCTTCACGCCTCCCCGTGCCGGGCCGGGCCCGTCCCCCTCAGGCCCCTTCCTTGTTGCCCACGATGCGACGGGCCAGGTCACGCAGCTTGACGTTCTCCCGCTGGGAGGTGCGGACCAGGCTGTCGAAGGCCTCCGCCGCGTCGATGTCCAGGCGTTCCATCAGGATGCCGGTGGCCTGCCCGATCAGGTCCCGGGTGCGCATCGCCTCGGTGAGCTGCTCGCGGACGGTCACCGACTGCAGGGCCAGGCTGACGTGGGCGGTGAACAGCCGGCCCACCCGGGTGCTGGCCTCGTCGAAGGCGCGCGGCTTGCGGGAGTAGGCGGTCAGCACGGTGAGCCGGCGTCGGTCGGCACGCAGCCGCAGGGAGAGGACCGAACGCAGCCCCAGGTCCGACAGCAGGCCACCGCCGCCGTCGGTCCCGATGTCCTCTATCCGCGCCACCGGCGCGTGCCACAACTGCTCCCAGTGCGGTGCGCCTTCGGTGCCGCCCGGTGACTCGGCGGTCCGTACCACCTCGTCGGTCCAGGCGATCGTACGGCGCAGGTCGCCGCGCTCGATCTCGGAGATCCCGGCGTGCTCGGCTCCGGGCAGCAGGTCGACCGCCAGATTGACCGCTGTGCGCAGGGTGCCGTCCGGGGTGGTGGTCTCGTGCAGTTGCCGAGCCGCCACGGTGAGCGCCTCGGCCAGCTCGAAGCCAACCGGCAAACCGGGCACATCGGAAAAGTCAGACGCAGTCACCACGAACCTCTTCGGCATGCAAGGCCTCACGGCCATGCGCAGGAGAGCTCCGCAGCACATTCCCGACTGCGAGCACAGGACGAACAGCACTCTAGCTGCTCTGTTGCCGGAAGGTGACCTTCGCCCGACGACCCGTCGGCGCGCTTCCGTGACCGCACGACGCGTGGTGGAATGGGCCGCGGGTCAGGAAGCGGCCTCGTTCCGTTCCGTCAGGAATCCGGACGACGACCGTCTGCCCTCAGGTGAGTGCCGTGACCTTCCTCCCGACTCCCCGCGACCCGAGTGGCCTGCCCGGCCGCACCCTGCTCACGCTCCCCCCGGAAATCGACTTCTGCAACGCCGACGACCTGCTCGCCCACGTGCTGTCCGTCTCCCGCGCCCGCGCCGGCCGGCTGCACGTGCTCGTGCTGGACCTCACGGACACCGGCTTCCTCGACTCCCAGGGCGCCCGCCTGATCCACGAAGTACGCCGCCTTCTGCCCCCGCACACCCAGGTACGCGTGGTGGCCCACCCGGGAGAGCTGCCCGGCCGCGTCCTGGAGCTGACCGGCGTACGCCGCGACGTCCCGGTGTACGACGACCTGACGGAGGCCCTGACGGCGTAGTGGACTCGGGATCCGGGCGGCGGCGGCCTACGCTGGCCGTATGGCACCGAACATCGCGACCAACACCGCCGTGTCCCTCGACGAGTTGCTGGACTTCGTACGCCCACGCCACCACGCGATCCTGCTGACCCGGCGGACCGACGGCGGACCCCAGGGGTCGCCGCTGACCTGCGGGGTCGACGACTCGGGCCGGATCGTCGTCTCCACCTACCCCGAACGAGCCAAGACCCGCAACGCCAAGCGGGACCCGCGGGTCAGCCTGATCGTCCTGAGCGACGACTGGAACGGCCCCTGGGTCCAGATCGACGGCACCGCCGAGGTCATCGACACCCCCGACTCCGTCGAGCCCCTGGTCGAGTACTACCGCAACATCGCCGGCGAGCACCCGGACTGGGACGAGTACCGGCAGGCCATGGTCAAGCAGGGCAAGTCCATCATCCGCATCACCCCCGAACGCTGGGGCCCCGTCGCCACCGGCGGCTTCCCGGCACGACTGGTGAGCGGGGAGTAGCCGCGGGGCCCGGTCAGCCGTGTTCCACCATCGCCTCGATGCCTGCCACCAGCAGGTCCAGGGCGAAGGTGAAGTCCCGCTCCAGCATCTCCTTGACCGTGTCGCCGCCGCGGGCCGCCATGATCTCCTCGGACTCGGCCAGGAACACGGCGGCCTCGCCCGGCGTCCCGGTCACCGCGCTCATGGCCTGCTGGAAGTAGTCGTCGGGGCTCAGTCCGGTGTCCGCGGCCCGCTCGGAGAAATGCCCCTCGACGGTGCCGTAGCCGTACACGAACTGGAACACGGCCGAGATCGCACCGGTCACCCCGTGCGCGGGCAGCCCCGCCCGGCGCATGACCCGCTGCAGCACTCGCGAGAAGGCCAGCGAGTTCGGCCCGATGTTCAGGAACCGGCCCACCAGCGGCGACAGCCAGGGATGCCGCACCAGCAGCCCCCGGTACTCCCTGGCCAGCGCCCGCACCTGGTCCCGCCAGTCCTCGTCCGCGGCCTCCGGGTCGGGCAGCCGCAGCTCGCCGAGGGCCGCGTCCAGCGCCAGCTCGAGCAGGTCGTCCTTGGTGTCGACGTACCAGTACAGGGACATCGCGGTGACGTTCAGCCCGGCGGCCAGCCGCCGCATGGAGAGTTTCGCCAGTCCCTCCGCGTCCAGCAGCCGCACGGTGGCCTCGGTGATCCGGTCACGGTCCAGCCCTGAGGGCTGCCCTCGTCCGCCCCGGCGCGGTTTGCCCTCCAGCCAGACACTGGACCGCGCAGACCGCTCGCCAGCCTTCGCCATCGGCGCACCTTCCTCGACCTGTGGGGCCACTCTCCACGATGCCAGAGCCGTACCCCGTCCGCGGCCGCGTGCCCCGGTCGACACGAGGGAGGCGGTGGCCCCTCGGCCACCGCCTCCCCCCGCGAACCTCCGCGAACCGGCCTCCGCGACAGCCGTCAGCTACCGGTCTTCCGCGTGAGGTCGTAGAAGGTGGCCGAACCGACCGTCACCTTCTTGAAGTTGCTCTGGACCCACGAGGTGATCTGCGACGACGTGCCGCTGTTGCCGCCACCGCCCATGCCGCCGCCCGAGATGAAGTAGTGGATCCTGCCGTCCTCCACGTACTTCTTGAACTGGGCGAGCGTCGGCGACGGGTCGGTGCCGTTGAAGCCGCCGATCGCCATCACCGGGTCACCGGTGGCCAACTGGTAGCTCGCGGCGTTCTGGGAGCCGATGGACGCGGCGACCCAGGTGTACCTGCCGGCGTCCGCCGCGAGCAGCTTCCTGGCCTCGGAGCCGACGCCGGCCCCGTTCAGCAGACCGCCGACGCCACCGGCGCCGCCCATACGGCCGCCCTCACCCATCCGGCCGGCGCCGGGGAAGCCCCCGCCGTTCTGCTGGTTCTGGGTGGTGCCCCCGCCGTTCTGCTGGTTCCGGCCCGGCATACCGCCGCCGGGGAACCCGCCCGTGCCGTTGCCCTGCGGGCCCTGGCCCTGGGTGTTGCCGTTGCCGTTCCGCTGTCCCTGCGGGCCCTGGCCCGGCATGCCGCCGCCGGGACCGCCACGGCCGCCGCCCATCATGCTCGCGCCGGCCGGACCCGCCGTGACGATGGAACCGGTGTGGCCCTCCCGCAGCGTGCTGAGGGTGTACGCGGTCGGACCGGCCAGCGCCGCCACCAGGCCGACCGCCGCCGCACCGAGCGCCAGTCGGCGGGTCACCCGGCCGGCGAAGACCAGGCCGAGCGCGGCGGCCAGACCGCCGACCAGCACCAGCCACTTCAGCCAGGGCAGGTAGTCGGAGGTGCGGTTGAGCAGGACGTACCCCCAGGCCGCGGCCGCCACTACGGAGGCGGCGAGGGTGATCGACGCCCACGTCTCCTGCCGCTTCTCCCAGAGCAGCCCGGCGCCCATGCCGATCACGGCCGCGAGGTAGGGGGCGAGGGCCACCGTGTAGTACTGGTGGAAGATGCCCGCCATGTAGCTGAAGACCACCATGGTGATCAGCAGCGAACCGCCCCACACCAGGAACGAGGCGCGGGTGACGGAGGTCCGCCCCAGCCTCCGGGTGGCCACCAGGCCCGCGACGAGCAGCACCAGCGCGGCCGGCAGCAGCCAGGAGATCTGGCCGCCGACCTCGGAGTTGAACATCCGGTTCCAGCCGGTCTCGCCCCACATGCCGGTACCGCCGCGCGCGCCACCACCGCCACCGCCCACGCTGCCGGTCTCGTCGCCGCTCAGCCGGCCGAGGCCGTTGTAGCCGAAGGTCAGCTCCAGGAAGGAGTTGTTCTGCGAACCGCCGACGTACGGACGGGACGAGGCGGGCCACAGCTCGACGATCGCGACCCACCAGCCGCCCGAGACGACCAGCGCGGCCGTCGCCGCGGCCAGCTGCCCGAACCGCTTCCTCAGCGACACCGGCGCGCACACCGCGTACACGATCGCCAGCGGCGGCAGGATCAGGAAGGCCTGCAGGGTCTTGGCGAGGAACGCGAAGCCGATCGCCACCCCCGCCCAGACCAGCCACCTCGTACGGCCGTCCTCCACGGCCCGCACCACCAGGTAGCAGGCGAGGGCCATGAGCAGCGCCAGCATCGCGTCCGGGTTGTTGAACCGGAACATCAGCGCCGCGACGGGGGTGAGCGCGAGCACCGCACCCGCGATCAGACCGGCCGCGGGACTGAACCGGCGGCGCACCGCCGCGTACACCACGGCGACCGTGGCGACGCCCATGACGACCTCGGGCACCAGGATCGCCCACGAATCGAGGCCGAAGATCCGCACCGACAGCGCCATCGGCCACAGTGAGGCCGGGGGCTTGTCGACGGTGATGGCGTTGCCCGCGTCCAGCGAACCGAAGAAGAACGCCTTCCACGACTTGCTGCCCGCCTGCACGGCCGCCGAGTAGAAGGAGTTGGCGTAGCCGGAGGCGCTCAGGTTGTACAGGTACAGCAGGAAGGTGGCGGCCAGCAGGCCGAGGAAGGCCGGGCGCACCCAGCGCGGGTCCTCGGGCCGGCCCCGCCACAGTCTGCGGACGAAGGGCTGCTCGGGCTCACCCGCACCGGGCGCCGGGGCCGCGGACGGCCGCTGTGCCTGGGGCCGGCCCGGGGAGGCGGCCGGGGAAGCGGCCGGGGAAGCGGCGGCCTCGGCCGGACCCCAGCCGGAGGGACCTGTGCCCCCCGGGTGGGTGGGGTGGTCGGTGTCGGTGCTCATCGGGCGTCCCTCGGGTCGGTGTCGTGGGGACGGGCCGGCTGCAGCCGCATCGTCGCGTCCCTCCAGGAGCGGTCCGCGGCTTCACCGGCGCGGAACCGGGTCGTGTCGTACGTCGCGTCGTACTTCGTGTCATGAGTCGTGTCGTACGACGTGCCATGAGTCGTGTCGTACGTGGCCCGGGGCTCGCGGACCGCCGGACGCTGCGGCAGCGGGGCGTACGGACCCTGCTGCCGCGGAACCACCGTGCTGCGGCTCGCCGAGGACGGGTGGTGCCCGGTCACGGCCGTCGAGGCCGGGGCGGTCTCACCGCGGTCGGGGAACACCCACGCACGGAACAGCAGGAAGCGCAGCACCGTCGCCGCGAGGTTGGCGGCGATCAGCACCGCCAGTTCGGTGGAGTGCGCGGGGTCGGAGGTGGCCGCGTTCAGCGCGGCGAGCGAACCGCTGGTCAGGGCGAGGCCGATACCGAAGACCACCAGGCCCTGTGCCTGGTGCCGGACGGCCCCGCCCGGGCCGCGCACCCCGAAGGTGAGCCGCCGGTTGGCCGCCGTGTTCGCCACGGCCGAGACCAGCAGGGCCAGCGCGTTCGCGACCTGAGAGCCGGAGAACTGCCGGAAGACGCTGTACAGCGCCAGGTAGAACAGGGTGGACAGACCGCCGACGACACAGAATCCGACCAGCTGGCGGGCCAGCCCGTTCGGTACGTCCTTGATCTCCCGGTCGCGCGGGTCGTCGCCGAACGGCCGGGTGAGCCGGTCCAGCGGCAGCGAACCGGTGGTCAGGGCCCTGCCGATCCGCCACACGCCCTTGAGGTCGTCGGTCGCCGTCCGCACGATGTGCACCGTCGAGTCGGGGTCGTCGACCCAGTCGACCGGCACCTCGTGGATCCGCAGGCCCGCGCGCTCGGCGAGCACCAGCATCTCGGTGTCGAAGAACCAGCCGGTGTCCTCGACCAGCGGCAGCAGCACCTGGGCGACGTCACGCCGGATCGCCTTGAAGCCGCACTGCGCGTCCGAGAAGCGGGCCTGCAGCGAGCCGCGCAGGATGAGGTTGTAGACGCGGCTGATGAACTCCCGCTTGGGACCCCGGACCACCCGCGAGGAGCGGGCCAGCCGGGACCCGATCGCCAGGTCGGAGTGGCCCGAGATCAACGGCGCCACCAGCGGCAGCAGCGCGTTCAGGTCGGTGGACAGGTCGACGTCCATGTAGGCGAGGACCGGGGCGTCCGATGCGGACCACACGGTCCGCAGGGCACGGCCCCGGCCCTTCTGCTCCAGGCGGAAGTTGGTGACTTCCGGGACCTCCGCCTCCAGCCGCGCCGCCACCTGGGCGGTGGTGTCCGTGGACGCGTTGTCCGCGATCGTGATGCGGAACGCGTACGGGAAGGTGCGCGTGAGGTGCTCGTGCAGTCCGAGCACACAGGGCCGGAGGTCCTTCTCCTCGTTGTAGACGGGGATCACTACGTCCAGGACAGGCGTACCGGCGTCGCCGGCCGGGAGGTGCTCCCGCGCCGGCAGGGTGCCGGGAGAAGAGTCGGTTCGCATGGCGAAGACTCTGGTCAAGTGCCCTGTCGCACCCATGTGGTGGTGCTGTGGTGTGCCTGTGAGTGCGACTGCCGGTTCGTCTCGGGGGCCGGCCGCGGAGCGGCGGGACCGAGCGCGGGCAGGTGCATGGTGAACACCGTCCGCCCCGGCACGCTGTCCACGGTCACCGCGCCACCGTGCGCGGTGGCGACCGCCTCCACGATGGCGAGGCCCAGGCCGGTCGAACCGGTCGCCCTCGACCGCGCGGAGTCGCCGCGCGCGAACCGCTCGAAGACGTGCGGCAGCAGATCCGGCGGGATGCCCTGGCCGTTGTCCTCGACGTCCACGCACATCCAGGGACCGCGCCGCTGCACGCGCGCGGTGATGGTCGTCCCGGGCGGGGTGTGCTTGCGGGCGTTGCCCAGCAGGTTGACCAGCACCTGCTGGATCCGCGCCGCGTCCGCCGACACCAGGGCGGGTTCGTCGGGCAGGTCGAGCCGCCAGTTGTGGTCCATGCCGGCCGCCCGGGAGTCGCTGATCGTGTCCACGACCAGCGGGACGAGGTCGGTCTGCTCGAACTGCAGCGGGCGTCCGGCATCGAGCCGTGCGAGGAGCAGCAGGTCCTCGACGAGCAGGGTCATCCGCCCGGCCTCGGACTCGATACGCCCGAGGGCGTGCCGGGTGTCGGGCCCGACCTGCTCGCGTCCGCGCCGCGTCAGCTCGGCGTACCCGCGGATGGAGGCGAGCGGCGTCCGCAGCTCGTGACTGGCGTCGGCCACGAACTGCCGTACCCGCATCTCGCTCTGCTGGCGGGCGTGCAGCGCACCGTGCACATGGTTCAGCATCCGGTTGAGCGCCGCGCCGACCTGCCCGACCTCGGTGTGCGGATCCGTCTCCGACTCCGGGACCCGCTCGCTGAGGTTCACCTCGCCGGTGTGCAGGGGGAGTTCGGAGACCCGGGTGGCGGTGGCGGCGACCTTGCGGAGGGGGCGGGTGGCCACGCCGACGAGGACGTAACCGGCGATGACGGCGGCACCGAGGCCGGCGGCGGTGACGCTGACCTCCACGAGGATGAGGGTGTTGATGTTGGCGTCGACCTCGGCGGTGGGGAGGGCGACGTAGTACGCCTCCTTCTGGTCCTCGCTCGTCACGTACTTGACGCGGTACTCGCCGATGCCCGGGATGTTCACCGAGTGCTCGCGCTGGTCCTTCGCCACCGATGCCAGGGCCGCCTTCTGCGCGGTGTCGAGGCCGTCGGCGCTCATTCCCAGGAAGACGTCGTTGTCGTCGCTCCGCTGCCGGGAGACGGCGGCACTGGCGATCTTGCCCTTCTCCACATAGGCGGCGATGGTCCTGGGCGGATTCGGCGGCTGCGTGACGAACCTCGCGGCCTTGGCACTCGCCGGGGCATTGGCGCGCGACTCCGCAGGAGGCTTCTGTCCCCCTGCTGCGTCGCCGGGGGGCCGCTTGCCGCCCATGCGGCCGCCCACCGCGTGCATGCCGACCTCGTCCACCTTGCCGTCCAGTTGCTCGTACAGGTGGGACTTCAGCGCAAGGGTCGTCACGGTGCCGATCACCGCACAGACCACGGCGATCAGCACCACGGACGCGACGACGAGCCGCGACCGAAGGGTGCGCGGCTTTCCCGCACGTCGCTTCTGCGCACGCGGCCGTCGTCGCCCGCTCATGACGCGGCAGGCTTGATCAGATAACCGGCCCCACGCCGGGTGTGGATCATCGGCTCACGGCCCGCGTCGATCTTGCGCCGGAGATACGAGATGTAGAGCTCGACGACGTTGGCCTGACCGCCGAAGTCGTACGACCACACGCGGTCCAGGATCTGCGCCTTGCTGAGCACACGCCGCGGATTGCGCATGAGGAAGCGCAGGAGTTCGAACTCGGTGGCGGTGAGGTGGATGGAATCCCCCGCCCGCGACACCTCGTGGCTGTCCTCGTCCAGGGTCAGGTCACCGACCACCAGCACCGAGTCGGACCGCCGGTCGGCCGCGCCGGAGCGCCGGATGAGCCCGCGCAGCCTGGCCACGACCTCCTCCAGGCTGAACGGCTTGGTGACGTAGTCGTCGCCGCCGGCGGTGAGACCGGCGATACGGTCCTCGACCGCGTCCTTGGCGGTGAGGAACAGCACCGGCACGTCGGGCAGTTCCCGTCGCAGCCGCCCGAGGACGGTGAGCCCGTCCATGTCGGGCAGCATCATGTCCAGGACGACGGCGTCGGGCCGGAACTCGCGGGCCGCCTGGACGGCCCCCTGCCCGTCCCCCGCACTCCTGATCTGCCAGCCCTCGTAACGAAGAGCCATGCTCAGCAGTTCGGTGATCGACAGTTCGTCGTCCACCACAAGCACTCGGACGGGGCTCCCGTCCGGCCTCAGCAGTTCGGTGCGCCCCTGGGGCGAGGTCGTGGTCATGGTGGAAACCATGTCGGGAGCCTCTGAGAGGACGCTTTCCGTTATCTGTGATTTCCCTGAGAAACCCACAGGGATCTCTCAGGCAAGCGCCAACTGGCGGGTCTTTGCCAGCGGTTACGGCCCATTTGGCCCGCAGGCACCTGGGCACGTGCTCTGCGTCGCCTGTGCACACGCTGTACGGGAGCTGTCGGACACCTGCGTGCCCCAGAGTGCGTCGCCGCCCGGCGCCGTCAGAACAGGCCGTCCTGCACGCTGCTCGTACCGCTGACCCGCCGTGTGGGCACGGTCAGTTCACCGGTATCCGCCCGGACCAGCTCCCACCCGGTAACCAGCCTCGTATCGAGTACGACGACGCCGCCCCCGCCCGCCAGGTGCAGGTCCGGCCCGGCCGCCGCGACGAGCTCGCCGTGCACCGCACCACCCGGCACCAGCTCGGTCACCTCCCCGACGGCGGGTGGCAGCCCGGCCAGCCCGAACACCGCCCAGTGATCGACGGGTCGGTACGGCGCACGGGTCAGCGAGTCAGGCCAGCCGCCCAGCGCCACGGCCCGCGCGTGCAGCCCCCCGATCTCGGCCGCCCGCTCCTCCGCGGACCCGGGCAACGCGGAACGCACCGCCCGCTTCTCGGCGTACGGAATCCGGTCCGGTACGCCGAGCGCGGCGCGCAGCAACTCCTCGGTGCGCCGCGCCGCCATCAGCGGGCCGGTGCCCAGCCAGCTGAAGCAGACGGCGCCCTGCTCGAGCAGCCGTGCCGAGCCGCGCTCCACGGCGGTGATGCCGACCTTGACCATGCCGGGCCCGAACCACGCCAGATATACGCGGTAGGGCCGGGGATCGTCGGCGATCGTGTCCGCCGCCACCGAGTGCGCCCGATCCAGACGGGCGCACTCCTCGCACCGCGCGCCCCTGCTCCGCCCCGGCACCACCGCCCGCACCGGACAGGAATGCCCCCGCGCTCCCACACACGTCCTCGCTCCCCCTTCCGCGACCCCGAAGGCCACCCGCTTCCCCCACGGCAGCGCACTGCTCCGGCCGCCGTCCCAAACCAGCACCGGACCGTCCGCCGACCACCGCAGCCCCGAGCACTTCCATGCCTGTGCCATCACTCATCAGAGTAGGACGCCCCACTGACAACGCCCCGCGACGACCGCGAGGCGCTACGGTAGGCAGAGGCCCGAAGCCGCAACCTCGTTTTGCGACTTCGGGCCTGCTGCGTCGACCGCCATGGACCGCTAGGGCAGGACGTACACCGGTGCCCCGTCCGGCGAGCATCCCGTCTGCCGGATACACCCGCGCTTGATCAGCATGCGCACACAGTCACGCACCCGCTCCAGCGTCAGCCCCGTGCGCGCGGCGACGTCCTCCAGCTGGCACCGGGCCGGCCCCCGCACGAGCATCGGCGCCAGGTACGCCGCCACCGCGTGCACGTCCTCCGTCACGACCAGGTTCTTCGCCCGCCACCTGGCCAGCAGCGCCTGGGGCGTGAGTGAGGGGGCCTGTGTCGCGGGCGCGACCGACGACGGGAACCGGTGGGCGAGAAGGTCGAGCGTGTCCGCGATGCGGTGAAGCGCCTCTGCCACGGTCCGCTCGGTGGACCGGGACCGTTCCTCCATCCCGGCCAGATGCTCGTTGATCCGGCACAGCTCCTCGTTCCGCTTCCCCTGCGCCACCGCCAGCGCCTCGTCCGCCCGGATGTTCCTCTCCTCCAGCCGGACGATGGCGTCGGCCACCTGCTCGGGCATGAGGTACGCCGTGCCGCCGCCGGGAGCGGGTTGTACGGGAGCGGGGTCGAGGCTGTAGGTACCGTCGCGCTGGACGGTGGCGATGACCTCGGAGACCCACGCCTTGAACGGCAGGGACTCCCGTTTGGTGCATGCGTTGACCAACCTGATCAGTCCTTGGAGATTGACCAGATTCATGTCTCGCCGCCACTCTCGACCTGCGGGAACGCTGAGACCGTGCTTCTGGAGCACACTCTCGGCACTTCCGAAGTTGACCGTGTCGGCGATGTTCCGCAGAGCCGAGCCCACGTGTGCGTACCCCAGGTGCTTGCACAGGTCGACGGCGGGAAACCAATGTGTCCCGTCCGGCAGGGTCAGCCTGCGTACCCGTGCTCCAGTCGCCGCGTAGACGAAATCACTGATCTCGATCGCGTCGGACGTCGGTCCCGACGACTGCGCCGCCGGCATGTCGTTCTGCTCGTACATCGAGCATCACCTCCACACCGGAAGCTAGGAGCGCATACAGCCAACTCCCGTTCGTACGAGGTACATTCACTCGAAAGATGACAGAGGTACCGATTCCGCCAACTCGCCCCCCGCCCCGCCCAAGCCGACCGGCACCGCGGCCGCCGCACGCCGCGCGCGCCCCCGCCCCGCCAGCCGGCACCCCACGCACCCGGTGTGCCCCTCCCGCGCCAGCGGATCGCGCACCCGCATCCCCCACTGTTCCCGGGGCCGTACCCCAGGCGGCTTGCCCCAGCCGGAGAGGTGCAGTCCCCAGGTGGCGAGGACGCCGAGGACGACGACGGCGAGCCCGCCGCCCACGAAGGCGATCGATCCCGTACACACCCCCAGCCCCACGACCCCGGTCCCGACGACCGCGATGCCGAAGCCGGTCCAGCCGGCGATCGTGTGTCCCTCGTCGTACAGATGCGTGCTCATGTACCCGCCTCCCTCTCCCAGGGCATGCGTAGGCAGCAGAATCAAGCCGACGCGGGAGACAGTACGGTTCAGTTCCCTCACGTCGTAAGAAACTTAGCAGCTAAATCCCTCACGAACTAAGGGAATTCGAAGGATGCACGGCACGCCCCGCACGCCCGCCACCCCCGCCCAGGCGCTGGCCGCGATGGACGACCTCATCGCGGCGCACCTGATCGGACAGCAGGAACTGGCCCGGCGACTGGGCCTGAACGTCACGGACCTGACCTGTTTCGGCTTCGTCCTCGAGGCCGGCGACGACCTCCTCACGGCCGGTGACCTGGCGGCCCGCGCCCACGTCACCACCGGAGCGGTCACCGGGATCCTCAACCGCCTGCAACGCGCCGGATACGTCACCCGGCGCCCCGACCCCACCGACCGCCGCCGGGTCCGCGTGGCCGCCCTCCCCAAGGCGGTCGAGCGGGTCACCGCCGTGTACGCGGGGCACTACGCCCGCCTGAACGCCCTCTTCGCCGACTACTCGCCCGACGAACTCGCCGTCGTCACCGACTGGTTCACCCGCGCCACCGCACTCGCCCACGAGTACCTCGAGAAGCTGAACAAGGGCGAGTCCGGCGGCGGGGAGTGCTGAGCGGCCCCGTCAGCCGGCCTGCCTGGTCACGGCACGGATCTCGCTGGACGGCGAGTAGTTCCCGGCCGCGTCATAGGTACGGGCCCGGTACTCGTAGGTGCGCCCGTCGGCGGGCAGCGCGTCGCAGACGGTGACGAAGGCCGGGTCGCGGCGCGGGTCGTAGCCCTGGTGCGCCACGACGGACCAGGTGCCCGTACCCGCCTCGCGGCGCTCGATCTCGAAGCCGGTGAAGTCGCGGATCGGGGCCGGCGTGTAGTCGTTGGCGGTCGCCCGGATGCCGCCCTCGCAGGAGCCGACGAGGAGCTCCGGGGCTGCGGTGGGGGCTGTGCCGTCGGGAATCTCGAGCCAGAGCTCGTTGGTGGCGTAGGCGTCGAGGCCGCCCGGGTTGTAGGTGGTGGTGCCGTTGTCGTTGGTGACGAGGACGCGGTAGTGGCGCCACTCGCCGTCGGCCACGACCGGAGCGGTGGTCCAGGTGTTGCCCTTGGTGGTGCCGAGCGGCACCCACTTCCAGTCGCCGTCCACGTTGTCGTTGCTCAGCACCGTGTAATGGTCGAACTGCGGCTCGGTGTTGAGGGTCCACTTGAGGCCGACCTTGTGAGTCGCCTTGTCGTAGGCGCCGGTCAGGCCGGTGACGACCGGCAGGGGCCGGACGATGGTGTCCTTGCTGCCCGACGAGGTGTTGCCCGCCTTGTCCTTGGCGCGGACCTAGTAGTAGGGCGTGCGGTCGTCCGGATTCACCAGCGGGTCCGTGTAGCCGCGGGCGGTGGTCGTGGTGACCTTCGTCCAGGTGCCGCAGCCGACGGGCCGCCGGTAGAGGGAGTAACTCGCGAGATCCATCTCCTTGTTGGCGGACCAGGAGACGGTGGTCCTGCGGGTCTTGGTGTCGTAGGCGGTCTTGACGCCGGTCGGGGCGAGTGGCGCCGTCGGGTCGTCCTTGGCCGAGGTCAGTGGCGAGTAGGTGAACTTGGCCTTCGCGGCACCGGACCAGTTGACGTAGTCGACGCGGACGGTGTGCTTCCCGGAGGGGATGCCGAAACCGATGCTCGTGCAGCGGGCGGTGTCCCCCGTGCCCGTCCACATGTCGATCTGGCGGACGCCGTCCAGATAGGCACGGACACCGTCGGTGGCGGAGACGGCGAACGTGAACGGCCCGCCGGAACCGAAGTTCCGGGTCACCGACCAGCGGACACCGAAGTTGTTCGACGGCACACCGGAGGCCGGGCTGCCCGCCCAGTTCTGGTCGATGGCGCTGTCGCAGTCGGTCTTCACCGGGGAGCCGGAGAACGAGGTGTTCTTGTAGAACGTCCGCTGGTAGACGTTCGCCGAGCAGGTGACGTCGGCGGCTGCCGCCCGCGGGGCGCCGGACAGGAGGCTGCCGAGGACGACGGCGGACACGACACCACCGGCCTGAGCGGCGAGGAGTCTCTTGTGGTGCACGGAAACCTTTCGCGCTGTGCGGTCCGGGAATACAGCGGGGAGACCCGTGCGCCGGGAGGAAGGTTGTAGTGGCCGGTCACCGCAAGTGCTCCGACCATGAGGTGGGCGACGACCCGGGCGTCAAGGACTGCGGACCACTCCGCGGCGGGCGGACGGCGAGTACCGCGCACAGGGCCGCGAGGGGGAGTTCCGCGGCCACGGCCATGGCGACGGCGACGGCCAGTTCCGGCCCGGCCGCGGAGGTGGCGAGGTCGATGCAGGCGTCGGCGAGGAGGAGCACCGCCGCGGCGGCTGCGGGCGCCCGGTGACGGGCGTCGGCGCGTAACAGACGGCTGCCCGCGGTGAGCAGCGCGGCGGCCTCCAGGGCGTCGAGGGCGACCCAGGCGGCGGCCTCGGCGGGCGGCAGGGTGCCGGCGAGGTAGCCGAGCCAGGGCAGCAGGGCGAGGCCCGCGCCCATGAGGATGCGTCCCTGCCGGCGGCGGGCGCGGCTGAGGTGAGCGAAGCCGTGGGCAGTGCCGGTCGTGGGGCGGCTGCCCGTGTGAAGGGCGGAGCCGAAGGCGATGAGGGGCACTTCAGGGGTCTCTTCCCGGTGTCGTGAACCCGGCCGTCGGGCTCGTGATCAACCCTCCGATGTCCGTCGTCCGGAGTCAGTAACACCGCTGTCCGTCTTGGGGTGGCACCAGCTACACCCCCACTACGGACGGCAGGTTCATGGCAACCCTGCGCAACCAGCGCCTACGGTGGGGCCATGGAGATCCCTCCCCGGCTGCGGCGAGCGCTCACCCGCCTGACCCGCGACACCGCCTTCCTCGCCGTGGGGGCACCGCTGCACCTCCTCACGGGGTTCCTGCTGCTCATGGCCTACGGCCTCGGGTGGGAGATCGTCTGGGGGCAGGACAGCAGCGCGCCGCCGGTCCTGGCTCTCACGCTGGTCCTGACGGCGGTGTGCGTGCCGGCGCTGACCGCGGCCCAATGCCGGCGCTTCCGGCGGCTGCTTGGGATCGACATCCCCCGCCCGGGGTGGCGGCGGCTGTGGCGTCAATTCGGCTACCACTCCCTGGCCGGGACGCTGTTCGGCACGCTGGAGACGCTGGTGGTGGGGCTGCTGGCGGCCGGAGTGACCGCGGCACTGGCCCCGGTGTGGGTCTACGCGCTCCCCTGGCGGTGGCGGACCGAGCACCTCGGCTACGCCACGGAGGCGGCCTACATCTCCGTGGCCGGTCTGCTCGCGCTGGCCACCGTCCCGGGCCTGGCCGCCGCCCTCGTACGCCTGGAGAGCCATGCGGTGCCCGGCCTGCTCGGCCGCAGCAGGGAGGAGGACCTGGCGCGGCGGGTCGAGGACCTCACCGAGAGCCGGGCGGGCGCGGTGGACGCCGCGGACGCGGAACGACGGCGGATCGAACGGGACCTGCACGACGGCGCGCAGCAGCGGCTGGTGTCGCTGGCGCTGAATCTGGGCCTGGCCAAGGCCACGCTCGTGGATCTGCCGCCGGAGGCGCGGGAGGTGATCGACACGGCGCACCGGGAGGCGAAGGAGGCGATCGAGGAGCTGAGCAGCCTGGTCCGCGGGCTGCACCCCGCCGTCCTGGACGAACTCGGTCTGGACGCGGCCCTGTCCGGCCTCGCGGCCCGCGCGCCGCTGCCCGTACGGCTGAGGGTGGACCTGCCGCGACGACTGGTGCCGGCGGTGGAGGCGGTCGCCTACTTCGTGGTCTCCGAGGCACTGACGAATGTCGCCAAGCACGCACGGGAGGCGACCCGGGCGGACGTGACGGTCACCCTGCTGGGCGGGATACTGCGGGTCGTGATCGCAGACGACGGTCCGGGCGGGGCCGACCCCTTGAAGGGCAGCGGCCTCACGGGGCTCGCCCAGCGCGTGCGGTCGGTGGACGGAACATTCCGGATGACCAGTCCCGTGGGGGGACCGACCATGATGAGCGTGGAGCTGCCGTGCCAGAGCTGAGGAACGCCGTCCCCGGCAGGGGAGACGAGGCGCCCGCCGCGCGGCGTGCCGTGATCGCCGAGGATTCCGTGCTGTTGCGGATGGGACTGGTCAAGGTCGTGGAGATGGCCGGCTTCGAGGTGGCCGCCGAGGTGGGCGACGCACAGGGGCTGCTGGCCGCCGTCGAGGAGCACCGGCCCGACCTGGCGGTGGTGGACGTCCGGATGCCGCCCGGCTTCACGGACGAGGGGGTACGTGCCGCGCTGTCGATCCGTCGCAGCCGGCCGTCGACCGCCCTGCTGCTGCTCTCCCAGTACGTCGAGGAGCGCTACGCGGCCGACCTGCTCGCCGCCAACACCAGCGGGGTGGGCTATCTGCTCAAGCAACGGGTCGCGGACGTCGAGGAGTTCATCGAGGCGCTGCGGCGGGTGGCGGACGGCGGTACCGCGCTCGATCCGCAGGTCGTCGCCCAGCTCCTGGTACGACGGCAGAGCGACCCGCTGGAACGGCTGACGGCCCGCGAACGCGAGGTGCTCACCCTCATGGCCGAGGGCCGCTCCAACGCGGGCATCGCCGCCCAGCTCGTGGTCGGCGAGAGCGCGGTCGCCAAGCACATCAACAGCATTCTCGCCAAACTCGATCTCCCCAGGACGGACGCCGACCACCGCCGGGTACTGGCCGTACTGCAGTTCCTGGGAGCGGATGCCTAGCGCTCCCGCCGGTGCAAGGGATTCGGACGGCCGGCTGTGAGCGGACCCGCGGTGGCCCGTAGTCTCGTTCTCTCCGCAGGGGAGCAAGGACGGGGGCATGTCCGCGATGGCGAAGCCGGTACGTGCGGCGGTGGGGGAGATCTGGCTCAAGTGCCAGGTCTGCGGGAGTGACGTGTTCCGGGAGCGGGGCGTCCTGCTCAACAGCGCCGGGATGGAGTTCATGAAGCTGGCCTGGGCCGACGAGAAAGCCACGGGCCTGATCTGCTGGCGGTGCGGCTATGTGCACCTCTTCGCCAACAAGGACATCAAGCTCTACCGGGCGGACAAGTAACGAACCGTCCCGTCGCCGTCAGGCGCTGCCGCCGCGCCGGGCGCTGCCATTGCCGTACTTCGCCGCCGCACGCCCCTGAAAACGCAAGGGGCCCCGGATCTCTCCGGGGCCCCTCATCCGTGTGCACTCGGCAGGATTCGAACCTGCAACCTTCTGATCCGTAGTCAGATGCTCTATCCGTTAAGCTACGAGTGCTTGTTTTGTTTTCTTCTCCGCTCCCGGCTTCCTGCCCGCTCGCGGCGACAGGAAGAACATTACATGACTGCCGCCGTCATGTGAAATCCGTTCCCCGCACCCCTTGTGACCTGCGAAAACGCCAAAACACCGAAGCCCCGGTCCGTGTGGACCGGGGCTTCGGTGATCAGGTGCGGAGGCGGAGGGATTTGAACCCTCGATGGGCTGTAAGGCCCAAACCGCATTAGCAGTGCGGCGCCATAGACCGGACTAGGCGACGCCTCCAGCACAACCCCACGCGAGCGCGTGAGTGGTGCGTGCAGATGATGACACAGTCGAGCGTCATGTCACCAACCGGCTCCCACGGTACTAGGCAGGCGGGCCGCAGGGCAAAGCCGTTCGTGTCGGCGCGGCGGTCGCCCGGTCGGCGGCGCAACGTCCTGGCGGGAGCGGCGTTGGGCAGGGCATGTTGCCGGTCATCCCCCGAGTGGGCACGGCGGGTGCGGCCGGGCGGGCGTCCGTGGCCGCCGTCGCCGTCACCGCCGCTGCCGTCGCCCTTTTCCCGCCGGTCGCCGCGCCCGCCCTCGCCTCCGCGTCCGGGTCCGCCGCCGTGTCGATGCCCCCGCCCGTGCGTCCCGAGGACCGGGCCGCCGCCGACGGGGACCGGGGCGACGCCGACGGGGATCACCTCACCGTGACCGTCCTGAACGCGGGTGGCGGCCGTGACGGGAGGTACGAGCTGTTCTGCCATCCGGGGGCCGGCAGCCATCCGGACGTCGGCGGTGCCTGCCGGACGCTGGACCGGAACACGCGGTGGGGCCGGGACGTCTTCGCGCCGGTCGCGCCGGGCAGCGTCTGCGCCATGCGGTACGGGGGGCCGGCGACCGCCCACGTCACGGGGACCTGGGCCGGGCGGCCCGTCGACGCCGCGTACGACCGGAGCAACGGGTGCGAGGTGGAGCGGTGGGACCGGCTCGTGCCCCTGCTGCCCGACCTGCGCGGGTAGCGCCCCGGCCTCGCACAGGCGTTTCATGGCGGAATCCCCGGTCCCGTAAATGTCCTGCGAAGGTCTCGCCGCCCGAAAACCCGAGGCAGGACGGAGTCCGGGGCAGGCGGTCACACGTTCCCCCCACTTCGTCGTGCGACCTCCCTCTCATCCGGCGTCGCGAGCGCAACCGGTGCCCTTAGACTCCCTCGCGTGACACGCGGCGGGCCGGTTGGCAAGATGGCCCGAGCGGTCGGCAAGGTGCGGTAACAGGGAGGAAGCGTTTCGTGAGCAGCAGGCCATCCCGAGGCGCTGCTCGCCTCGCAGCCATACTCGACGCTCTTCCCGACGCGTTGGTGCTGGTCAACGCCAATGGGACCGTCGTCAACGCCAACACCATCGCGCTGGAGGCCTTCGAGACCCCGGGGACGGCTCTGGTGGGGCGCGGGCTGCTCGATCTGCTGCCCGACTTCGACTCCAGGCTCATCCCGGGCTCCATGCGGCGGCCCGACCACATGGACCCGCGCGGGCGGACCAAGCCGACGCGGATGGTCGCCCGGCGCACCGACGGCACCGAGTTCCCGGTCGAGGTCACCAGCGCGAACCTGGAGAACGGGCAGCAGGCCTACGACGGTTACGGCTACACCGGCGACGAGCTGCTGATGCTCGTCGTGCGGGACCTGTCGGGGACCGTCGACACCGAGGCCGAGCTGGCCCGCTCGCAGCGGCAGACCGAGATGATCCTCCGGGCCGCCTCCGAGGGCGTCGTGGGGACGGACACCGACGGGCGGATCGTCCTCGTCAATCCGGCCGCCGCGCAGATACTGGGCTACCGGGCCAGCGAACTCGGCGGCAAGGAGCTGCACACCCTCGTGCTGCACTCCCGTGCCGACGGCGCCCCCTTCCCGTACGACGAGTCGCCGCTCGCCGACACCCTGCGCTCCGGGCGCAAGCACCGGGTGCGCGGGCAGGTGCTGTGGTCCAAGGCGGGGGACAAGGTGGCGGTCGACCTGACCACCGCGCCCGTACGCGACGGCGACCAGCTGGTCGGCGCCGTGATGACCTTCAACGACCGGCGGCAGTACGACGCGCTCGCCGAGGAGAAGGCCGCCCTGGAGAAGGCGCACGCCGACGAGCTGGAGAAGCTCTCCGAGGAGCACGCCTCCGACCTGACCGCGCTGCGCCAGCAGCACGTCACCGAGCTCGAGGAGCTGCGCGAGCGGCACGCCGAGGAGCTGGCGGCCGGCGAGGACCGGTACGCCGCGCTCGGGGAGCGGGAGAAGGACCGTTACGAGGCGCTGGCCGGGCGGCACGAGCAGCTGCTCACCCTGCTCGGACGTTCGCTGCGCGGGCCGCTGGACGAGTTGCGCCGGGAGCTGGCGGCGCTCGCCGCGGACGACGCCGGGCAGCTGTGGCCCGAGGCCAACCAGGTGCTCCACCATCTGTCGGCGGGTTACTCCCGTATCACCCAGTTGATCGACAACGTCCTCGGCTACCAGCGGCTCGACACGGGCGCGGAGGACGTCGTACGCACGAAGGTGATGCTGGACTCGGTGGTCGCCGCCGGTGTCGACGGGGCCGTCGAGCTGATCGGGCCGGGGCGGGTGCAGTTCGCCGTGCACGCGCCGCCGATCGAGGCGGAGGTCGACCCGCAGCGGCTCGCGACCGCGCTGGCGCATCTCGTCGCGGACGTCGCCGGCGTCGACGCGACCGGCAACTCGCCCGTCTCGGCGGGCGGTTACATGGACAACACGGTCGTCGTGGCGGCCGCGCAGCGCGGTGAGGTCGTACGCATCGAGGTGCGCGGGCCGTACTCCGGGGGAGACCCGGTGCACGAGCCGATCGTCCGCGGGATCGTGCGGGCGCACGGTGGTGTGCTTCAGACGCACGACGTGCCGGGGATGAGCGGCAGCGCGTACGTGCTCGAGGTGCCGATCGGAGGCGGGGCGGGGGCCGTCCCGGCACTGGACCAGGCGCATGTCCCCGGTGCCCAGCTGGCGCTGGCGGGCGGTTCCGCCGACCACGACGAGGTCGCCGTCGAGGCCCCCGTCGAGTCCGGCTCCGGCGACGGGCAGCCCGGCTCCGGCGGTCGGCGACGGGCCCGGCGGGGCTCCACGGACGCCTTCCTGGAGATCGAGGTTCCGGGCGAGTCCGGCGGTGACGGTGCCCAGGCGCCCGCGCCGACCGGGCGGCGCCGCAGGCGTGCCGTCGAGGCAGCGGCGCAGCCGGCGCCCGAGGGCGCGGACGTCACCGGCGGCACCGGGCGGCGGCGGGGACGGCCCGCCGAGGACGCCGGTGCCGGTACCGGTGGCGACCAGGGGGTCGCCGAGGGTGCCGTCATGACGGCGGCCGAACACGCCGCGGGGACCGCCGCCTCCGGTACGGGACTCGGCGGGACCGTGCCGCCGCAGGGCGTTCCCTCGCCCGGCGGGCGGCAGCTCCCGCGTGACGCCGGGGAGCGGCAGGCCCTGCCGCCCGCCCTGCCCGCGGCAGGCACCGGTGCCGAGACCGCGCAGCCGACCGGGCGTCGGCGGCGTGCGCTGGCCGCCGCGGCGGAGCGCGCCGCCGCGCAGGAGGCGGGCACCCGTACGGTCTTCGCCCTGCCGCCCGCGGAAGCGGACCGCCCGGCCGAGGGGCAGGCACAGGCCGTGGGGCCGGTGCAGGCGCAGGTCCCGGGGCAGGCACAGGCCGTGGGACCGGTACAGGCGCAGGTACAGGCCGTGGGGCCGGTGCAGGCGCAGGTCCCGGGGCAGGCGCAGGCCGTGGGGCAGCCCCAGGTTCCGTCGCAGGTGCCGGGCGTGGACGTGCCGGGGCCGGTCGCGAACGGTGCGGCTGCCGTGCCGGGTGGCCCGGCTGCCGTACCGGCCGGTGCGCCGGTCGACGAAGGCCGGCACGACGCCGTCGCCCACGACCAGTCGGAGGACCACACCCCGCCCCAACCGCATCCCACCAGCGCGCCGACCGGCCGCCGGCGGCGCGTCGTGGCCCCGCCGCAGCAGCCGGCGGAGACCGCGGGGCCCGCGGCGCAGATCCCGGCCCAGGCCGTGCCCGTTCAGCAGGCGCAGCCCGGTGTCGCCGTGCCCGCGCAGGGCGGCGTCGGCCAGAGCGTGCAGGCGGCGCCCGCGCCGGGGAGTTCGGTCCAGATGGCTCCCGGCCGGCCGGTCGCGGTCCCGGCGGCCCTGAGCCAGACGGTCCCCGCACAGGGCACCCCCGGTCAGCTCCCGGCCGCGGCACAGCCCGCTCCGGTCCAGACACCGGCGGCCCAGCCGGTTCCGCCGCAGACCGCCCCGGGGCCGGCGCCGCAGTCCGTGCCCGCCGCCGCGTCGGTTCCGGTGCAGAACGCGGGGCAGTTGCCCGCCGCCCAGCCGCTGCCCGCGGAGGCGACTCCCGGGCAGGCCGCCGCCGGCCAGGTTCCCGCCGGCCAGGTTCCGCCGGCTCCGGCCGCGCCTGTCCCCGCGCAGGCACCCGCCGTCCCGGCACCCGCGCCCGCGGGCGTCGCCGGACCGGCGAACGGAACGCCCGCAGCGGCCCCGAACGCAGCGGCCCCGAACGCAGTAGCCCCGAACGCCGCGGCCACCCCGGCGTCCGGCACGCCCCTCCCCCCGGAGCACGCCGCCGTGCAGTCCCGCCCGGCCCAGCCGTTGCCCGAGCAGACGGCCGGGGTGCCGGCCGACGTGACCTCGACGCAGGGGCAGGGCTTCAGCGTGCGGACGCTGGGGCAGGGCGTGCCGTTCAGCAGGCAGGCCGCCCAGGTGCAGCAGCCGACGGCGACGCCGGCCCCGCACCAGCCGGGCGGTTCCGGACGGCGCCGCAAGCTGGGCACGCCGCCCGACCCGGCCGCGCGCCCGGAGCAGCGTCCCGAGCAGGGAGCCCGCCCGCATCCGCCCGCCGAGCAGCCGCCGGCCCAGCCGCAGGCGCAGCCGGTCGCGCCGCCCGTCCCCCAGCCGTCCCTGGCCGGACAGTCGAGGCTCGCCCCGGCCACCGAGGGCGCCGGACGGTCGTACGCGATAGGCGCCCCGGACGAGAACGCCGCCGAGGGGCCCGAGCCGCTGGACGGCCCGGGCGGGGCGGTCGAGGTCGCGGACACCCCGCGTCCGCAGCCGATGGACGACGAGCTGCCGCCGGAGCCGCTGGACAATCCACGCCGGCTGCTGGTGTGGCCCGCGCCGGACGTCACCACGCAGCAGGCGCTCAGTGACCGCGGCTACCGCCCGGTGATCGTGCACTCGCGCGAGGAGGTCGACGCGCAGATCGCGGCCTTCCCCGCCGCGCTGTTCGTCGATCCGCTGACCGGGCCGATCACCCGTACCGCTCTGCAGTCGCTGCGGCAGGCGGCGGTCGCGGCGGAGGTGCCGGTGCTGGTCACGGCCGGGCTCGGGCAGGCGACCCGGGAGGCCGCGTACGGTGCCGATCCCGCCGTCCTGCTGAAGGCGCTCGCGCCGCGGGACAGCGAGCAGCACCCGCCGCGGGTGCTGCTGATCGAGGAGCACGCGGAGATCGCGCTGGCCCTGACGGCGACGCTGGAACGGCGCGGGATGCAGGTCGCGCGGGCCGCGAGCGACACGGACGCGGTGACGCTGGCCGGTCAGCTCAGGCCGAACCTGGTCGTGATGGACCTGATGCAGGTGCACCGGCGCCGGGCCGGAATCGTGGACTGGCTGCGCACGAACGGCCAGCTCAACCGCACCCCGCTGGTCGTCTACACCGCCGCGGTCGACCAGGCCGACCTGCCGCGGCTGGCCTCGGGGGAGACGGTGCTGTTCCTGGCGGAGCGGTCCACCAGTGGCGAGGTACAGAGCCGGATCGTGGACCTGCTGGCCCGCATCGGCGTCAACTAGGGCCTGTCCCAGGTGCATCGATCACAAGTGTCGTCGACGCCGGCCCGGGTGCTCAGCGGGCCGTGAGTCTGCGGGCCGCCTCCTTGACGGAGGCCCGCAGGCGTTCGCGGTCGCCGGCCCCGTCGCCCGCCAGGATGCGGCGCATCTGCGGGACGACGACGCTCCAGTTGGCCAGTGCGGTCAGCAGGACCAGCAGGTCGCCGGCCGGAATGGCGTCGGTGATGACGCCCCGCGCCTGGCCGTCCTCGAGCGCGGCGACCTTGCGGGCGTAGTGGTCCTGGCGTGCGGCCTCGTCGGGCAGCTCGGCGGTGCCGTACTCGATGCCCTCCCAGAGGAGCAGGCGCAGCAGCTCGGGGTGGGCGGCGTGGTAGTCGAGGAGACGGTCGATCCAGCCCTCGATGTCGTCCGCGTCGATGGGCACCGCGGCGGCGAGGTCGACCATGCAGGTGCCGAGGACCTGGGTGAACAGCTCCGCCTTGTTGCCGAAGTAGGCGTAGATCAGCTGCTTGTTGGCCTTGGCCGCGGAGGCGATGCGGTCGATGCGGGCCCCGGCGATGCCGTGCCGGGCGAACTCGGCGACCGCCGCCTGGAAGATCCGGGCCCTGGTGGCCTCGGGGTCCCTTGTTCCCATGCCGCAAGGGTAGCGACTGTGTAACCAACTATTTGGTTGACGGGGAACAGCCTGCGGGGGAACGCTGTTGACGCTTCCAACCAACCAGTTAGTTATGAGAGTCGGCTCTAAAGGAGTACTCCGGTCATGCCGTCAGCGACCACCCCCCGAGAGGCACACGAGATCCGGGTCCCCGCCCGCGAGCAGGCCGTCTCCGGACGGCTCCTTCTCGTTCTCATCGCCGTCTGCACCGCCGTCACGGCCGCCAACATCTACCTCGCGGCTCCGCTGCTCCCCCTGATCGCCCACGACTTCGGCACGGTTCCCACGGCCGTGACCTGGATCGCCTCGGTCGCGCAACTCGGCTACGCGGCCGGTCTGCTCTTCTTCGCCCCGCTGGGCGACCGCGTCGACCGGCGTTCGCTGGTTGCCGTCCTGTCGGTGGCCACGACGGCCGCGCTGTGGGTCGGGGCGGCGGCGTCCGGCACCACCCCGCTCGCCGTGGCCGTGTTCGTGGCCTCCGCCGCGACCGTGGTCCCGCAACTGCTGGTCCCGCTGGTCGCCGAACGCGCCCCCGCCCACCACCGGGCCCGTCATGTCGCCGCCGTCATCGCGGGCCTGTTCACCGGCATCGTCGCGGCCCGGGTCGTCGGGGGTCTCGCCGGGCAGTCCTTCGGCTGGCGGTGGGTCTTCGCCGGCGCGGGCGCGCTGACCCTCGTGCTGGGACTCGCCACCGCCCTGGCCCTGCCACGGGAGAGCCGCCGCCGTACCGGCCCGCTGTTCGCCGGCCTGAGCGCCCTGCCCGGACTGGTGCGCCGCTCGCCCGACCTGTGGCGGGCGTGCGTCAGGCAGGCCGGGATGTTCGGCGCCTGGAGCGCCCTGTGGACATCACTCGCCCTGCTGCTGACCGGCCCGGCGTACGGCCTGTCCACCGCGACCGCCGGTCTGTTCGGCCTCTTCGGCCTGACGGCCAGTGCGGTGGCCCCGCTCGCGGGCGGGCTGGTCGACCGCTTCGGCGCCGCGAAGGTCGTACGGTCGGCGTACGCCCTCGCCGCCGTCTCCGTCCCGCTGTTCTGGCTCGGCGGCCAGGCGCTCGCCGCGCTGTTCGTGGCCGCGATCGCCGTCCACGCGGCCCTGGTCGCCTCCCATGTCGCCAACCAGACCCTCGCCCTGACCACGACCTCCGCACCCGCGACCGCCAACACCGCCTATGTCGTGGCCGGTTTCACCGGCGGCGCGCTCGCCTCCGTCCTCGCGGGCGTCGCCTTCGGCCAGTGGGGATGGAACGGCGTCAGCGCGGTGGCCGGCCTGTGGCTGGTGCTCGGGTGGTCCACGACGGCCGTACGACGGTGAGGGCGGCGCCCGGTCCCGGCCCGAGCGAGCCGCCCGGGCCCGCGCCCCGGCGGGCCGCCCAGGGTCCGCGCCAGGCACCAGGACACCGGGCCGGGGGCCTTCGCCCCCGCCCGGCGCGGGCGCGGTTCAGAGCCGGGTGACGTCCAGCTCGCCCTCCGCGTACTTCCTGCGCAGCACCTTCTTGTCGAACTTGCCCACGCTCGTCTTCGGCACCGACTCGATGACCGTCCAGCGCTCCGGGAGCTGCCACTTGGCGATGTGGGCCTCCTCGGCGAGGAAGACGCGCAGGGCCTCGAAGCCGGTGGTGGCGCCCTCCCGCAGCACGACGGTGGCCAGCGGGCGCTCGCCCCACTTGTCGTCGGGGACCGCGACCACGGCGGCCTCGGCGACGTCCGGGTGGGACATCAGGGCGTTCTCCAGCTCGACGGAGGAGATCCACTCGCCGCCGGACTTGATGACGTCCTTGGCGCGGTCGGTGAGGGTGAGGAAGCCGTCGGGGGAGATGGTGCCCACGTCTCCCGTCTTCAGCCAGCCGTCCTCGCTGAACTTGTCGGCGGGGCGCAGGGCTTCGGCGTCCGGGCCGTTGTAGTAGGCGCCGGCGATCCAGGGACCGCGCACCTCCAGCTCACCGGCGGACTCGCCGTCCCAGGGCAGCCGCTCACCGCCGGGGCCGGTGAGGCGGGCCTCGACGCCGGCCGGGAAACGGCCCTGGGTGAGCCGGTAGGCGAACTCCTCCGCCGTACCCATGGCGTGGGCCGGCGGGCGGGCGACCGTGCCCAGGGGGGAGGTCTCCGTCATGCCCCAGGCGTGGCAGACCCGCATGCCGAGGTTGTCGAAGGCCTCCATGAGGGAGGGCGGGCAGGCGGAACCGCCGATGGTGACCTGGGTGAGGGTGGAGACGTCGCGGGGGCGGGCGGTGAGCTCGGCGAGCAGGCCCTGCCAGATGGTGGGGACGGCGGCGGCGTGCGTCGGCCGCTCGTGCTCGATCATCTCGGCGAGCGGGGCGGGCTGCAGGAAGCGGTCCGGCATCAGCAGGTTGACGCCGGTCATGAAGGTGGCGTGGGGCAGGCCCCAGGCGTTGACGTGGAACTGGGGGACCACGACCAGAGAGGTGTCCTGGTCGGTCAGGCCCATCGACTGGGTCATGTTGACCTGCATGGAGTGCAGGTAGATCGAACGGTGGCTGTACACCACGCCCTTGGGGTCTCCGGTGGTGCCGGAGGTGTAGCACATGGCGGCGGCCTGGCGTTCGTCCAGCTCCGGCCAGTCGTACGTGGCCGGCTTCCCGGCGATCAGCTCCTCGTACTCGTGCACCGGCACCGCGGCGTCCGCCAGCAGGGTACGGTCGCCGGGCCCCGTGACCACGATGTGCTCGACGGTCTTGAGGTGCGGCAGCAGGGGGGCGAGCAGCGGCAGCAGGGAGCCGTTGGCGATCACCACCCGGTCGGCGGCGTGGTTGACGATCCAGGCCAGCTGCTCGGCGGGCAGGCGCAGGTTGAGCGTGTGCAGCACGGCACCCATGGAGGGGATGGCGAAGTACGCCTCGGTGTGCTCCGCGTTGTTCCACATCAGGGTCGCGACCCGGTCGTCGTCCCGGACGCCGAGGTCCTCGCGCAGGGCGTGCGCCAGCCGGGCGGCGCGGGCACCGATCTCGGCGTAGCTGCGGCGGTGCGGCTCGCCCTCGCCCGTCCACGTGGTCACCTGCGACGTGCCGTGGATCGTCGACCCGTGGGTCAGGATCCTCGAGATCAGCAGCGGTACGTCCTGCATCGTGCTCAGCACGGCGTCCTCCCAAGGCGACATCGCCTGCGCGGCGGTAGGGGCTGCGCTGATTCTGCTCACATACCGCGCGGTATGTCACTAGGAGGCCGAAAACTTTCGAGCCCAGGGGGGACGGACGGGGGGCGGGAATCCCGGGCCGGGCGGAAACCCCGAGGACACGCACGACGGTCCCGAGGACACGCACGACGGCCCCGGGGACCGTCCGGCGCGGTTCCGGGGCCCCTCCGGAGGACCATCCCCTAGCGGACGAGCCCGAGCTCCGGGTCCTCGCGCAGTTTGCCCAGCGCCCGGGACACGGCCGACTTCACCGTGCCGACGGACACCCCGAGCACCTCGGCCGTCTGGGCCTCGCTCAGGTCCTCGTAGTACCTGAGGACCACCATCGCCCGCTGCCGGGTGGGCAGCTTCCCTATCGCCCGCCACATCGCGTCGTGCAGCGCCTGCCGCTCGGCCGGGTCGTCCCCGCCGGGCACCGGCTCCGGCTCCGGCAGCTCCTCGCACACGAACTCGTCCACCTTGCGCTTGCGCCACTGCGAGGTGCGCGTGTTCAGCAGCGCCCGGCGGACGTAGCCGTCCAGTGCGCGCTGGTCCTCGATCCGCTCCCACGCCACGTACGTCTTGGTGAGCGCGGTCTGCAGCAGGTCCTCGGCGTCGCTCGGGTTCGCGGTGAGCGACCGGGCGGTGCGCAGCAGCACCGGCTGGCGAGCCCTGACGTACGACGCGAACGACGGGTAGGGCCGGGTCTGCCTCGCTGGTGCAGCGACGGCCGACGCGCTGGTGCAGACGGGTGTGGTCATGGCTCCACGCTATGAGCGGTCCCGTTGCCGCGGATCGGCCCCAGGTCCATAAGCGGGGTCCGCCTCAGGTTGTAGGGGTGGTGCCCGCCCCACCTCCTGAGGGTGGACGGGTGGTTCCCTCGTACTACGGGTTCACCCGTCCGGGGTTCAGTCGTCCGCCGCCAGGACCAGTCCCGACGTCGGCACCCCCGTCCCCGCGGTCACCAGGACCCGGGCCGCCCCCGGTATCCGGTTGACCGCCGTACCCCGCAGCTGGCGCACCCCCTCCGCCACCCCGTTCATCCCGTGCAGATACGCCTCCCCCAGCTGGCCCCCGTGGGTGTTCAGCGGCAGCTCCCGCCCGGCCACGAAGTCCGCCGCCTCCCCTCTCCCGCAGAACCCGAACTCCTCCAGCTGCATCAGCACGAAGGGCGTGAAGTGGTCGTACAGGATCCCCACGTCGATGTCCGCCGGAGCGAGCCCCGAGGTCCGCCACAGCTGCCGGGCCACCACACCCATCTCCGGCAGCCCGGTGAGGTCGTCCCGGTAGAAGCTGGTCATCTGCTCCTGCGCCCGGCCCGCGCCCTGGGCGGCCGCCGCGATCACGGCGGGCGGCCGCCGCAGGTCGCGGGCCCGCTCCACGGACGTCACCACCAGCGCCTGCCCGCCGTCCGTCTCCTGGCAGCAGTCCAGCAGCCGCAACGGCTCCGCGATCCAGCGCGAGGCGGCATGGTCGGCGAGCGTGATCGGGCGGCCGTGGAAGTACGCCGCCGGGTTGGTCGCCGCCCACCGGCGGTCGACGACGGCGACCTGCCCGAAGGCCTCGGTCGTCAGCCCGTAGGCGTGCAGATAGCGCTGGGCCGCCATCGCCACCCAGGAGGCCGGGGTGAGCAGCCCGAACGGCAGCATCCAGCCGAGCGCCGCACCCTCCGCCGACGGCTCCCGGTGCTGCACCCCCGAGCCGAAGCGGCGGCCCGAGCGCTCGTTGAAGGCCCGGTAGCAGACCACGACCTCGGCCACACCGGTGGCGACGGCGAGCGCCGCCTGCTGGACGGTCGCGCAGGCCGCCCCGCCGCCGTAGTGGACGCGGGAGAAGAAGGACAGCTCGCCCATGCCGCAGGCCTGGGCCACGGTGATCTCCGGGCTGGTGTCCATCGTGAACGTCACCATCCCGTCCACGTCGCCCGGCGTCAGCCCCGCGTCGTCCAGCGCGGCCCGCACCGCCTCCACCGCCAGCCTGAGCTCGCTGCGCCCCGAGTCCTTGGAGAACTCCGTCGCCCCGATCCCGACGATCGCCGCCCGCCCGCCGAGGCCGTCCCGCGCACGCGCGCTCACGCCGTACGCTCCTGCGCTCCGGCGGCCGTACGCTCCGGCGCTCCGGCGCTTGTGTGTTCCGGCGGCCCGCCGATCACACGCTCCGCCGGCACCGTGACCGTGACCGTGCCGGTGACATGGCGTCCCCTGCCGTTCTCGCCGACGACCCCGACCGTGACCATGGCGCCGTCGACCTCCTCGACCGTGCCGGACAGCACCATCGTGTCTCCGGGGTGGTTGGGCGCCCCGAGCCGGATGGCCACCTTGCGGAGCACGGCCGTGGGGCCGAAGTGGTCCGTGATGTACCTGCCGACCAGGCCGTTGGTCGTCAGGATGTTCATGAAGACGTCCGGGGATCCCCTGCGCCGCGCCAGCTCGGGATCGTGGTGGACGTCCTGGTAGTCCCGCGACGCGATCGCGCCCGCCACGATCAGCGTCCTGGTGATCGGGATCTCCAGTGGCGGCAGCTTCACGCCGGGCCTCACCTCCGTCATGCCCCGCTCCCCACTCGCGATCGGCTCCCCCGGTTCCTGTCATGTGCGGCCGGGTCTCCGAAGATCCGCGCAGCCGGTTCCCGGGCCGCGGACCGCGTCCCCGTGGGCGTGAAGTCCATGTCAGGCCTCGCTCTCGCCGGCCCGGAACACCGGCAGGACCAGCGCTCCGCCGTCGTCCTCGTACCGCCGGAACTCGACCCGGACCGGGAGCCCGATGCGCACCTTGTCGTGCGGCACCCCGACCACACCGGCCACCATCCGCACACCCTCCGCCAGCTCGATCAGGCCGACCGCGTACGGACCCGCCGCGTCAGCGCCATGATCGGGTTCCGTGAACGCGGGGAAAGGGGGGTGGTGCATCACGACGTGGGAATAGACCGTGCCCCGACCGCTCGCCTCGACCGTGTCCCAGTCCAGGCAGCCGCAGGCGTTGCAGCCCGGCAGCCAGGGGTGGCGCAGGGTGCCGCACCCGGTGCAGCGCTGGATGAGCAGCCGGTGTTCGGCGACGCCCTCCCAGAAGCCGGCGTTGTCGCGGTTCACCACCGGACGGGGGCGGCGGACCCCCGGTTTCCCGGTTTTCCGCCGGGTGGGCGCGTACTTGAGGATGCGGAAGCGGTGCGTGCCCACGAGATCACCGGCCACGCGCACGTTCGTACGGGTCGTGACGAAGTACCCGGTGCCCAGCTTCGTCGTCTTCCGCGCCGACACCGACTCGATCACCGTGTCGAAGGTGACCTCGTCCCCCGGCCGCAGGGGCCTGAGGTACTCCTGCTCGCAGTCGGTGGCGACCACCGACGTACAGCCCGCCCGGTCGAGCAGGCCGAGCAGCTCGTCGTACGCGTCGGTACGTCCCTCGTGACCCGAGAGCCCGCCCATGGTCCACGCCTGGAGCATGGTGGGCGGGGCGACGGCGTCCGGTCCGGTGTACGCCGGGTTGGTGTCGCCCATCGCCTCGCACCAGTGCCTGATCATCGGCGCGTTGACCGGGTCCTTGCCCACCGTGGCCACGGCGGCCGCGCGTCCCTCGTACGTCCGGAGCCGCTGCTCCAGCCCGGCGCCCGGCTCCCCGGCCGGCGCGCTCACCGCAGCCCCCTGGTCGTCCCGGGCCGCATGGTCGCGACGCTCTCCCGCCGCACCTCGCTCACCCCGCCCCCGAACGTGCCGGTCCACGCCGACCTGTTCAGCCGTCCTGGCTCGCCGGGGCCCGAGTCGCCGGGCGGCCCCTGGGGCAGCAAGGCGCGGGAGCAGGCGCGGAGTTCGGCGCACAGCCGCTGCCGGCGCTCGGTGGGGGCGAGGTGCACGGCGGGCCTCCCGACCTCGGACGAGCCTCGTGACGACGGCTTCTGACTGTCCGTCAGATAGGGTCGGCTGTCAAGGTCGTCGGGACGAGGACAGACGTCTGCGCGGCGGCACCGAGGTACCGCCGCGCAGATGTGTCAGTGATCCATCGAGCGCCCACCACGGGGGACTTCAGCCCCGTGTCGACACCCCGGGCTCACTCCAGCCGGGCGAAACGGACGGCCGCGTTCTCCTTGCTCCCCGTCGGCGGGCAGTGGAGGCGGAGCCCCGGCCCCGGACGGTGCCGCTCTGGCGCCGGGCGCCGGAGCCGTCCGCCTTCCGTTGCGTGGCGGACGAGTTGGACACGGGCGGTGCGGATGATCGCCATGCGACTCCTCCAGAACGAGTGCGTGAACTGCGCTGCGCGATGCTCGAACCAGAGTTGCCCACGGAATCCCCTCGAACCACCTCGGAAGACGCTGTTCCCACGCAAGCGTGACGACAGGCCGATAAACCCCTTTCGCCGCCCTCAGTCGACCACAACAACCGGCGACGAAGACCCGGCAACGTCCCGAGCCGGGCGCCGCAGAGGACGAATCGTTCCGGCGGCTTTCCGCGCCCGGGCCGCACCCGGCCCTCTTCCCTTTTTCGAACATACGTACGAACATGGAAGCATGGCCACCACCGACCGGCAGGCCACGACGCTGGCCCTCGCACACGCCCTGTCAGCCGCCGAACGCGGCCTGGCCGTCATCCCCCTGTCCCGGACGAAACTCCCGGCCCTGCGCTCCCCCCACCGCGACGATCCCGCCACCCCCGCCTGCCACGGCGAGTGCGGTCGCTTCGGCCACGGCGTGTACGACGCCTCCACCGATCCGGCACGCATCCGCGAACTGTTCACGGCCGCCCCCTGGGCCACCGGCTACGGCATCGCCTGCGGCCTGCCCCCGCACCACCTGATCGGCGTCGACCTCGACACCAAGTCCGGCACGGACTCCTCGGCGGCCCTGCGCGAACTGGCCCTGCGCCACCTGTTCACGATCCCCGAGACGGTCGTCGTCCTCACCCCCAGCGGCGGCCGCCACCTCTGGCTGACCGGCCCGCCCGACGTGGTCGTCCCCAACTCCGCCGGGCGCCTGGCCCCCGGCATCGACATCCGCGGTGCCGGCGGCTACCTCGTCGGCCCCGGCTCCCGCACCGACCACGGCCACTACTCCGCCGCCCCGGGCACCGCCCACCTCACGCCCGCCGCCTGCCCGCCCGCCCTGCTCCGCCTGCTGCTCCCACCGCCGCGGGCACCACACCCCACCGCGCCGGCCGGCGGGCAGCACGGCCAGGGCCTGGTCCAGTTCGTCCTCGCCGCCCACGAGGGCCAGCGCAACACCCGCCTGTTCTGGGCCGCCTGCCGCGCCTACGAGAACGGCATCGGCCCCGCCCTCGTCACCCCCCTGGTCGACGCGGCCCTCCACACCGGCCTGTCCGAACGCGAGGCCCGCGCGACGATCGCCTCAGCGGCCCGGATGACCGGCCACCACCCTTGAAATCCACGGGCGCCCCCGGCCGAAGCCGGCTCCCCGGGCCGCGAGCCGGGGGCCGCGAGCCCGGGGCCGGTGTCATGACTGGCCGTGCATGATGCCCCCGTTGGCCTCGACGAAGCCGACGTAGTACAGCAGTGCCGCGATGGTGGTGACGGTGTGGCCCATGATGTAGATGCTCTGGCCGGACGGGTTGGCACGCGCGTTACGGATGAACCTGCTGATGGCCCCCCACTGGTTCTCCACGTTCGCGGCGAGGATGTTCCCGCGTTGCCCGTCGACGTAGTTCAGCGGCCGGTTGCGGTTGGGATCCTGGATGTTGCCCCGGACGACGTCGAAGACCACACCGAAGCGCGCGGCCTCCGAGAAGATCTGGGTCGCCATGAGCACCGCGCGTCCCGTCGCCTCGTTGTACGCGGCTGCGCGGCCAAGGGTGCGCATGGCGTTGTAGATGTTCTCGGGGTTGGGGGCGAGGGATCCCCGGTCGTTGCCGCCCGGGAGGTCGTTGTAGTTGCCGCTGGCGATCCGGCGGTTCGCGGGCACCGTCACGCCCAGCGCGGTCTGGAACTCGTCGATCCGATCCTGGAACGCCCAGTGGGTGTTGGTTTGCGGGGCGTAGAAGCCGGCGACGTAGAGGTCGTTCGCCCAGAGGTAGACGGAGGCGAGGTGGGTGTTGTTGGTGTCGAGGACCCGCACCTGAATCAGGCGGCCCCGTTCGGTGGTGGTCTCCGTGACGTTGTTGACGCCGGTCACCTCACCGTAGGTGTACCGGTGGATGGCGTCGATCAGGTTCCAGTAGTTCTGGTGGTGGGTGTTTCCACCGGCGGTGATGTTCGAGATGTGCCAGTCGATCACCTGGTAGTTGGTCGCGGACGCGGTGCCGCTCAGTGTCGTCACCAGGCCCATCGAGACGGCCAGGGTCAGCAGGGCGGAACAGATTCGTTTCAGCACGGTCTTCCCGTTATCTCCCGATCGAGGGTGGTCAGTCCTGTCACGGCCTGAGGCTAGGAGCCGTTGCGCCCGCGGAGTTGCCCTGCCGCGCATCGCCACCTGCCCGAGAACGCACAAGCGTCGCCGTCCTCCAGCGCTGTTACGCCGAGGTTCTGGACGGCGAGCAGACGAGGACGAACCCACCTCGCCGCTTCCCGCCTGGGCCGGAGCGGGCTACTGCCGGAGCGGGCTACTGCCGGCTCTGGCAGCCGCAGCCGCTCGCCGCCTTCGCCTCAGCGACGGTGGTCGATGGATCGGCGGCCTGCTCACCGGGCGTACAACAGGCGGTCACACCGCAGCAGGCGGCGGTCGCGAAGGAGCCGTTCGACTCCGGCACGCCGGCGGGCTTGACGGCGCGGACGATCGCGGAGTGCATGCCGTCGGCGACCGTGTGGGTGGGAGTGATCTCGACGTCGGTGAAGCCGGCCGCCTCCAGTCCTTGGCGGTATTCGGCGAAGGACAGGGCACCGGCGATGCAGCCCACGTAGTCGCCGCGCTCGGCTCGCTGCCCGGGTGTGAGGATGTCGTCAGCGACGACGTCGGAGACGCCGATGCGGCCGCCGGGCTTCAGGACGCGGAAGGTCTCGGCGAACACGGCGGGCTTGTCGACGGACAGGTTGATCACACAGTTCGAGATCACCACGTCGATGGTGTTCGCGGGCAGCGGGACGGACTCGATGGTGCCCTTCAGGAACTCGACGTTCGTCGCACCGGCCTTCTCGGCGTTGGCCAGGGCAAGGGCCAGCATCTCGTCGGTCATGTCCACCCCGTACGCCTTGCCGGCGGGGCCGACGCGTCGGGCCGAGAGCAGGACGTCGATGCCGCCGCCGGAGCCCAGGTCGAGGACGCGTTCGCCCTCTCGCAGTTCGGCGACGGCGGTCGGGTTGCCGCAGCCGAGTGACGCGGCCACCGCCTCGGCGGGCAGGGCGTCGCGCTCGTCGGCGGCGTACAGCGTCGAACCGAAGTTCTCGTCGACCTCGACCGGCTGCGGCCCGCAACAGGCTGCGCCACCCTCGGTCACCTTCACGGCCGCCGCGGCGTAGCGCTCGCGGACGGTTTCGCGCAGTGCGATGGACTGCTCGCTCATGGCTCACTCCCAGCTGACGGGGCATGGCGGTGCCCGGAACGGCCTGTATTGACGTTCGTTGATGCAACCTTGCGCCTTGAATCGAAAAACGTCAACATAGACGCATGTCGAAACAAGAGCTCGAGGTGATCGGGCAGGACGCCGCCTGCTGCGCGGGACTGTCCGCACCGCTGGAGGAGGACCAGGCGGCCGAGCTGGCGAAGGTGTTCAAGGCCCTGGGCGACCCGGTCCGGCTCCGGCTGATGTCGATGCTCGCCTCGCGTGGTGAGGGCGGCGAGGTCTGCGTGTGCGAGTTGACGCCGGCTTTCGAGCTGTCCCAGCCGACGATCTCCCACCACCTCAAGCTGCTCCGGCAGGCCGGGCTCATCGACTGCGAGCGGCGCGGGACCTGGGTGTACTACTGGGTACTGCCCGGCGTCCTGGACCGGCTCGCCGCGTTCCTGACCGCACCGCGGACCGCCGGAGCCACCGCGTGACCGCGCCCCTGGGCCGACGGCTCGCCGCTGAAGCCATCGGAACCGGCCTGTTGGTGGCGGTGGTGGTCGGCTCCGGCATCCAGGCCACCGAGCTCTCGCACGACGTGGGCGTGCAACTGCTCGCCAACTCCGTCGCCACCGTCTTCGGCCTGGGCGTGCTCATCGCCGTGCTCGGGCCGGTCTCCGGCGCGCACTTCAACCCGGCCGTCACGCTGGTCGCCTGGTTCACCGGCCGCCGCAAGGCCGACGGCCTCACTCTGCGGGACGTGGCCGCGTACGTGCCGGCGCAGATCGCCGGGGCCATCGGCGGGGCGATCCTCGCCGACGCGATGTTCGCCGAACCGCTGGTCGACTGGTCCACGCACGACCGGTCCGCCTCTCATCTGTGGCTCGGCGAGGTGGTCGCCACGGCCGGGCTGATCCTGCTGGTCCTCGGACTCGAACGCGTCGGCAGTGCCTCACTCGCACCGGTGGCCGTGGCCTCGTACATCGGGTCCGCCTACTGGTTCACCTCCTCCACCTCCTTCGCGAACCCGGCAGTGACCGTCGGCCGGGCCTTCACCGACACCTTCGCCGGAATCGCACCTGCCTCCGTCGCCCCGTTCATCGCCGCCCAGCTGGCCGGAGCCGTGCTCGGGCTGGGCGCCGTCATGGCGGTGTACGGCCGTTCCGCTCCCGCCGGGGACAAGGTCGTCGTACCGCACGGCGAACCAGAACTCGCCTCGTCCTGATCCGCTCCGCCCTCCCGAAAGACGCCCGCCATGAGCAACCCCGCCCCGCGCGCCTCGGTCCTGTTCGTCTGCGTCCACAACGCCGGCCGCTCCCAGATGGGCGCCGCCTTCCTCACCCACCTGGGCGGGGACCATGTCGAGGTCCGCTCGGCCGGCTCCGCCCCCGCCGACACGGTCAACCCCGCCGTGGTCGAGGCCATGGCGGAGATCGGCATCGACATCTCCACCGCGGTCCCCAAGGTCCTCACCACCGAGGCGGTGCGGTCTTCGGACGTGGTGATCACCATGGGCTGCGGGGACGCCTGCCCGGTCTTCCCCGGCAAGCGGTACCTGGACTGGCAGCTGGACGATCCCGCCGGGCAGGGCGTCGACGCGGTTCGGCCCATCCGGGACGAGATCGAGCAGCGCGTGCGAGGCCTGCTCGCCGAACTCGGTGTCCCGACGGCGGCATGACCGAACACGGTGCGCCTTCCAGAGCAGTCTCACCGGCTGAAGTCGCCCGTCGGGCTGGTCACGGCAGCGCTCGAACGAACAGATCGAACGGGCCCTTGACACTGCTGACTAGAGGAACCGAAGCGCCGTCAACAGGTATCGTCTCCGGTCCTTTGCACAGGGATCTTGGCAATCGGGTCCACACCAGCGATCGGAGCGTTCAGGCTCGGACGCCATTCCTCATCCTTGGTCGGCCTCCTGAGATTCTTGATGATGCTGCCTGCACTGTCAGGCAGGAGATACACATAGATCCAGAAGTTCTTACCCGCGTCGGAGTCCGCACCGACACCAAAGGGACTTACCTGCCACTCACCGGCACCCACTTGATCTGCCCCCCGAAGGTTGAACAGACCCCTCGTGTCGGCTTCTCCGCCCTTGTCGTTGAGGTTGGCGACCCAGATCTGAAAGCCCTCCGGGATCTTGCCGGTACCTACGACCGGCGTACACGTGCCGATACGCCCATGCTGCTGAGGCTTTTCCACCTTCAGGTCCCGAGCCGGGTTCTCCTGCTCTGCTCCAGCCGTCAACTGTTTCGCCCCGACCGTCGCGTCAGCTTTTTCGGGCTGCTTCCCGAGGGGGAAGGCGCCTGGCCAAGCAAGGTTGGAGGCCCAGTACGTAACGATCACTACGAGTGCCAACGTCATGGTCAGTACGGCCCGCCGCGTGGCGGCACCACTACCGGCCAGCAGGAAGCGATGTACCAGATAGAGACTGGTGCATCCGAAGATGCACGCTGCCGCTGGCAGGAGAGGTGCAGGTAACTTGTCGGCAGCACTGGCCACAACGCCGGCCACCGACAGGACGTTTGCCGTGATGCTGGAGATGACCAGCGCCCGCTCTGTTCCCGGTGTCATGGCAAGGTTGTAGCCAGTCGCACGGCTTGGTGATCCCTTGTTACGCGAATTGTGCTCTGCTGTGACAAGTCCGGAACTGATCCACTGGCCAGGCTGTACGGCATTTAAGGGATGCTCACTGCCACTCGGCACATCGCGGAGGCAGAGACGACACCCCGCCTATTGCGGTTGACCGTGGTCCACGCTTGGTCCACGCGCGGTGATCCACAGCGCGACAGAGCCGGATCAAGGTGAGACAGGGTGCATGCAGAAGGGGTGCCGCTCCGGAGAGGGGCACCCCTTCTGACCTGCAACATCTACGACCTGCGCGGAGGCGGTGGGATTTGAACCCACGGTGACATCGCTGCCACGACGGTTTTCAAGACCGTTCCCTTCGGCCGCTCGGGCACGCCTCCCCGCGCCGCGCGAGATCGGCGGCGCGGGGACAAGAGTAACGGGTGGGCACGCGCGCGTGGGTGTCAGTTGTCGCCCACGCGGGAGCCGAGGGTCAGATCGGCCGTGTGCTCCTTGCCGTCCCGCTTGTAGGTGATCGTGACCTTGTCGCCGGGCTTGTGGGTCCAGATCTCGCCGATGAGGGTCGGGCCGGAGTCGATCACCGTGTCGTCGAGCTTGGTGATGACGTCGCCCGGCTTGAGGCCGGCCTTGTCCGCGGGGCCGCCCGATTCGACCGCTGCGGCGCCGCCCGTGCCCTGATCGGTGATCTTCGCGCCGCCCGAGCTGTCCTCCAGGGAGACGGACGCGCCGATCTTGGCGTAGACCGGCTTGCCGTTCTTGATCAGCTGCTGGGCGACGTACTTGGCCTGGTTGATCGGGATGGCGAAGCCGAGGCCGATCGAGCCGGACTGGCCGGAACCGCCCAGACCGCCGCCGCTGCTGCTGGACTGGATCGCGGAGTTGATGCCGATCACCGCGCCGGAGGCGTCCAGAAGGGGGCCGCCGGAGTTGCCGGGGTTGATGGAGGCGTCCGTCTGCAGGGCGTTCATGTAGGACGCCTTGCTGGTGGAGCTGCCGTCGCTGGAGGCCACCGGGCGGTTCTTGGCGCTGATGATGCCCGTCGTGACCGTGTTGGACAGGCCGAAGGGGGCGCCGATCGCGATCGTCTCGTCGCCGACGGCCACCTTGTCGGAGTCGCCGAGGGCCAGCGGGTTGAGGCCGGAGGGGGCGTCCTTGAGCTTGATGACCGCCACGTCGTAGCCCTGGGCGTGGCCCACGACCTCCGCGTCGTACTTCTTGCCGTTCGGGAAGGTGGCGGTGAGCTTGCCGCCGTCCACCGCGTCGGCCACGACATGGTTGTTGGTGACGATGTGGCCCTGCTTGTCGAAGACGAAGCCGGTACCCGTGCCGCCCTCGCCGCTGGTGCTCTCCGCCTCGATGGTGACCGTGCTGGGCAGCGCCCTCGCGGCGACGTTCGCGACCGTGCCCGGGGCACGCTTGACCTGGGAGGCGCTGCTGGAGGCGGAGACGGTGGTGGAGCCGCTGTCGTCGTTGTTCTTGGCCAGGGTGTAGCCGAGGCCGCCGCCCAGGCCGCCCGCGACCAGCGCGGCCACCAGGACGGCGGCGACCAGGCCACCGCGTCCGCGGCCGGACTTCGGGGCGGGCTGCTGGTACGAGGAGCCCCAGCCGGAGCCGCCGCCTTCCCCTCCGTAGCCTTCACCGCCGTAGCCGGCCCCGCCGTAACCCGCGCCCGTGCCGCCGTCGGCGTAGGAGGGCGTCGCGGGGGGCGGGGGCGGCCAGGAGCCGGCGGGCGGCGTGGAGCCGGGCGCCGGGCCGGAGGCGTACGGTCCCTGCGCGGCGCCGTGGGGCGGCTGCGCGGGGCTCTGCTCGGGGGTGCCGGCGGCACCCTGGGGCATGGGCGGCAGCGGAGTCGTCGGCGCGCCCCCGGCGGGCGCGGCCGTCGGCTGGGGAGCACCGGGAGCCGCCGCCGGCACTGGAGGTGCGGACGGGGCAGGGGGTACCGCGGTGCCCTCGTTCTCGGTGCTCACAGCTTCTCTCCTCGATCCACGGCTGTTTTTCTCGGTCGCACTCGGTCACGCTCGTTCACGCTCGTCGTCGACCCGGCGCGCTGGCAGCTGTGCATGTGCTTTCCGTATGCCTCAGCTTTTCCCACGGGCCGTCAGAGCACCATAAGCGGTGACTGTGGGTCCACGGCTATTCCTTATATCCGACATTAGGAGCAGAACGGCCGCATCCCCGGAACATCTCAGGGGGTTCTCAGATACGTGCGTACCCCTCAGCGGTGGCACCATGACGCGGTGACCCACGCACGACAGCACCACATCCAGGTCGTCGCCCACCGGGGAGCCTCCGAGGACGCCCCCGAGCACACCCTCGCCGCCTACCGGAAGGCGATCGAGGACGGCGCGGACGCCCTCGAATGCGACGTCCGGCTGACCGCGGACGGCCACCTGGTGTGCGTCCACGACCGGCGCGTCAACCGTACGTCCAACGGCCGCGGTGCGGTGTCGGCCCTGGAGCTCGCCGACCTGGCCGCCCTGGACTTCGGCTCGCGGAAGACCCGTGACAGCTGGCGCGGCCGCGACGAGGAACCCGACTGGGAGCACCGCCCCGAGGACCGCGAGGAGACCTCCGTACTGACCCTGGAGCGGCTGCTGGAGCTGGTCGCGGACGCCGGACGGCGGGTGGAGCTGGCCATCGAGACCAAGCACCCCACCCGCTGGGCGGGGCAGGTCGAGGAGCGGCTGCTGCTGCTCCTGAAGCGGTTCGGCCTGGACGCCCCGGTCTCGGCGGCCGCGTCACCGGTGCGGATCATGAGTTTCTCGGCGCGTTCGCTGCACCGGGTGCGGGCGGCCTCGCCGATGCTGCCGACGGTGTACCTGATGCAGTTCGTCTCGCCGCGGCTGCGCGACGGGCGGCTGCCCGCGGGCGTCCGGATCGCGGGTCCCTCCATCCGGATCGTGCGCAACCACCCTGCGTACATCGAGCGGCTGAAGGCGGCCGGGTACCAGGTGCACGTGTGGACGGTGAACGACCCCGAGGACGTCGACCTCTGCGTCGAGCTGGGCGTCGACGCCATCATCACCAACCGCCCGCTCGCGGTGCTGCACCGGCTCGGTCGAAGGTCTTGACCAATGTCACACGGGTGAAGCATCCTCCCTTCTCGGCCACACCGAACAAATCCAGCCACACCCTTACAGGGAGTGCTCCGGCGCGTTCGATCCGTATTCGATCGTGACGAATGCGTCACCGGAAGAGGATTGGCCGGTTTCCGGTACAGGCCAATGGGGCATCCACACCGTGGCGTGGGGCGAAGGAGGTCTCGGGGGTGGCGTTGGTGGTGGCACAGGAGGTGCCCACGTCGTCGAGCATGGCCGTACCCCATGGCCCTGCGGGCGTGGGGAAGGCCAGGCACCGGATGCGCGCACAGCTGCGCAGTGGTGGGGTGTCGGAATCGGTCATCGATGATGCCGTGCTGATTCTTTCCGAACTTTTGAGCAACGCCTGCAAGCACGGCCGTCCGCTCGGTGACGCCGCCGTCGGTGACGGTGACGTACGGGCGGCGTGGCAGGTGGATCCACGCGGCCGGCTGATCGTGGAGGTCACGGACGGCGGCGGCCCGACCCGCCCGGCTCCGTCGACCCCGTCGGTGACCGCGCACGGCGGCCGCGGGCTGAACATCATCACCGCCCTGGCCGACGACTGGGGCGTACGCGACGACGCCCGGGGCGAGGTCACCGTCTGGGTGGTGGTCCACGAGGACGCGCACACCCCGGACCCCGGGCATCGCCGCGACGACTTCGCCTCAAGGGTGACGGCCCCTCCGGTCTCGGCGCTCGCCACCGAACTGGGCTTCCGGGACGCCTTCACCGACCTGGACTGAACCGCCCGCGGCCGTCCCACCCGGCTGCTTCGTGTCCGCGTCGTCCACAGGTTCCCGTCGGCGGCAGCGGCAGCGGCTAGGCTCGCGGCAGTACGAGACCGAGCCGTAACCGGGAGACACGCACGATGGCCAAGAAGCGACCCCAGACGAAGGCCAAGCGGCCGCAGCTCACGGACGGACAGATCCCGGTCGTCGGCGCCCGCGAGCCCTGCCCGTGCGGCAGCGGCCGCCGCTACAAGGCCTGCCACGGCCGGGCCGCTTCGCACGCCGCGACCGAACTGGTGCAGCGGCCCTTCGAGGGGCTGCCGGGCGAGTGCGACTGGGTGGCGCTGCGCGAGCTGGTGCCCGCCGCCACGGTCGGACTGACGCTGAAGGGCGGCCTGCCCGAGGACGTCCCGTCCGTCACGCTCGCCACGGTGCTGCCGATGGCCTGGCCTGCGCTGCGCCGTGACGACGGCTCGGTCCTGCTCGGTCTGCAGAACGACACGGCGTCCGGCGACATCAGCCGCGACCTCGCCGACACCCTCGGGCGCGCGCTCACCGCCGAACCGGGAACCCCGGTGCAGGGCCGGCGTGCCCCGGCCGACGGTCCGCGGCTGCAGGACCTGATCGATCCCGAAGGCGCGTTCGAGCCAGTGGTGCACAGCGGGTTCGAGTTCTGGGTGCCGGACTCGGAGAACGCCACGCCCGAGGTGACCGCCTCGCTGGAGCGGGCCAACGCCGCCGCCATCCCCACCGTGAAGCTGACCGGTGTGGACGCCGCGTACTGGTGCGAGACGCCGGAGAAGAACCATCTGCGCTGGGTCATGCCGCACCCGGAGGAGCAGCTTCTGGACGCTCTTGCCCGGCTGCACGCGGCGGGCCGCTCGAGCCTCGGGGAGGGCACCCGGCTGGTCGGTTCCTTCCGTGCTCACGGGCTCACCGTGCCGGTCTGGGACCTGCCGAGCGGGGTCACCGCGGAGGACGTGGAGAAGCCGGCCGCCGAGTTCGCCGAGCGCCTCGCCGCCGCCCTGGCCTCGGACGCGCCGCTCACCGTGGACGAGCGCCGGGCGCGCGGCGGACTCACCAACCGGCAGGTCACGCTCAGCTGACGCACGGGCGACGCGCGGGCTGCGGCCGATCGGCCGGACAGCCGCGGTCAGGTCGTCCGGACAGGTGACTCCTGTCACAACTCCCGGACGCGACAAGCAAATCCGTGTCCGAATAGCCGAGATCGAATTTGCGAACCGGCGATCTCTTGTTACCGTTCCAGTAGCCCGGTTGCTGGTGCATCCCCCGTCGCCAGCAACCGGGTCTTTCCATGTCCGCGTCCGGTGTACGGAACGCTTCGGTCCGTCAACTTCCCTTGGAAGCATCGGAGTTGCTCCCTGAGCGGAGCAGCAGCGGCCCGTCGCCGTCCCGTGCGGCGAACTCCGTGACCGCCGTGTAGGCGTCCGGTCCGCCGCGGCTGCGTTCCCTGGGTGTCTCGCAGGTACCGGGCTCGTCGTCGGCGCCCACGGCGCAGCGCATCTGCACCGTGCGCCCGCCCGGTCCCATGAAGCTCAGGACCGCGCCGAGCGCCCGACCGGTGGCGTTGCGGTAGTAGGTGCGCGCCCAGGTCTCCGGGCCCTGCGTCAGGACGCAGGTCTGGGCCTCGACCCCGTCGGGCGAGGTGAGTTCGGGACCGCAGCGGGCGGCGGTGGCCAGGCCCAGGCCGAGCAGCCGGGGCGAGCCGGAGGGGGCGGGCACGGCGGAGTGGTCCTTGGCGTCGGCGTGCGGAGCCGTGCCCCCACCGCGCGCGGGCGTACGTACGGCCGCGCGCCCCGCGTCGCCCACCTGCCCCGCGGACGCCACGGTCAGCGGCAGCGCGACCGCGCACACCACGACGCCCGCGAGGGCGAGCAGACGAACGTTCATGAACAGGAAAGATAAGACCAAAGGCACGCCACGGGCCCCGTGCGCGCCCGACACCCCTACAACTCGGGTGCGCTCACACCCGTACGAGTGAGGGCGTCGACCACGGCGTCCACCACGGCCTCCACGTCGGGCACCCACGGCGAGGCCGAGCCGGGCAACGGAGCACGTTCCCAGTGGATGTCGCCCTGGCCGGTCCCGGAGGGGGGCAGCGCGAGGTAACCGCCCTCGCCGTGGAAGCGGAGGGAGCCGGGGACGAAGTCCTTGGCGTACAGCAGTTCCCCCAACTGCTCCATGGAGTAGGGCTTCACCAGCAGCGACCAGCGGGTGGGCGCGGCGATCACCGGGCCCAGCCGCATGCCGGACCGGTCGAGGGCGTCGAGGGCGCGGGCCGCGGCGGCGGCCGGCAGGCTGACCGCACAGGGCGCCTTGCCCCCGGTGGCGAGGATGATGGGGGCGCTCGGCCGGTTGGTCCACCACCAGCGCACCATGCGCTCGTCGGTGGTGGCCGCGAGCAGTCCCGGGTCGAAGGGATGCGCGCCGGGCACCGTGCACTCCTGATCGGGGCAGGTGCAGCGAGGCCGTCCCTGTGGGTCCGGGGCCACGCCCGGGAGTACGGGCCACTGCCATTCCGTCGCGAAGGTCAGGGCCGCGCTGATCAGCTCGGGCCTCCCGTCGTCCCGCCCGGACAGGAGCCTGCGTCGCCTTCCGAGGATCTCGCGCATGAGCGCTCGTTCCTTTCCGTTGCACCGCTGGCAACACCGTGGATCACATCATGTGTCGATCACTTCACTGTGCGTACCTGTTGGCGCATCACACCCCTGCTGCGGCAAGGGGAACCCCAGGGGGTCGAGCGTTGGCCGCGTCCGCGTCCATACTGCGTCCATCAAAAGAGCACGGCCGCTGTGCGGGGGTGGCGAAGACTGGCGTTTTGCCGTCGCACGTATTTCTCTTCGCCTCCGCCACGGGAGGATGGGGCACGGTCGTCGGTGGTTAAGACGCCCGGGTGCGTCACCAGGTTCCGGACAGGTCTCCAACCACCCCTGGCCTTCTCCGAGTACGTACCCATCACGACCGCTGTGACGCTCCGTGGAGCAAGCCCAGTCGACCGCAATGAACCGTTACCTGAGGCAGTTTTAAGCCAACTTTGTCGTTATGCAAGATGTTGAGCAGGTACCCGCAAGAAGCCTTCGGACACCAGGAATCCCGGCAGGACAATGCTGGACATCCCCTCACGAGTGCGTGTACATGTGGAGCCACTGCTGGCAGCGCAGAAAGACATGGGGGTTCGCGATGCTTTTGAGCAATACGCACCGGTCTGAAGGCCGGACACCATGAGCGCCCCCCACCCTCCGAAAGTGGCCGGAATCGATTCAACGATTGCCACTCCCGCCCACACTGCCGCCCCAGCACCGACCGCCCCCGAGGCCCCGCCAGTCACCGCCGCCCCGGCCGCGAACTGCCCGCCCCCGCCGAACTCCCCCGCCCCCGGCGCCCTCCTCCAGGACCGGCTGGCCGGCTGGGTGTCGGACCTCACCACCCTGCACGAACTCACCGAACGCCTGGCCCGCAGGGACACCCTGGACACGGCGCTGACCGAACTGCTGCGCTCCGGCGCCGCCCTGGTGGGCGCCCGGCGCGGTCTCCTCGTCCTCGAACCCGGCGACGGCCTGGGCCCCCGCAAGACCATCGGCCTCGGGCTGGGCCGGGCCGACCTCGGCCACATCGAGACCGTGCCGCGCGTCGCCCAGCCCCACGGCGAACTCCTCGACACCACCGCCGGACCGCCCGGCGGCCGGGGCGAGAGCATCCGCCCCGACCTGTTCGCCGAGGACGGCCTCGATCCCCGGCACCGTGAGGTGGCCGCCCGCCTGGGCTACGCCGCCAGCTACGCCCTCCCCCTCACCACCCGGGCCGCCGGCCGCCTCGGCGCCGCCGTGTGGCTCTACGACGAGCCCGCCGAACCGGAGGAGCGCCGCCGCCACCTGGCCGGCCTGTACGTCCGCCACGCCACCGAGCACCTGGCCCGGCTGCTGGAACTGGAGCGCACGCGCGCGTGCATGGCGACGATCGCCGAGGAACTGCTCCCCTCCCGGCTGCCGCGGGTGCCCGGTGTGCAACTCGCCGCCCGGCACCGCACCGGTCCGCGCGGCGGCGGCGACTGGTACGACGCGCTGCCGCTGCCCGACGCCGCGCTCGGTCTCGCGGTCGGCTCGGTGACCGGCTCCGGGCCCAGCGCGGTCGCCGCCATGGGACGGCTGCGGGCCAGCCTGCGGGCGTACGCGGTGATGGAGGGGGAGGACCCCGTCGCCGTCCTGTCCGACCTCGAACTGCTGCTGCGCCTGACCGAGCCGGCCCGCTCGGCCACCGCCCTGTTCGCCTACTGCGAGCCCGCGCTGCGCAGGGTCACCCTGGCCGGCGCCGGACACAGCCCGCCCCTGCTGATCGGCGAGCGGCGCACCGAGTTCGCGGAGACCTCCGTGTCCGCGCCGCTGGGGATGCTCGCCTGCTGGGAGGCGCCGAGCGCGGAGATCCAGGCGGAGGCCGGGGACACCGTCCTGCTCTACACGGACGGGCTGCTGCACCGCACCGGCGATCCCATGGACCGCGCCTTCGCCCGGCTGCACTCGGCGGCCGCGAGCGCTCCCCGGGCACTGCGCCACGACCCCGGCGCCCTCGCCGACCACGTGCTGCGCACGGTCCTGCCGGACGGACTGGACGCCGCGGACAGCGAGGAGGACGTGGTGCTGCTGGCGGCCCGGTTCGACTGACCGGTCAGTCGGAAGACCGGTCCATGCGGTCATGAGCGTTCGCCTCTGTGGCCCTGTCCGGTACGACCGTACGATGGACGTCATCCAGCGCAGTGTCGAGGAGGATGACCGTGGCCGACGAGCTCACCCCGGCCGAGTCCATTGCTGCCACCGCAGCGGACCCGGAGGAGACGGAAGAGCCGATCAAGCAGCGCAAGAACGGCCTGTACCCGGGCTTGTCCGACGAACTCGCCGAGAACATGAAGTCCGGCTGGGCCGACACGGAGCTGCGCGACCTGAAGCCGATCGAGCAGGCCGGGCACACCGCGCGCCGCCGCGCCGCGCTGTCCGCCCGCTTCCCGGGCGAGCGCCTGGTGATCCCGGCGGGCAATCTGAAGACCCGCTCGAACGACACGGAGTACGCCTTCCGGTCGTCGGTCGAGTACACGTACCTCACCGGCAACCAGACCGAGGACGGCGTCCTGGTGCTGGAGCCGACGACGGACGGTCACAAGGAGACGATCTACCTCCTGCCGCGCTCCGACCGGGAGAACGGTGAGTTCTGGCTGTCCGGCCACGGCGAGCTGTGGGTCGGCCGCCGCCACTCGCTCACCGAGTCCGAGGCCCTGTACGGCATCCCGGCCGCCGACGTGCGCGAGCTGCCCCAGAAGCTGAAGGAGGCCACCGGCCCGGTCCGCGTGGTCCGCGGCCACGACGCGGCCGTCGAGGCGGCCCTGACCGACAAGGTCACCGCCGAACGCGACGAGGAGCTGCGCGTCTTCCTCTCCGAGGCGCGGCTGGTCAAGGACGAGTTCGAGATCGGCGAGCTGCAGAAGGCCGTCGACTCCACCGTGCGCGGCTTCGAGGACGTGGTGAAGGTCCTCGACAAGGCCGAGGCGACGAGCGAGCGCTACATCGAGGGCACGTTCTTCCTCCGCGCGCGGGTGGAGGGCAACGACATCGGCTACGGCACCATCGCCGCCGCCGGCCCGCACGCCTGCACGCTGCACTGGGTGCGCAACGACGGCCCGGTCCGCTCCGGCGACCTGCTCCTGCTGGACGCCGGCGTGGAGACGCACACGCTGTACACCGCCGACGTCACCCGCACGCTGCCGGTCAACGGCCGCTACAGCGAGATCCAGAAGAAAATCTACGACGCCGTGTACGACGCCCAGGAGGCCGGCATCGCGGCCGTCGCGCCGGGCGGCAAGTACCGGGACTTCCACGACGCCGCCCAGCGGGTGCTCGCCGAGCGGCTCGTCGAGTGGGGCCTGGTCGAGGGCCCGGTGGAGCGCGTCCTGGAGCTCGGCCTGCAGCGCCGCTGGACGCTGCACGGCACCGGTCACATGCTCGGCATGGACGTCCACGACTGTGCCGCCGCCCGCGTGGAGACCTACGTGGACGGCACGCTGGAGCCCGGCATGGTGCTCACCGTCGAGCCCGGCCTGTACTTCCAGGCCGACGACCTGACCGTGCCGGAGGAGTACCGGGGCATCGGGGTCCGGATCGAGGACGACATCCTCGTCACCGAGGACGGCAACCGGAACCTGTCGGCGGCCCTGCCGCGCCGCTCCGACGAGGTCGAGGCGTGGATGGCGTCGCTGAAGGGCTGAGCCGGATCGCTGAGCCGAAGCGCTGAGCCGAACCGCTGAGCCGAACCGCTGATACGAGACCGACGGCCGGGCACCGGGAGCGGTGCCCGGCCGTATCCATGCCCTCGCCGCGTTCACGGCCCCGGATCGTCGTCGTGCAGGATCCGCTGGAACAGCCGGTGGTCGCGCCAGGTGCCGTCGATGTGCAGATAGCGCGGGGCCGTACCGATGTGCTCGAAGCCGCACTTGGCCAGCACCCGCTGGGAGCGGGCGTTGTCCAGGACCGTGGTGGCCTCGATCCGGTGCAGCCCCACCCTCTCGCGGGCCGCCCGGCACACCGCCTCGACGGCGGCCGCCGCCAGCCCCTGCCCCTGGCGGTCGGCGGCGATCCAGTAACCGAGATGGGCGCTGCGGAACGGACCGAGGACGATCCCGGACAGCGTGATCGTCCCCGCGATGCGCCCGTCGGCGGCTTCCAGCACCCACGGGACGGCCCGCTTCTCGGCGAGCTGCCGCAACCGGTCGTCGAGCACGGCCTGCTGACCGGCGGCGGTGAAGAAGCCCTCCGGGCGGCGGGGCTCCCACGGAGCGAGGTGCTCCCGGTTCTCCAGGTACGCCGCAGCGAGCGCCCGCGCGTCCCCTCTCGCCGCGAGCCGCAGCCCCACGTCGTCCGTCAACTGCTCGGAGAGGATGTCCATGCACTCACCCTAGCCGGGCAACGCGCTGAGGAAACCGTGGAGTTGACCGGCGGCGAAGCCGGGAACAGCACACCTAGACGGTTATGAGCGGCGCGTCGTCGCGCCACTTGAGCATCTTGTCGAAACTGACCACCGTCCCGGCGCGGCCCGGCTCGGGCCCGATGTGCACATGGTCGGCGAGTGCCCGGATGAGACAGAGGCCGCGTCCGTGCTCGGCGTCCACGCGCGGCGGCCGGGTGCCGGTGCCGCGGGCGAGTCCCGGGCCGGAGTCGGTCACCTCGATACGGCACTTCTCACCGTCGAGGTAGGCCGTCACCCGGTACGCCTCCGAGGAGGCGTCGAGCGCCCCGCCCCCACCGTGTTCGACGGCGTTCGCACAGGCCTCGCTGAGGGCGACGGACAGGTCGTAGGAGATGTCGGGGTCCACGCCCGCGGTTTCCATGGTGCCCATGAGAAGGCGTCGGGCGAGCGGCACGCTCGCGGCGTCGCGCCGCAGATGGAGTGACCACCAGATGCTCATGCTCCAGCCTCCTGGCCGCGGCTCGACATACCGATACGTATTGCCGCCCGTGCCCGTGTGTAAGCACACCGTCGGCGTGACACCGCCCATACGGTGGATGCGGACGCAGACGAATCGGTGTATGAGGGGCACCCCGACAGGGCCCGTCAGCCGGACCTGCCGCACGGGCCAGGGGGGAGCAGTGCGATGATGAGCGCGCCATGACTGCCCCCCACCCCGGCACGACACGCTCCGGAGCGGAACTCCGGATTCTGCGGGCCACGGTTTTCGCCGCGGTCTGTGTCGCGCTGGCCGCCGCGGGGCACGCCCTGGCCGCCTGCGCCACCGTCCCGCTGTGGACGCTGGGCGCGGGATTCCTCGGCTCCCTGCTGCTGGTGGCCCCCCTCACCGGGCGGGACCGCTCGCTGCCGGGGATCGCGGCACTGCTCGCCTTCGGGCAGACCGCGCTGCACACCCTGTTCGGGCTGGCCGAGCGTGCGACGCCCTCCGGCGGGATGTCCGCGGCGTCCATGGGCGCGATGTCCACGTCCTCGGTGTCCCAGATGAGCGACCAGGCCCTGGTGGCCCGCGCCGCGCGGCTGCTCTGCGGGTCGGGCGCGGCCGGCCTCAGCCCCGCCCACGCCTACAAGATCCTCGCCGACGCGCATCTGGCCGGCGCGGCAACCGGGCGGCCCGGCACGGACATGGGCACCATGCGGTACGCGGCGGACGCGACCGGCTCCACCGCCTCCCTTCTCCCGTCCCTGCTGCCGTCGCTGCCGATGCTCCTCGGCCACCTGCTCGCGGCCGTGGCCGTCGGCTGGCTGCTGCGCCGCGGTGACCTGGCGGTGCTGCGGCTGCTGGACCTCTCGGTGCACGGGGTCGCCGAGGGGACGCTCGTACGTTCCCTGCGCGGGGCGCTCGCACTGGCGTGCGCCCTGTGCGCCGGTCTCCCCGGCGCTCCCGGCCCCCGCGCGCGTGTCCGTCGTACCGCTCCGCACGACTCACCCGCCCCGCACACCACCGCACTCCAGCACACGGTGATCCGGCGCGGCCCGCCGCCCGCCGCCGCACTCGAACTCGCCGCCTGACGCGACACAGAGCCACTCCCCACGGGATCCGTGCGGAGAGGGACCGCCGTCGCTTCACGCGCGCGTCCCTCTTCGCCACCGGAACCATCCCGGATCTCACTCAGAGTGGAGTGCTCTCTGCCATGAAGGCCATCAAGGCTTCCCGTCTCGCCGCCGCCGCTGCCGTCGCCGGCTCCATCGTGCTCGCCCTGTCCGCGCCCGCCTTCGCGCACGTCAGCGTGCAGCCGGAGACCACGCCCGCCAAGGGCGGCTACGCGGTCGTCGACTTCAAGGTGCCCAACGAGCGCGACAACGCCTCGACCACGAAGCTCGAGGTCAACCTCCCCACCGACCACCCGCTGGCGTCGGTGATGCCGCAGCCGATCGACGGCTGGACGGTGAAGGTCACCAAGGCCAAGCCGGCCAAGCCGATGGAGATGCACGGCAAGAAGATCGCCGAGGCGGTCACCAAGGTCACCTGGACCGCCGACGGCAAGGGCATCGAGCCCGGCTACTTCCAGAAGTTCCCCCTGTCCATCGGAGCCCTGCCGGACGACACCGACGAACTGGTCTTCAAGGCGATCCAGACGTACTCCGACAAGGAAGTCGTCCGCTGGATCGAGGCCCAGCAGGACGGCCAGGAGGAACCCGAGAACCCGGCCCCGGTGCTCGAACTGTCGGCCGCCTCCGACGGCGAGCACTCCCACGGCTCCTCCAACGCCGAGGACGCCTCCGACAAGACGGACGGCAGGACCGAGACCGCGGCCGCCTCCGGCGACTCCTCCTCCGGCGGCAGTGACACCACCGCGCGCGTGCTCGGCACCGTCGGCATCGCACTCGGCGTGGCAGGCGTGGCGTACGGCGTGCTCGCCGGACGCCGACGGTCCGCCTGACCCCATCCCATCCGCACCGCGCACAGGGGGCCGTGCCACTCTTGCGTACGGCCCCGGTGCGCGCCGGAGCTCTCACATCCGGGACACATCTCTATGCGCAACAAGACGTTCGCGGCGGCCGCACTGCTCGCCGCCGCCACCCTGACCCTCTCCGCCTGCGGCAGCGACGACGGCCAGTCGCCCGTCACCGTGGTCTCCGAGGAGTCCGGCTCCGACAAGGCCGGCACCGTCCTCGACCAGCCCTTCGAGAAGCCGGACCTCGTCCTCACCGACACCCACGGCAAGAAGTACGACCTCCGCGAGGAGACCAAGGGCAAGCCGACGCTCATCTACTTCGGCTACACCCACTGCCCCGACGTCTGCCCGCTGACCATGAACAACATCGCGGTCGCCAAGAAGGCACTGCCCAAGGCCGAGCAGGCGAAGCTGCGCGTGGTCTTCGTGACCACCGACCCCGCCCGCGACACCCCCGCCGAACTCGGCAAGTGGCTCAAGGGCATCGACCCCCAGTTCATAGGTCTGACCGGCGACTTCTCCACCATCCAGGCCGGGGCCCGCTCGCTGGGCATCTCCATCGAGCCGACGAAGAAGGAAAAGAACGGCAAGGTCGTCTCGGTCCACGGCACCCAGGTCATCGCCTTCTCCCCGAAGACCGACGGCGGGTACGTCGTCTACGGCGAGGACACCACGGTCGACGACTACACCAAGGACCTCCCCAAGATCGTCAAGGGGGCGAAGCCGTGAGGCGCCACGCCCTGCCCGCCGCTGCGATGGCCGGTGCCATGGCCCTCGCCGGCTGCGGCGGGTCCGGCGACACCAAGGCGGACATATCGGTCCGCTCGTCCTACATGCCGCAGCCCGTCTCCGCCGACATGGCGGCCGGCTTCCTGACGATCGTCAACGACGGCGGCACCAAGGACGAGCTGACCAAGGTCACCAGTGACGTGGCCGGTGACGTCACCATGCACGACACCGTCGGCGGCGCGATGGAGGAGGTCACCTCCTTCCCCGTGCCCGCCCACGGCCGGCTCGTCTTCAGGAGCGGCGGCAACCACCTGATGTTCGAAAAGCTGAAGCAGAGGCCGAAAACGGGCCAGACGATCACCCTGAAACTCACCTTTGCCAAGTCCGGGCCGCTCACCGTCGAGATGCCGGTGAAGTCCGCCACGTACAACCCGTCGACCGGACACTGAGGGAGGGACCACCTTGACGCGGACCATCACCCCCCGCCTGCGCACCCTGGTGCTGCTGTTCCTGGCCGTCACCGGCGCGCTGCTGGCCGGGGCGGGGTCTGCCTCCGCGCACGCCGCGCTGACCGGCAGCGACCCCGCCCAGGGGGTGGTGGTCAAGAAGGCGCCCGAACAGGTGTCGCTCACCTTCTCCGAGCAGGTGGCGATGAACGACGACTCGCTGCACGTCCTCGACCCCAAGGGCAAGAAGGTCGACGTCGGCAAGCCGTCCAACATCAGCGGAACGACGTACGCGGTACAGCTCAAGAGCGGCCTGAAGGACGGCACCTACACCGTCACCTACCAGGTCGTCTCGGCCGACAGCCATCCCGTCTCCGGCGCCTACACCTTCTCCGTGGGCAGTCCGTCCCAGACCACCGTCTCCGTCTCCGGACGGACCGCGAACGACAGCGCCGTGGGCTGGCTGTACGGGTTCGGCCGCTACATGTCGTACGCCGGTTACATCGTGCTCGTGGGCGGCGCCGCCTTCGTGCTCGCCTGCTGGCAGCGCGGCTCCGGGGTACGGGCCGTGCAGCGGCTCGTCGTCGGCGGCTGGCTCACGCTCACCGCGGCCACCCTCTGGCTGCTGCTCCTGCGCGGTTCCTACACCGGCTCCGGGAAGATCGGTGCCGTCTTCGACCTGGACCTGCTCGGCCAGGTGCTGCAGACCAAGACCGGCGCGGCACTCGTCTCCCGGCTGCTGCTGCTCGCCGCGGCGGCGCTGTTCATCGCCGTCCTCTTCGGCGCCTATGACAAGCGGGAGGACGAGGAGAAGCGGGACCTGACCTTCGGCCTCGCGATCGGCGGCACCGTGGTGGCCGCCGGACTCGCGGCGAGCTGGGCGATGGCCGAGCACGCCTCGACCGGGCTCCAGCCCGGCATCGCCATGCCGGTCGACGTGGTGCACCTGCTGGCCGTCGCCACCTGGCTGGGCGGTCTCACGGCCCTCCTGGTCTCCCTCTACCGGGCACCCGCCGAGACGCCGGTGGAGACCGCGGCCGTCCACCGCTTCTCCCGCCTCGCCATGGGATCCGTCGTCGTGCTCGTGGCGACCGGCGTCTACCAGTCCTGGCGCCAGCTCGGCTCCTGGTCGGCGTTCACCGACACCCGCTACGGACAACTGCTGCTGGTCAAGATCGGGCTCGTGGCACTGCTGGTCGGCATCGCGGTGATCTCCCGCCGGTGGACGGCACGGCTCGCCGGCACGGCGCCCGCGCCGGCGGAGGCGGAGGAGTCCGAGACCGCCGCAGCGGAGGCGGAGGCCGCGACGGATGCCGAGCTGAAGACCGAGGCGGCGGCCAAGGTGAGTGCCGAGGTGCAAGCCGCGGTGAAGGCTGAGACGGAGGCGAAGGTACAGGCCGAGGCAAAGGTGAAGGAGCACGTGACCACCCCCGCCTCCGCCTCGGACACCCAGCGCGCCACCCAGCTGGCCCGGCAGCGCGCCGCCCAGGACTCCGCCCGGCAGAAGCGGATGCGCGACGCCGACCCGAACCGCTTCGGCCTGCGCCGCTCGGTCCTCGCCGAGGCAGGCGTCGCCGTCGTCCTGCTCGCCGTCACCACCGTGCTGACCCAGACCGAACCGGGCCGCACCGAGCAGGAGGCCAAGGCGGCCACCTCCTCGTCCTCCACCACGTCGTCGTCCTCCTCCGGGGCACTCACCCTCGACATGTCGTTCGACACCGGCGGCCAGGACGGCAAGGGCGTCGTACGGCTCGACCTCGACCCGGCGCGCGTCGGCGGCAACGAGATGCACGTCTACGTCCAGCGGCCCAACGGCCGCGCCTTCGACATCCCCGAGGTGAAGGTCGCCTTCACCCTCGAGGCCAGGAAGATCGGGCCGCTGCCCGTGACCCCCGACCACGTCGCCACCGGACACTGGGCCGCGACCGGGGTGCAGATCCCCATGGCCGGCGAATGGAAGGTCGCCGTGACCGTGCGCACCTCCGACATCGACCAGGTGACCGTCTACAAGAACGCGCAGATCGGCTGAACCGCACCATGGCTGACCAGTCCATCCCGAAGGCCCGTCCTTCCGACACCGCCGTGGAGGAGGCCGTCCCCGCCGACAGCTCCTCGCGGGACGGCCTCTCCCGCAGGAAGCTGCTGGGCACCGCCGGCGCCACCGGCCTCGTGCTGGGTGCGGCCGGCGGGGCCGGCGGGTACGCCGCCGCACCCGCCGGAGCCACACCGCTGACCTCGGTCGGCACCGGCCGGGTGATGTTCCACGGGAAACATCAGCCCGGCATCACCGACGGGCTCCAGGCTCGCGGGCACCTCGTCGCCTTCGACCTGGCGGGGGGCGCGGGCCGCAAGGAGGCGGCCGCACTGCTGCGCCGCTGGTCGGTGACGGCCGAGCGGCTGATGGCCGGAGAGCCGGCCGCACACGACGACACCGACGTGGCCCGGGACGCCGGCCCGTCGTCACTGACGATCACCTTCGGGTTCGGGCACACCTTCTTCGGCAGGACCGGCCTGGAGGAGCAGCGCCCGGTCTCCCTCGACCCGCTGCCCGACTTCTCCTCCGACCACCTGGACAAAGCGCGCAGCAACGGCGACCTGTGGGTCCAGATCGGCGCCGACGACGCCCTCGTCGCCTTCCACGCCCTGCGCGCGATCCAGAAGGACGCCGGCAGCGCGGCCCGCGTCCGCTGGCAGATGAACGGCTTCAACCGCACCCCGGGCGCCACCGCCCACCCCATGACGGCCCGCAATCTCATGGGCCAGCTCGACGGCACCCGCAATCCGAAGCCGGCCGACGCCGACTTCGACGAACGGATCTTCGTGCCTGCCTCCGGATCGAACGACCCCGCCTGGATGGCGGGCGGCTCCTACGCCGTCGTACGCCGGATCCGCATGCTCCTCGACGACTGGGAGAAGCTGTCGACAGCGGCCCAGGAGGCGGTCATCGGGCGCCGCAAGTCCAATGGAGCGCCGCTGTCGGGCGGCGACGAGACGACCGCGATGGACCTGGAGAAGGCGGACGCCAAGGGCGACTACGTCGTCCCGCTCAATGCCCACGCCCGTATCACCCGGCCCGACCAGAACGGGGGCGCCGCCATGCTCCGGAGGCCGTTCTCCTACCACGACGGCATCGACGTCGACGGAACTCCCGACGCCGGCCTGCTGTTCGTCTGCTGGCAGGCGGACCCGCTGCGCGGCTTCGTACCGGTGCAGCGCAAACTCGACCGGGGCGACGCACTGTCCCAGTACATCCGGCACGAGGCCAGCGGGCTGTTCGCGGTGCCGGGCGGCGCCGCGAAGGGGGAGTACGTGGGGCAACGCCTGCTGGAGGGGTGAGGTCACGCCGGTTCACCCTCGGCGGGGGCAGTACCGAAACGGCTGCGCCGGCTTTCCGTGCGGCCATTAGGGTGAGGGCATGCCAGCGAGCTATGCGTATCTCGGCCCCGAGGGCACCTTCACCGAAGTCGCCCTGCGTACCCTCCCGGAGGCGGCCACCCGGGAGCTGATCCCGTACGTGTCGGTGCAGTCCGCACTGGACGCCGTGCGCGGCGGAGAGGCCGAAGCCGCGTTCGTGCCGATCGAGAACTCCGTCGAGGGCGGCATCACCACCACCCTGGACGAGCTGGTCGCGGGCTCACCCCTGATGATCTACCGCGAGGTGCTGCTCTCCATCACCTTCGCGCTGCTGGTCCGTCCGGGCACGAAACTGTCCGACATCAAGACCGTCACCGCTCACCCGGCCGCCCAGCCGCAGGTCCGCAACTGGCTCAAGGCCAACCTCCCGGAGGCCCTCTGGGAGTCCGCCGCCTCCAACGCGGACGGCGCCCGGCTGGTCCAGGAGGGCCGGTACGACGCCGCCTTCGCCGGCGAGTTCGCCGCCGCCCGGTACGGGCTGACGGCCCTGGAGACCGGGATCCACGACGCGGAGAACGCGCAGACACGGTTCGTCCTGGTGGGGCGTCCTGCCCGGCCCGCGGCCCCGACCGGCGCGGACAAGACGTCGGTGGTTCTCTGGCAGCGCGACGACCACCCTGGAGGCCTGCGCGACCTGCTCGGCGAGTTCGCGACCCGGGGTATCAACCTCATGCTGCTGCAGTCCCGCCCGACCGGCGCCGGCATCGGAAACTACTGCTTCTGCATCGACGCCGAGGGCCACATCTCCGACCGGCGGGTGGCCGAGGCGCTGATGGGGCTGAAGCGGATCTGTCTGCAGGTCCGCTTCCTCGGCTCGTACCCGCGTGCGGACATCACCCCGGACGGAGCCAGGCCCACGCTGCCCGGAACGTCGGACGAGGAGTTCGTGTCCGCGGCGGACTGGGTCGCGCGCTGCCAGGACGGGCGGTTCTAGAGTTATCCACAGGAGTTATCCACAGGTCAGCTTCTCGACCTGGGGACAAGTCGACACGGAAGCGCCACTTGGTCGACAAATCGCCTCGCCGACCACACCCCGAGGCGGCATCGAACATCTCGCCCTTCGTCCACCCGTTTCCTTTGGTTCATCTTTTGGGGCGACCCTTTTCCACCCGAAAGTGGGTGTCGAGTCGGTTTGAACCGGGAATTCTTCACTCCGATCACCACTTCTGGAGTGATCAATTCCGACATCCACAGGTGTTCCGCACAGCCTGTGGATAACTTTTCCGCGCGTGTGGATTCCTGTGGACAACAGAGGGCCCAAGTCCCCTCCGCCGCAAGGAAGTCGAGTCAACGGCGCACCCTTCACATGCTCCGTCCCAGGGAATGAGACAGGGTTTATTGACACGCTGGGCATTTGCCCCATAACGGCATGTAAGCCATGGTTGCGTACAGTTCGCCGCAGTTCGGGAAACCAGGTCGTGAGCCAGAACGTCTCACCGGTAGCCTTGACCGCGTGATTGACCTTCGCCTGCTCCGTGAGGACCCCGACCGTGTGCGCGCGTCCCAGCGCGCCCGTGGAGAGGACGTCGCACTCGTCGACTCCCTCCTGTCCGCCGACGAACGGCGCAGGTCGTCCGGCGTCCGCTTCGACGAGCTGCGCGCCGAGCAGAAACAGCTCGGCAAGCTCATCCCCAAGGCCACCGCCGACGAGAAGGCCGAGCTGCTCAAGCGCGCCGAACAGCTGAAGGCGGACGTCAAGGCCGCCGACGCCGAGCGCGACGCGGCCGACGCCGAGACCCAGCAGCTCCTCCAGCAGCTGGGCAACCTCGTCCACCCCGACGTGCCCGTGGGCGGCGAGGAGGACTTCGCCACGCTGGAGACGCTCGGCACGATCCGCGACTTCGCGGCCGAGGGCTTCGAGCCCAAGGACCACCTGGAGCTGGGCCAGCTCCTCGGCGCCATCGACGTCGAACGCGGCGCGAAGGTCTCCGGCTCGCGCTTCTACTTCCTGACCGGCGTCGGCGCCCTGCTGGAGCTCGCGCTGGTGAACGCGGCGATCGCCCAGGCCACGGCCGCGGGCTTCACCCCGATGCTGACCCCGGCGCTGGTCCGTCCGCAGTCCATGGCGGGCACCGGCTTCCTCGGCCAGGCGGCCCAGGACGTCTACCACCTCGACAAGGACGATCTGTACCTGGTCGGCACGTCCGAGGTCCCGCTGGCCGCGTACCACATGGACGAGATCATCGACGCGGACCGGCTGCCGCTGCGCTACGCCGGCTTTTCGCCGTGCTTCCGCCGTGAGGCCGGATCGCACGGCAAGGACACCAAGGGCATCTTCCGCGTCCACCAGTTCGACAAGGTCGAGATGTTCTCCTACGTCACTCCCGAGGACTCGCAGGCAGAGCACCAGCGTCTGCTGGAGTGGGAGAAGCAGTGGCTGACCTCGCTCGAGCTGCCCTTCCGCGTCATCGACGTCGCCACCGGTGACCTCGGCGCCTCGGCCTCCCGCAAGTTCGACTGCGAGGCGTGGATCCCGACCCAGGGCAAGTACCGCGAGCTGACCTCGACCTCGGACTGCACCGAGTTCCAGTCCCGCCGCCTGTCGATCCGCGTCCGCGAGGGCAAGCAGGTGCGCCCGCTGGCGACGCTCAACGGCACGCTGTGCGCCGTACCGCGCACCATCGTGGCGATCCTCGAGAACCACCAGCAGGCCGACGGCTCCGTCCGGGTTCCCGAGGTGCTGCGCCCGTACCTGGGCGGCCGGGAGGTCCTGGAGCCGGTGGCCAAGTGAGCGAGGTGTCGCCCTCCGGGGGATTCCCCTACCGGCTCATCGCCACCGATCTCGACGGAACGCTTCTGCGCTCCGACGAGTCGGTCTCACAGCGCACTCGTGACGCGCTCGCCGCGGCCACGGCGGCGGGCGCCGCGCACATCGTCGTAACGGGCCGGGGGGTCCCCTGGACCCGGCACATCCTCGACGACCTCGGCTACGACGGCCTCGCCGTCTGCGGCCAGGGGACGCAGGTCTACCACGCCGGTGAGCACCGCCTGCTCACGTCCGTCACCCTGGACCGGCAGCTGGCGGGTGTGGCCCTGGCCAAGATAGAGGCCGAGGTGGGCCCGCTGTACCTGGCGGCGAGCCGCGACGGACTGGACGGCGACGTGCTGGTGGGGCCGGGCTACGCGCTCACCGGCACGCTGCCCTCGGTCCCGTTCACGGACGCGTCGGACCTGTGGACCGCCCCGCTGAGCAAGATCTACATCCAGCATCCCGAGCTGTCCGACGACGAGCTGGCCGAGGCGGCCCAGCGGGCCGCGGGCGGCTTCGTCACCGTCGCCATGGCGGGCGCGGGCATCGTGGAACTGCTGCCGCTGGGACTGTCCAAGGCCACGGGCCTGTCCCTGGCGGCCCGCCGCCTGGGCGTGAAGGGCGCCGAAACCCTCGCGTTCGGCGACATGCCCAACGACATTCCGATGTTCGCCTGGTCCGCCCGGGGCGTGGCCATGGCCAACGCCCATGAGGAACTGAAGGCGGTCGCGGACGAGCTGACGTCCTCCAACGAGGAGGACGGCATCGCGGTGGTGCTGGAGCGGTTGCTGGGCTGAGCGGGGCCGGGTTGGTCTTTTGCTGGTTCCGGTCTCTGCGGAGGATGCACGGATCGAACGTGCGCGGGCTTTTCAGGCCCGACCTTGACCTGCTTCTGGTTGAACACAGCGCAAGCCAGTGCCTTACCACTCGGCCAATCCTCCGGGTGGGCGGTCCACGCGAGAGCGACATCGCGTGCTCGAAGCGACCGCCCCGGGCAGCACCCCGTGCGGGGCGGGCTCCACGGTGGGGCAACTACACCGGAGCCTGCCGCGGGCTGCCCTGTCGGGAGCCGGACGTACTGTCGTGCATGGACATCGCCCGGCTCCTCTCCCGGAATGTGGCGCCGGGACACTCCCGGCGGATGGGGCACAACCACTCTGCCCGTCCGCCGAGTCGGGCGCCACTGAATTAACCGGCGGCTCGAGCCGCTACCGGCGCCGCCACCTGCGCCGCCGCGCCTTGCTGAAGAACCACCCCGCCGGCGGCTCGTCCGACCGCCAGGGCTGCGGCTCCGGCGACTCGGCACGCCAGCGGGCGGCGAGCATCCGGGCACGGGCGGACGGCTCGGAGGTCTCGGCGGCGCCTATGAACTCCTCGTCCAGGACGACGCCGTCCCAGACGTCGCCCTGCGGTGTCTCCTCTGCCATCCCCGGCCTCCTAGCCGTACATCCGCTTTCACCCAGTCTGCGGGGACGGAGGTGAAGCCCCCGTCAAGACGACCCGGGACCTACTCCTCGCCCGCCAGCGTCAGGGACCGCAGCTTCTGTCCCGCGTACCAGGTGGCGAGCACGGTGACCGCCACCAGCAGCACGGTCCCCGTGGTCAGTGACACGTCCGAGGTGACCAGGTCCCCGCCGGCGACCTTGTGGGCCACGGCCAGCGCCCACTGCTGGACGCTCAGCGTGCGCGCGCCGGGCACCAGGGAGCCGAACAGGGCCTCCCAGACGAGGGCGTAGACCAGTCCGAACACCACCGCGTGCCGGGACACCGTGCCGAGCAGCAGGAAGAGCGCCGCGTAGGCGATCGAGGCGACCAGCGCGGCAACCGTGTAGGCGACGGCGACCTGCTGGCCGTTGCCGTTCAGGATCAGCCCCGCGATCATGGTCGGTACGGCGGAGAACACCATGGTCACCGCGATCGCCACGATCAGCTTGGTGAAGATGATCGTCGGCCGCTTCAGCGGCTTGGACAGCAGGTACACCACCGAACCGTCGTCGATCTCCGGTCCGATGGCGCCCGTGCCCGCGATGACGCCGATGATGGGCACCATGGTGGCCAGCGCGAAGCCGCCGAGGACGTCGGAGGCCGTCTGGTCGTCGGCTCCGGTCAGGGCGCGTACGGCCGCGGAGATCACGATCAGCAGCAGGGGCAGCGCGCCCAGGATGAGGGCCCGGCGACTGCCGAGCAGGGCCCGGTAGGTGAGCCGGGCGACTGTGGGGTCGTACATCATGGGCCTCCTACGCCGCGACCAGGTACGAGAAGACGGACTCGAGGGACTCGTCGGACGGCGAGACCGTGAGCAGCCGGATGCCGTGGTCCCTGGCGACCTTCGGCAGCAGGGTGGTGAAGCGGCCGAAGTCGACGGCCTGGATGCGCAGTGCGCCCTCGGTGAGGTCGACCTCGATGCCGGAGGTCGACGGATCGGCGATCAGCGCGGCCGCCAGCGTGCGGTCGTCGCTGGAGCGCACCAGGTAGCGGTGCGGGCGGTCCGTCATCAGACGGCGGATCTTGCGGAAGTCGCCACTGGCGGCGTGCCGTCCGGCGACCACGACCTCGATGTGCCAGGCGAGTTGCTCGACCTCTTCGAGGATGTGGGAGGAGAACAGGACCGTGCGGCCCTCGTCGCCCATCCGCCGCAGCAGGTCCATCAGCTGCATGCGCTGGCGCGGGTCCATGCCGTTGAAGGGTTCGTCCAGCAGGAGCAGGGACGGGTCGTGGACGAGCGCGGACGCCATCTTCACGCGCTGCCGCATGCCCTTGGAGTAGGTGGAGATCTTCCGGTCCTGGGCGTACTCCATCTCGACCGTGGCGAGGGCGCGCTGGGCGGCCTTGTCCCCCAGTCCGTGCAGCTCGGCGTTGGCGACCACGAACTCGCGTCCGGTGAGGAAGTCGTACATCGCCTCCCGCTCGGGCACGATGCCGATGTGCTTGTAGATCTCCTCGTTGCGCCACACCGGCTGCCCGTCGAGGGTGACGGTGCCGGTGGAGGGGGCGAGGAAGCCGCCCATCATGTTGATCAAGGTGGACTTGCCGGCGCCGTTGGGGCCGAGCAGGCCGGTGACGCCGGGGCCGATGGTCATGGTGATGTCGTTGACGGCGACCACGTTGCCGAACCAGCGGGATACGTGGTCGATGGACAGCGTGGTCATCAGAGGCCCACCTTCTTGTAGCGGCGCATGAGGAGGCCGTAGGCGGCGGCGATCAGGCCGAGGACGACGAGGACGTACACGGCGCCCTGCCCGTTGGACGGGCCGACGCCCCCGGGGAAGGCCGAGGTGCCGCCGAGGAAGGCGGACTGCACGCCGTCGATCAGGGTGACCGGCGAGAACAGGCCGATCCACGGGACCGCACTGCTGCTGCCCTGGGAGTCGGCGATGGCCTGGAGGGTGGAGACCGCGCCGTAGGAGATGGTCATCACGGCGATCACGGCGGCGATACCGAAGCCGCGGCGCGGGGTGACGGCGGCGATGACCAGGCCGATGCCGGCGAAGAGCAGCGAGAGCAGGGCCACGGCGACCAGTCCCTGGGCGAATTCCTTGGTCTGGTGGGCGAAGCCCATCTTGGCGAGCAGTGAGCCCACGTACATCACCAGCAGCGGGGCGCCGGTGAGGACGAACATCGCCGAGGCGAGCGCCGCGAACTTGGCCTGTACGTAGTCGGCGGTCTCGATGGGCCGCGAGAAGTACAGCGGTACGGTCTTGAAGCGCAGGTCGCGCGAGACGGACTGGGGTGCCTGCGAGGCGACGTACAGGCTGATCACGGCCTGCATGACGATCGCGTAGCGGGTGTAGGACAGGGGCAGTTCGTGCGCCTTGGTGGCGACGGCCACGGCGACCATGATGGCCGCGGGCACGCACATCACCGCGAACAGCAGCATCGGCAGCACCTTGGTCTTCGCCGACCGGCCGAGGCCGTAGGCGCCGCGCAGGGACTGCGAGTACAGGGAGCGGCGGGCGTAGGCGCGGCCCAGGCGGGGGCCGTCGTAGCTGCGGTAGCCGATGTTGTGGATACGGGTCTGGTCGCCCGGCGTCGCCGGGGGGTGCTCAACCGCCATGGCCGACGGCCTCCTTCCGCTGCTCGTCGCTGCTGGTGAACACCTCGGAGATGTGGTGCCGCCGCTGTTCCATGCGCACCAGGCCGAGTCCGAGGTCGGCGACGACGTCGCGCACGAGGTCGTACGTCTCCTCGCCGGAGGCGGTCAGCAGCAGGATGTGTCCGGCGCCGGGCAGTCCGGCGCCCTCGGCGTGGGTTTCCAGCCCGCGCGCGTGCAGCGCCTCGCGGACGGCGCGGGTGCCGTCGGGGTGGTCGTCGGTGTCGGTGACCTCGATCGCGAGGGTGGTCGTGGTCTGGGTGAAGTCGGTGGTGGAGCTGGAGCGCAGGAGTTTGCCGCCGTCGACGACGACGACGTGGTCGCAGGTGCGCTCCAGTTCTCCCAGGAGGTGGGAGGTGACCAGGACCGAGATGCCGAAGTCGGTGTGGATGCGGCGGATCAGGCCGAGCATCTCGTCGCGGCCGACCGGGTCGAGTCCGTTGGTCGGCTCGTCGAGGAAGACCAGCTGCGGGTCGTGCACCAGGGCCTGGGCGAGCTTCACACGCTGCTTCATGCCGGTGGAGTAGCCGCCGATGGGGCGGTAGCGCTCCTCGTACAGGCCGACGTGGCGCAGGGTGTCGGCGGTGCGCTCGCGGGCGGCGGCCGGGGGCAGGCCGGACATGCGGGCCATGTGCACGACGAACTCGGTGGCCGAGACGTCGGGCGGCAGGCAGTCGTGCTCCGGCATGTAGCCGACCCGCTCGCGGATGGTGGCGCCCTTGGTGGCGACATCGAGGCCGAGCACCTCGGCGCGGCCCTCGGTGGCGGGGGACAGACCCAGCAGGATCTTGATCAACGTTGACTTGCCGGCTCCGTTGGCACCGACGAGTCCCGTCACACCGGGTCCGACGTCCACGGAGAGCCGGTCAAGCGCGGTCACCCGGGGGAACCGCTTGCTCAGGCTTTCGGTCGCGATCACAGTCACGCCTTAGAAGGTAGTGACGCGGGCCACTCGGGGCGTCAGACCGCAGAGCCGTCTTTGCATCAGACTCCAGTCGTACGGGCGCCTAGGGGTAACCCTGAGGTCGCACCACCGGCCCCGCCTGTTGACGCTCGGTCTAACAGCTGGAACAGTCGCGTGCACCGGGCCGCGGGCACGCGGTCCGGCCGGGGCCGACGGCGGGCGGAGGCGAAGTGACGACGCTGGAGGGTGCGCGGGAGCGCCGGGTGCGCACGGGCGGGGTCGAACTGTGCGTGGCGGAACTCGGTGATCCCGACCTGCCGACGGTGGTGCTGGTGCACGGCTACCCGGACAGCAAGGAGGTCTGGTCGGAGGTGGCCGCCCGTCTCGCCGGCCGTCGCCGCTTCCATGTGGTGCTGTACGACGTCCGGGGCCATGGCCGCTCGACGGCGCCCCGGCCGCTGCGCGGCGGCTTCACCCTGGAGAAGCTCACGGACGACTTCCTCGCGGTCGTGGACGCGGTCAGTCCGGACCGGCCGGTGCACCTGGTGGGGCACGACTGGGGCTCGGTGCAGTCCTGGGAATTCGTCACCGTCAAGCGCACCGAGGGCCGTATCGCCTCCTTCACCTCGATGTCCGGGCCGTCCCTGGACCACTTCGGACACTGGATCAACGCGCGCGTGAAGCGCCCGACGCCCCGCCGTGCGGTCCAGGTCCTCGGCCAGGGCGCCAGGTCCTGGTACGTGTACCTGCTGCACGCCCCGGCCCTGCCCGAACTGGCCTGGCGCAGCCCGCTGGCCAAGCACTGGCCGAGGATCCTGCGGCGGGTGGAGAAGCTGCCCGGCGACGACTACCCCACCGCGTCGCTGCCCACGGACGCGGCGCACGGTGCCTGGCTGTACCGGGACAACGTACGGTTCCGGCTGCGCAGGCCGCGCCCGGACGCATACGCGCACGCACCCGTGCAGCTCATCACGCCCCTGGAGGACGTGTTCCTGTCGGAGCGGCTGTACGACGACCTGGAGCGGTGGGTTCCGCGGCTGACCCGCCGTACGCTCCCCGCCGGGCACTGGATCCCGCGTACCCGGCCCGACCAGCTGGCGGCCTGGATCGAGGAGTTCGTCACGGGCGTCGAGGACGGTCGGCCCCAGGCCCGGCCCACCGGCCCGCACAGCGACCGCTTCGCCAGCCGGCTGGTCCTGGTGACCGGCGCGGGCGGCGGCATCGGGCGGGCCACCGCCTGCGCGTTCGCGGAGGCGGGCGCGCGCGTGGTGGCCGTCGACCGGGACGCGGAGGCCGCCGCCCGCACCGCGGAGCTGTGCCGTCGGCTGGGTGCCCCGGGCGCCTGGGCGGAACGGGTGGACGTCTCCGACGAGCAGGCCATGGAGGGGCTGGCCGAGAAGGTCGCCGCCGAGCACGGGGTGGTCGACGTGCTGGTCAACAACGCGGGCATCGGCCTGTCCGGCTCGTTCTTCGCCACGACACCGGACGACTGGCGCAAGGTCCTGGACGTCAACCTGTGGGGGGTCATCCACGGTTGCCGCCTCTTCGGCGCGCGGATGGCCGAGCGCGGGCAGGGCGGCCATATCGTCAACATCGCCTCGGCGGCCGCGTACCAGCCGTCCAGGGCGCTGCCCGCCTACAGCACCTCCAAGGCGGCGGTGCTCATGCTGAGCGAGTGTCTGCGGGCCGAGCTGGCCGGACAGGGGATCGGTGTGACGGCGGTCTGCCCCGGCTTCGTCAACACGGGCATCACGTCGACGGCTGTCTTCGCGGGCGTGGACGCCGGGGAGCAGAGGAGGCGCCGCGAGAGGGCGGCCCGGCTGTACGGCCTGCGCAACTACCCACCGGAGAAGGTCGCCGGCGCCGTTCTGGACGCGGTCGCCCGCGACAAGGCCCTGGTCCCGGTGACCCCGGAGGCCCGCGGCATGCACCTGCTGTCCCGGTTCCTGCCCGGGGCGCTGCGGGCGCTGGCCCGGGTGGAGCCGCGGTGGTGATCTCGGCGAACTGCGCCTGCAGAGCGGCTAGTTGTCCACAGGATCGCCAACTTTCCTGTGGATAACCCGACTTGGCTGTGGATCAAACCTCGGCGGCAAAAGAATGTGCGTGATTCCCGTCTCTCCGTCCATGCTGAGGGAATGGACGAAAGACGCACCGTGAAGGTGTCGAAGTACCTCTCGAAGCATCTGCGTCACCAGCCCGGGAGGATCGGTCTGGCACTCGACGAGGGCGGATGGGCCGGGATCGACGCGCTGATCGCCGCGGCCGCCGCGCACGGGTTCCACTTCACCCGCGAGGAACTCGACCACGTGGTGGCCGTCAACGACAAGCAGCGGTTCGCCGTCGAGGGCACCAGGATCCGCGCCAGTCAGGGACACAGTGTCGACGTGGACCTCGGCCTGCCCCCGGCCACCCCGCCGGCGTACCTCTACCACGGGACCGTGGCCCGCAACCTGGACGCGATCCGGGCCGAGGGGCTGCGGCCGATGAACCGGCACGACGTCCACCTGTCGGCCGACCGCGAGACGGCCGAGCGGGTCGGCGCCCGGCGCGGCCGGCCCGTCGTCCTCCCGGTGGACGCGGCCGGCATGCACCGCGACGGGCACGTGTTCCACGTGAGCGCCAACGGGGTGTGGCTCACCAGGACCGTGCCTGCCCGCTACCTGCGTTTCGCGGCGCCGCACGGTGACTGAGCGACCACCCACGATGACCGTTTCGTCCGTTGTCGGGGCCGCGGCTTAGTCTCGGGGGCATGAGTCTGCGTCTGAGCACCGTGATCCTTCCGTACCGCCGCTGGAACGAGGGTGGCCGTTCGGCCTGGGTACGGGCCGAGCAGCTGGGCTTCCACACGGGTTACACCTACGACCACCTGTCCTGGCGCAGCTTCCGCGACGGCCCCTGGTTCGGTGCGATACCGACGCTGACCGCCGCCACGTCCGTCACCTCCCGGCTCCGCCTGGGCACGCTGGTCACCTCTCCGAACTTCCGGCACCCGGTGACACTGGCCAAGGAGCTGATCTCACTCGACGACATCTCCGGCGGCCGGGTCACCCTGGGCATCGGCGCGGGCGGCACCGGCTTCGACGCCACCGCTCTGGGCCTGGAGCCCTGGGCGCCGCGCGAACGGGCCGACCGGTTCGCCGAGTTCGTTCCCCTGCTCGACCGGCTGCTGACCGAGGACGGCCCGGAGGGGGTGTCGTACCAGGGCGAGCACTACTCGGCGCACGAGGCCCGCAACATACCCGGCTGTGTGCAGCGCCCCCGGCTGCCCTTCGCGGTGGCCGCGACCGGCCCCCGCGGCCTGCGGCTCGCCGCGCGGTACGGACAGGCGTGGGTGACGACCGGTGACCCCAAGCTGTACGAGAACGGCACTCCGGAGCAGTCGGTCGAGGCTCTGCGCGGGCAGGTCGCCCGGCTGACCGACGCCTGCGCCACGATCGGCCGGGACGTGACCGGGCTCGACAAGGTCATGCTCACCGGCTTCACCCCGGACCGCGGCCGCCCGCTGCAGTCCCTGGACGCCTTCGTGGACTTCGCGGGCCGCCACCGGGAGCTGGGCTTCACCGAGATCGTGCTCCACTGGCCCATCCCCGACTCGGACTTCGCCGCCGACGAGAAGGTGTTCGAGCAGATCGCCATGGAGGCTCCGGCGCAGCTGCGCTGAGCCGGCCGAGCGCGGTACGTGAGCCCCCGTGACTCATCCGTGCGAAGTCCCGCACGGCCGTGCTGGCATATGCGCGACAATGGCCGGGTGACCTCAGCGACTCGACAGCCCGAGACCCCGGCCCGCACCGTCCCGCCACGGCTGATCGCCACCGACCTCGACGGCACCCTGCTGCGCGACGACAAGTCGGTCTCGCCCCGCACCGTCGCCGCGCTGGCCGCCGCCGAAGAGGCGGGCATCGAGGTCTTCTTCGTCACCGGCCGCCCCGCCCGCTGGATGGACGTCGTCAGCGACCACGTCCACGGCCACGGCCTGGCGATCTGCGGCAACGGGGCCGCCGTGGTCGACCTGCACGGCGGCCCAGGCGCCCACCGGTTCGTGAAGGTGCGCGAGCTCGCCAGGCCCAACGCGCTCGACGCCGTACGGCTGCTGCGCGACGCGGCCCCCGGCACGGTGTACGCCGTCGAGCAGACGTACGGCTTCCACCAGGAGCCGGACTATCCGAAGCTGCACATGGAGATACCGGACGACCTCGCGCCCGCGGAGGACCTGCTGGCCCCGGACGGAGCCGCCCCCGACGAGCCGGTCCTGAAGATCCTCGCCTACCACGCGACGCTGAACCCGGACGCCTTCCTCACCGCTGCCCGCCTCGCCATCGGCGACCGGGCCACCGTCACCCGCTCCAGCCCCAGTGCCCTGCTGGAGATCAGCGGTCCCGGCGTCTCCAAGGCCAGCACCCTCGCCCTGTGCTGTGCCGAGCGCGGAATCTCGCACGAGGAGGTCGTCGCCTTCGGCGACATGCCCAACGACGTGGAGATGCTGACCTGGGCCGGTCAGTCCTACGCCATGGGCAACGCCCACCCGGACGTGGTGGCGGCCGCCTCGGGACAGACGGTCGCCAACAACGACGACGGCGTCGCGGTCGTCATCGAGCGCATGCTGGCGGAAAGGCTGTAGCGACCGGCGGCGGCCACGTCAGCGGGCGCCGGCCAGAGACTCCACCGCCGCCTCCCGTTCCACCATGACGCGCAGCGGCCCCTCCACGGCGGCCAGTTCCGCGTACGGCCCGCGCTGCACCACCCGGCCGTCGTCCAGCACGATCACCTCGTCCACCGCCTCCAGGCCGGCCAGCCGATGGGTGATGAGCAGTGTCGTACGGCCCTCGGTGGCGGCCAGCAGATCCGCGGTGAGCGCGTCGGCCGTAGGCAGGTCCAGGTGCTCCGCGGGCTCGTCGAGGACCAGCACCGGGAAGTCGGCCAGCAACGCGCGGGCCAGCGCCAGCCGCTGCCGTTGTCCACCGGACAGCCGCGCCCCGTGCTCACCGACCAGTGTGTCCAGCCCGTGCGGCAGTCCGTCCGCCCAGTCCAGCAGCCGCGCCCGTCCGAGCGCGTCCCGCAGTTCCTCCTCGGTGGCGTCCTTCTTCGCCAGCAGCAGGTTCTCGCGCACGGAACTGTCGAACAGGTGGGCGTCCTGCGCACAGAGCCCGATCAGCCGCCGCACGTCGTCGCCGTCGAGCGCGCGGGCGTCGACACCGGCCAGCGTGCAGGAGCCCGCCCGCGGGTCGAGGAACCGCAGCAGCACCTGGGCGAGGCTCGTCTTCCCGGACCCGGACGGTCCGACGACGGCCACCCGCCGCCCCTGGTCGAGGGTCAGGTCCAGCCCGGCGAACGCGTCCCGGTCCGCTCCCGGGTGACGGGCCGCAAGCCCCTCGAGGACGACGGGGAACGGTGACGCGGGCGCATGCCGGGGCCGCCCGGGTTCCCGTACGGGCTCGGGGGCGTCCAGGACCTCGTACACACGCTCCGCGCTCCGGCGCACCCGCTGCCGGTACCGCACGGCGAGCGGCATGCCCAGTACCGCCTCGAAGGCGGCCAGCGGAGTGAGGACGACCACGGCCATCGCCACACCGCTCAACCGGCCCCCGGCGACCGCCTGGGCGCCCAGCAGGGCGGTGGCGGTGACGGTCAGACCGGTGCACAGCGCGGTGAGCCCGTCGCCGAGCGCGGTGGCGGTGGCGGCCCGCCGGGCGATCCGGGTGAGCGTGCCGTCCGCCCGCCGCGCCTCGTCCGCCCGGGCGGGCAGGGCGCCCGCGACCGCCAGCTCGGCGGTGCCGGTCAGCAGGTCGGTCACCCGGATGGCGAGCAGTCCCCGGGCGGGCGCCAGCCGTCGCTCGGCACGCCGGGCCACGGCACCGGTCAGCAGCGGCACCCCGGCCCCGGCGGCCAGCAGTCCCGCCGCGAGGGCGGCCCCGGCCGCGGGCAGCAGCCACGCGGTGAAGCCGACGCAGGCGGCGGAGACGGCCACCGCGGTACCGGCGGGCAGCAGCCAGCGCAGCCAGTAGTCCTGGAGCGCGTCCACATCGGCGACCAGCCGGGTCAGCAGGTCGCCCCGGCGGGTCCGCCGCAACCCCGCGGGGGCCAGCCGCTCCAGCCGCCGGTACACGGCGACCCGGGTGTCGGCCAGCATCCGCAGCACCGCGTCGTGCGACACCAGCCGCTCCGCGTACCGGAACACCGCCCGTCCGATGCCGAAGGCCCGCGTCGCCGTGACGGCCACCATCAGATACAGCACGGGCGGCTGCTGCGAGGCCCGGGAGATGAGCCAGCCCGAGGTCGCCATCAGCCCGACGGCACTGCCCAGTGCCAGGCAGCCGAGCAGCAGCGCCAGCGCGAGCCGTGCGCGACGGGGACCGGCGAGGGCACGGACACGGGCCAGGACGCCGACGGGGGAGGCCACCCGGCCCCTCCCGGCCCGGGCGACGACCGGACCGGCGACCGACGCGTCCTCGACGACCGGTGCCCCGTTCGCCCCCGCGCCGGCCTCCTGTGCCCCGGTGCCCGCAGCGGTCGCCTCTCGCGCCCCGACGCCCACAGCGGTCAGCTCCGGCGCCCCGGGCGGCACGGCGTCCGGCGACTCGGGCTCAGCCAGCCGCACCACCCGGTCCGCCACCCCCAGCAACGCCGGCCGGTGCACCACCAGCAGCACGGTCCGGCCCTCTGCCAGCCGTCGCACCGCCGCCGCCACCTCGGCCTCGGTCGCCCCGTCCAGGGCGGCCGTCGGCTCGTCCAGCAGCAGCACCGGCCGGTCGGCGAGGAAGGCCCGGGCCAGCGCCAGCCGCTGGCGCTGGCCGGCGGACAGTCCGGCCCCGTCCTCGCCCAGCATCGTCGCGGCGCCCTCGGGCAACGCGTCCACGAACTCCAGCGCACCCGCGTCCCGCAGCGCACGCCGTACCGACTCGTCGTCCGCCTCGGGCCGTGCCAGCCGCACGTTCTCCGCGATCGTCCCGGCGTACAGGTGGGGCCGTTGCGGCACCCATGCGATCCGCGACCGCCACTGCACGGGATCGAGATCGGCCAGATCGACTCCCCCGATCCGTACCCGGCCCGCGTCCGGCCGCACGAACCCCAGCAGCACGTTCAGCAGCGTCGACTTGCCCGCACCGCTCGGCCCCACCAGGGCCACGCTCTCCCCTGGGCCGACCGTGAAGGACACGTTCGTCACGGCGTCCCCGGACCGCCCGGGATAGCGGACGGTCACCCCCTCGAAGGCCATCTCGGGGGCCGTGGCGTCGTCCGGGACCGCACGGGTTCCGGACACCGGAACCGGCGTCTGAAGGACGGCGAAGACGTCCTCGGCCGCCGCGAGCCCCTCCGCCGCCGCGTGGTACTGCGCCCCGACCTGGCGCAACGGCAGATAGGCCTCGGGGGCCAGCACCAGGACGAGCAGACCGGTGTACAGGTCCATGTCGCCGTGGACCAGCCGCATGCCGATGGTCACGGCGACCAGCGCGACGGAGAGCGTGGCGAGCAGTTCCAGCGCGAAGGAGGAGATGAAGGCGATCCGCAGGGTCCGCATGGTCGCCTGCCGGTACTCACCGGTGATGCGCCGGATGGACTCCGCCTGCGCCTTGGCCCGCCCGAACACCTTCAGTGTGGGCAGCCCGGCCACGACGTCCAGGAAGTGCCCCGACAGCCGGGACAGCAGTCGCCACTGCCGGTCCATACGGGACTGGGTGGCCCAGCCGATCAGCACCATGAAGAGCGGGATCAGCGGCAGCGTGCCGATGATGATCGCCGCCGACACCCAGTCCTCGGTGACGATCCGCGCCAGCACCGCCGCCGGGACGGCCACCGCGAGCCCCAACTGCGGCAGATAGCGGGAGAAGTAGTCGTCCAGAGCGTCGACACCGCGCGTCGCCAGCGTCACCAGTGAGCCGGTCCGCTGTTCGCTCAGCCACCCGGGACCGAGCGCCGACGCCTGCTCGAGGAGCCGCCCGCGCAACTCCGACTTCACCGCCGCGCCGGCCCGGTGCGCGGCCAGTTCGGTGAGCCAGGAGACCAGCGCGCGGCCTACCGCCACGGCCGCCAGCAGAAGCAGGGGAGTACGCAGTTCACCGGCCGACCGGCCGTGCTGGAAGGCGCCCACGACCACCTCGGCGATGAGCATGGCCTGGGCGATGACCAGTCCCGCCCCGACGGCGCCCAGGCCGACGACGGCCACCAGGAAGCGCCGGGTCGCTCGGGCATACCGCAGAAGACGCGGATCGATTGGTTTCACGTGAAACACACCTCAGTGCACTGCTTCAGCGATGTGCTGCGTCCCGATCCGCTTCCGGAACACCCAGTACGTCCACCCCTGGTACAGCAGCACGATCGGTGTGGCGATCGCCGCGCACCAGGTCATGATCTTCAGGGTGTAGGGGCTGGACGAGGCATTGGTGACGGTGAGGCTCCAGTCCGCGTTGAGCGTGGACGGCATGACGTTCGGGAAGAGCGACAGGAAGAGCATCGCCACCGCCGCCACGATGGTGATCCCGGACAGGGCGAACGACCAGCCCTCCCGTCCCTTCTGGTTGGCCACGAGCGCCGCGGCCAGCGCCGCCACGGCGACGACCAGGGCGACCAGGCTCTTTCCGTCACCCCTGTCGATCTGCGTCCAGAGGAGGAAGACCAGCGCCAGTACGGCCGTCACCGAACCGACTCGCAGCGCCATGTTCCGCGCCCGGACCCGGATGTCCCCGACGGTCTTGAGCGCCGTGAACACCGCCCCGTGGAAGGTGAAGAGGGTCAGGGTCACCAGTCCGCCGAGCAGCGCGTAAGGGTTCAGCAGGTCCAGCAGGTTCCCGGCGTACTCGAAGTGCTGGTCGATCTTCACGCCCCGCACGATGTTGCCGAAGGCCACGCCCCACAGGAAGGCCGGGATCAGCGAGGTCCAGAAGATCGCCGTCTCCCAGTTGCGCTGCCAGTTCTCCTCGGGCCGCTTCGCGCGGTACTCGAAGGCGACACCCCGGACGATCAGGCAGACCAGGATGACCAGCAGCGGCAGGTAGAAGCCGGAGAACAGGGTGGCGTACCACTCGGGGAAGGCGGCGAAGGTCGCGCCGCCCGCCGTGAGCAGCCACACCTCGTTTCCGTCCCAGACAGGACCGATGGTGTTGATCAGCACCCGCCGCTCGGGCCGGTCACGGGCGAGCAGCCTGGTGAGGATGCCGACCCCGAAATCGAAGCCCTCGAGGAAGAAGTAACCGGTCCACAGGACGGCGATGAGCACGAACCAGACGTCGTGAAGTTCCATGACTTGCAGCTCCCTTGACCCGATGCCTAGTAGGAGAAGGCCATCGGCTTGTCGGCGTCACGGGTGTCGCCGCCGATCTTCGTGGGCGGGTTGAGGTCGGCCTCGGTGAGCTCGGGCGGGCCGGCCTTCACGTACTTCACGAGCAGCCGGACCTCGACGACAGCGAGGATGGCGTACAGGGCGGCGAAGACGATCATCGAGGTGAGGACCTCGCCCTGGGAGACACCGGGGGAGACCGCCCGGCGGGTCTGCAGGACCCCGTAGACGGCCCAGGGCTGGCGGCCCGTCTCGGTGAAGATCCAGCCCCAGGAGTTGGCGATCAGCGGGAAGGCCAGCGTCCAGATCGCGATGCGCCAGTACCAGGTGGTGAGCTTGGGGCCGAGCGCCTTGCCCGGGAGCAGGACGAGATGCGGCACCTCGTCGTCACCCACCCGCAGGTGCTGCGGCAGCAGGAACTTCTTGCGGGTCAGCCACAGCCCGGCCGCCCCGATGGCGAAGGACGCCATGCCGAAGCCGATCATCCAGCGGAAGCCCCAGAAGGCGACGGGGATGTTGGGCCGATAGTCACCGGGGCCGAACTTCTGCTGCTCGGCCTTGTTGACGTCGTTGATGCCGGGCACGTACGAGGTGAAGTCGTCGTTGGCGAGGAAGGACAGCAGGCCGGGTATCTCGATGGCGACGGTGTTGTGGCCCTTGTCGACATCGCCGTAGGCGAAGATCGAGAACGGTGCCGGCTTCTGGCCGTCCCAGAGCGCCTCCGCGGCCGCCATCTTCATCGGCTGCTGCTTGAACATCACCTTGCCGAGGACGTCGCCGCTGACCGCGGTGAGCAGGCCGGCGATGACGACGGTGACCAGGCCGAGCCGCAGGGAGGTCTTCATCTCCCGGATGTGCTTCTTGCGGGACAGGTGGAAGGCGGCGATGCCGACCATGAAGGCGCCGCCGGTCAGGAAGGCCGCGGAGAGGGTGTGGAAGGCCTGGCTGAGCGCGGTGTTCTGGGTCAGCACCGCCCAGAAGTCGGTGAGTTCCGCGCGTCCCTTCGCCTTGTTGATCCGGTAGCCGACGGGGTGCTGCATCCATGAGTTGGCCGCGAGGATGAAGTACGCCGAGAGGATCGTGCCGATCGAGACCATCCAGATGCAGGCCAGGTGGATCTTCTTGGGCAGTTTGTCCCAGCCGAAGATCCACAGGCCTATGAAGGTGGACTCGAAGAAGAACGCGATCAGGGCCTCGAAGGCGAGCGGGGCCCCGAATATGTCGCCGACGAAGCGCGAGTAGTCCGACCAGTTCATGCCGAACTGGAACTCCTGCACGATGCCGGTGACGACTCCCATCGCGATGTTGATCAGGAACAGCTTGCCCCAGAACTTCGTCGCCCTGAGGTACTTCTCCTTCTCCGTACGCACCCATGCGGTCTGCAGCCCGGCCGTGAGGGCGGCCAGGGAGATGGTCAGGGGGACGAACAGGAAGTGGTAGACGGTGGTGATGCCGAACTGCCAGCGCGCCAGCGTCTCCGGCGCCAAAGCCAGGTCCACGTCGCCGGCCTCCTTACTCCACGGGCTTGAGAACGCGAGCTTGTGAATGCGTTCACATTCACAAGTATTATGCCGCATACGCGTCCGGCACCGCAGAGGCGGGGGTCCCTCGTCCGGGCCGACCGGCCCCATCAGGCAGGATCCGGTCGGCCCCTTGCCCGCGAGGAAGACGCCCCTCGCGGGCGGCGAACCCGCGGTCAGTACTCCTTGCGGAACTCTTCCGCCGCCTTCAGGAAGATGTCGTTCGCCTCGGTCTCCCCGACGGTCACCCGCACGCCCTCGCCGGGGAACGGCCGGATCACGACGCCGTGCTGCTCACAGGCCTCCGCGAACGGGACCGTACGCTCCCCCAGCCGCAGCCACACGAAGTTGGCCTGGGTCTCGGGCACGGTCCAGCCCTGGGCGCGCAGCGTGTCGACCACGCGTGTGCGCTCGCACACCAGCGAGCCGACCCGGCCCAGCAGCTCGTCCTCGGCACGCAGCGAGGCGATCGCCGCCTCCTGCGCGAGCTGGCTCACACCGAAGGGGACCGCCGTCTTGCGCAGGGCCGCCGCCACCGGCTCGTGGGCGATCGCGAAACCGACGCGCAGCCCGGCCAGGCCGTACGCCTTGGAGAAGGTCCGCAGGACACAGACGTTCGGCCGCTTCCGGTAGAACTCGACGCCGTCGGGCACCTCCGGGTCCCGCACGAACTCCCGGTACGCCTCGTCGAGCACCACCAGCACGTCCCGGGGCACCCGGTCGAGGAAGCGTTCCAGCTCGGCCCGCCGGACGACCGTGCCCGTGGGGTTGTTGGGGTTGCAGACGAAAACCAGACGGGTCCGGTCGGTGATCGCGTCCGCCATCGCGTCCAGGTCGTGCACGTCGCCCGGGGTGAGCGGCACCTGCACCGACCGCGCTCCGCTGATCTGCGTGATGATCGGGTACGCCTCGAAGGACCGCCAGGCGTAGACGACCTCGTCGCCCGGTCCGCTGGTGGCCTGGACCAGCTGCTGGGCCACGCCGACGGAACCGGTACCGGTGGCCAGGTGGGAGTGCGGCACGCCGAAGCGGTCCGACAGCTCGTCCATCAGGCCGCCGCACGCCATGTCCGGGTAGCGGTTGAAGGAGCAGGCCGCCGCCGTCACGGTCTCCATCACCCCGGGCAGCGGCGGGTAGGGGTTCTCGTTGGAGGACAGCTTGTAGGCGACCGGTCCGCCGGCCGCGGCAGGCTTGCCCGGCTTGTAGGTGGGGATACCCTCCAGCTCGGCGCGCAGCTTGGGGCTCGTCTCGCTCACCGCAGTCCTCCTCGCATCCACCGGCGGGCCGTCAGCGCCGCCGGCTTCCAATACTGCACACCTTATGAGGATTCGACGCCTCTGCGTACAGCTGAGCGAAGACCTGATACGGGCTGGTGACCGATGCCATCGACCCCGACGAACACCACGGGCATCAGGGGCATCACCACACGAAGGGGTACGTACCAGGGGGCGCGCTGTACATATATCTATGCGCCGGCAACTCACGCCCTGACGCGCGTCACCCATGAAGGTGAGTTGAGACCTCTTCGAAACATCGGACATTTGGCAGGCCTTTGCCCGCCGACAAGTCACGTCCTGCCCTTATAACGTTCAACTACCTTTTTTTCTAAGGAACTTGACCCGTTTTGGCCATGCAGAAACGTGCCTGTCAAGGAGTGCATATGCGTCCGCACTACCCCACCGCCTGAGCCCTACTATCGGCTCGCCATGACAGCAGCAGGGAAGCACCAGGTGAGCCGCGCGGAAACCTCACGGCGAGGCAGTCGGTCGGGCCGGGCGGGCATCAGAGACGTTGCCGCCGCCGCCGGAGTCTCCATCACGACCGTCTCCGACGCCCTCAACGGCAAGGGCCGGCTCCCGGACGCCACCCGGCGCCACGTCCGCGAGGTCGCCGACCGGCTGGGGTACCGCCCCTCGGCCGCCGCCCGCACACTCCGCACCGGCAAATCCGGTCTGATCGGCCTCACCGTGACGACCTACGGGGATGAACCTTTCACCTTCACCGAGTTCGCGTACTTCGCCGAGATGGCCCGCGCCGCCACCTCGGCCGCGCTCGCCCGCGGCTACGCCCTGGTGATCCTGCCCGCCACCTCCCGCCACGACGTGTGGTCCAACGTCGCCCTGGACGGCACGGTCGTCATCGACCCCTCCGACCAGGACCCCGTGGTCAGCGAGCTGGTCAGACAAGGCCTCCCGGTCGTCTCGGACGGCCGCCCGGCCGGGTCCCTGCCGGTCACCGCCTGGGTCGACAACGACCACGAGGCCGCGGTCCTCGACATCCTCGACCATCTCGCCGCCGCCGGCGCCCGCCGGATCGGTCTGCTCACCGGGACGACCACGGACACCTACACCCACCTGTCGACCACCGCCTACCTGCACTGGTGCGAGCGGGTCGGCCAGGACCCGGTGTACGAGGCGTACCCGGCCCACGACCCCTGTGCGGGCGCCGTCGCCGCCGACCGGCTGCTCGCCCGGCCCGACCGGCCGGACGCCGTCTACGGTCTGTTCGACCCCAACGGCACCGACTTACTGGCCGCCGCCCGCCGCTACGGCCTGCGCGTCCCGGACGACCTGCTGCTGGTCTGCTGCAGCGAATCGGCCGTGTACGCCAACACCGAGCCGCCCGTCACGACGCTCTCCCTCAAGCCCCGCCGCATCGGCACGGCGGTGGTCCAGCTGCTCATCGACGCCATCGAGGGTGTGGAGTCGGACCACCCGGTGGAGCAGGTGATACCCACGGAGCTGATCGTGCGCACGTCCTCCCAGCGCCGGCCGCCCCGCACGACCGTCAGCCCACCGCGTACCCCGGAGAGAAGCTGACGGACGACCCGGCAACGCGTGGGAGGAGAGTGCCCGCGGACACGTCCACGAGGCCCGAGGGGGACGGCAGACGGTCGGCACCGGAATCGGCAGGCGGCCTAACCCCTGCCCAAACGGGGCGAAAGCCGCGGTGAACTGGCGTCTTGCTCCGATTCACCACCCCTGGGTCATCACATGGCGCGATCCGCATTCCTATGATGGGCCCACGACACCGCGGGCCGCTGCGACCAGGCAGTCCGATGCGGTGCAGATGCGGCGCGATGGTGGAGGGGTCTGATGACTCAGGGGGCCGGTCAGGGACCCGAGGTGGAGCGCACGGCGACGTTGCGCGACTTCCGGGTGCCCGCGTACGTCCACGAGACCGGTCCGTACGCCCAGAGCCCTCACCCCGGCGACACCGTCCCGGCCGCCGAGGCGGCGTATCCCGACGGGTACACCCCCACCGAGCGCGACCTGCCCGTCATCAACCGTGGCGACACCCTCCAGGTCACCACGCAACCGGCACCCGCGCCGGCCGCACAGCCCACCACCGGGCCCGGCCCGCTGTACGTCGTCGGCGACGTGCACGGCTATCTCGACGAGCTGCTCGCCGCTCTCCGGGAGCAGGGGCTGATCGACGCCGCCGGCCAATGGTGCGCGGGCACCGCGCGGCTGTGGTTCCTCGGCGACTTCACCGACCGCGGCCCCGACGGCATCGGCGTCATCGACCTGGTGATGCGGCTGTCCGCCGAGGCCGCGGCGGCAGGCGGCTACTGCAAGGCGCTCATGGGCAACCACGAGCTGCTGCTGCTCGGCGCCAAGCGGTTCGGCGACACCCCCGTCAACTCCGGTGCCGGCACCGCCACCTTCCAGGCGGCCTGGCTGCTCAACGGCGGCCAGAAGACGGACATGGACCGCCTCCAGGACCACCATCTGCAGTGGATGGCCCGCCTGGACGCCGTCGAGGAGGTCGACGGCTATCTGCTCGTGCACTCCGACACCACCGCCTATCTCGACTACGGCGACTCCATCGAAGCGGTCAACGACACCGTCCGCGAGACCCTCACGCGCAACGACGCGGACGAAGTCTGGGACCTCTTCCGCAAGTTCACCAAGCGCTTCTCCTTCCGCGAGGGCGGCGCCGAAGCAGTGCGTTCCCTTCTGGATACGTACGGCGGCACCCGCATCGTTCACGGCCACAGCCCCATCCCCTACCTCCTGGGGGAGGTCGGATCCGAGGAGGAGGACGAGGACACCGGCCCCGTGGTCGAGGGTCCCCATGTCTACGCCGACGGACTGGCCATCGCGATGGACGGTGGAGTGACCATGGCCGGAAAGCTGCTGGTCCAGCAACTTCCCCTGCATTTCTGAGCATTCCACGGGCAGGCGTCCCACCGGCGGCGTAAGCGCAGGCAGACACCCAATTTCCGGCAACCCCCTGTCACCGCGCGCCGTCGCGGCTCTACCATCGGCTTATCCGTAGCAGGCTCCCCTCCGTTTCTGCCCGACGGCTCGTCGACGTGCGAGCCCCAAGCCCTACGGAGCATCGGGGGATGCAGATGAACAGCGTTCCGCAGCACCTGCTGAACGAGGACCGCCAGGAATACGAGCGGATCCTCGATGAGGCGCTGCGCTCCGCACCACACCGCCCGGAACTGGCCGCCGTCGGTCAGCGGCTCAACCCGGAACAACTTCGCACCATGGCGCTCAACGCCTCCGCACTCATCACGGCGGCCGCGGCGACCGAGTACCAGCACTACGTGAAGGTCCGCGAGGATCTGCGACGGCCGGCCCCGGCCGCCGCGGCCTCCGTCACCGTGCCCGAATCCGCGGAGCCGGGCACGGACTCGATGACACTCGCAGCCTCCCTCGGCGAGGTCGCGGAGACCAACGGCGCGGGCGCCGTCGCCGTCGTCGCGGTCCTCACGCCCGTCCTCGCCGGCACGGCCGCGGCGATCTTCCTGCTGGTCGGCTACATCCTGAGGATGCTCGACCCGGCACCGGCCTTCGCCCAGACGATGATCACCACTGGCTGGGTGTTCGGCGCCATGGCGGCCGCCGCGATTCTGGTCGCCGCCGTCGGGCTGCTCCTCACCGCCCTGCGCAACAGCCCCTCCCTCGAGAGCGGACCCCACACGGAGGCGACCGAGGCCGTGGACCGCGCCAGGGAGGTCTGGCGCGAGGCTCTGCTGGAGCGCGGCATCGTGCCCTTCCTGCAGGAGGCGCTCGCCGACCCCGGCACAGCCGCGCTGCACCGTATGACCCCGCCCGCGCCGACCGGACGCATGCCCCGGCTCGGTTATGACCGCCCGGGGTTCAGCAGCCCCGAGGACGGCAGCGCCCCGGGCTCGCGCCCGAGTTTCACCAGCCCGGACTACACGAGCCCGGACTTCGGCGGCCCGGAGCACCAGCCGGAATGACCCCCGGCTTGCGCCCCGCCGGGGCGCAAGCCGGACCTGCGGCCCCTCGGCTCAGTACGCGGCAGACAGATGGACCAGGCTGCCCGCCGCCGTGAACTCCCTCGACTTCTGCGCCATACCCTCCGCGATCGGGGACTGACCGGCCCAGTGTTCGCGACGGATGTCCTGCGAGATCTTCATGCTGAACAGGTTCGAGCAGGAGTCATGCGCGGTCGCGCGTTGTGCTCGGGCAATTCGATGAGCGCGATGCTCTCGGCCTGAGCAACTGCCAGGCGAGATCCGTCGGGGTGCAATGCCGCAACCGGGGTCGGGACATGAGTGACGCCGTAGGCCCCGTCTCGCCTCGATACTTCGAGCTCGGGCCATTCCGCCAGTACTGAAGCGGTCGCGATGTCGATCAGTCTGGGGTGCCCGTGCAAGGAGACGACTCGGCTGCCCTCTGCGATCAGGGTGCCGATCTCGAAATCGGCGCGGTTTCGGTGCAGCCACCGACGCTGGGAAAGGGACCACACACCGAGATGATGAGGCCCCAGAGTCGGCACCTCCTCGTCATCGAGGACGTAGTCACCGGTCGCCACCGCCAGGCGGTCATTATCGAGCCAGCACGCTGACGCAACTTCGGCATCCAGTCCCGGCTCCATGGGCATCACCCCTGGCCCGTCCAGGACGGTCGGGTCTGTCAGCGCACTGTCCAGGTCAAACACTTCCACGATCCCGTACGGATGCCACACCCATCCGGCCACCAGAAGGTGCCTGGCATCCGGGCTCACCGACAGCCGGGAGTGGAACACATCCCTGGCTTGACGTGTGCCTGCGGTGAGCTGTTGTCCCGATCGGACGTCCTCGACCTGGAGGACGGCGTACTCGTCCGGGCAGTGAACCAGGATCTCCCGACCGTCCCGCAGCGCTCCCAGCGCCAGGGGATAGTCGAAGTCCTCGGCGTGGTGAGCGCTGCGCGAGAGCTCCCGGACAACGCGTGTTCCTTCCAGCAGCAGGGCCGTCGTCCCGCGCTCGGCGTAGACAACGCTGTAACGGCCGGAGGGAGAGGTAACGCTTCTGTCGCACCCGGGACCGTGGCCGGTGGAGATCCGACGCTCCACACCGGCGGAATTCCAGGCTCGCCCTCCCACTAGATCGACAAGATCGTCGTCCTGCCAGACAAGTGACTGGGCCGGCGCCGACACCGTCCACAACACCACGGGATCCATCGCCCGCCCCCTGACCGCCGAACACTGATGACGCTGCTCCCGAGGCATTGCGTCCCGCGGAGCAGCGCCACTTCTGGAGCATCCCATCAGCGACCTCCTCCGCCGACGCCCCCTCAGCCGCCGCACCACCGAACCACTCTGTGATGTTTTGATGAATCTTCATGCTCAAGCGGTTGATGCGGCATAGCGCACTACAGCATGCGTATGCAGTGGTGCGCTACCGGCCGGCCTGGAAGCGGTAGACCGTCGACTCGCGGGCCTGGAAGCCGAGACGCTCGTAGAGCCGGTTCGCGGCCTCACGATCAGGCCGGGAGGTGAGATCGACTGTTCGTGCACCCGCTTCCTCCGCGATCCGCAAGGCCTCCTCGGTGAGCAGGCTTGCCACCCCTTGTCCTCGGGCGACACCGTCGACGACCACGTCTTCGATGCGAGCGCGCAGCCCGGACGGCAGGGGCAGCATCACAAGGGTCAGTGTGCCCACGATCGCATCGGAGGCCCGAGCGACGAGCAACGTGTTCGCGTCGGACGTCACCAACCGATCGACCGCTTCACAGTCGAGAGGCTCGGCCGTCGATGACAGCTGTGGCAGCAGCCGGCCGAAGGCGTCGACGAGTTCCTGACTCGTCTCCCTGGCGATCTCTACACGGACGTCCATGCCGGGAGCCTATCGATGCTCCAGGGCGGACCCGGCTCGCACGCGGCTGCCACCCTGCTCTCGTGAGAAGGCGCGGTGGTCCGCCCTCCGGCCCGGGTTGTGGACCACAGAGCACGGACCACCGGCGGGTGAGCCTCAGTCCGCGATCGGCAGATACACGCGGTTCCCGCTCGCCGCGAACTCCTTCGACTTCTGGAGCATCCCCTCGGCGACCTCCTCCGCCGACGCTCCCTCAGTCGCCGCACCACCGAACCGCTCTGTGATGCTTTGACTGATCTTCATGCTGCAGAACTTCGGCCCGCACATGGAGCAGAAGTGGGCCGTCTTGGCGGGCTCGGCCGGGAGTGTCTCGTCGTGGAACTCCCGTGCCGTGTCAGGGTCCAGGGCGAGGTTGAACTGGTCCTCCCACCGGAACTCGAAGCGGGCGTCGGACAGCGCGTCGTCCCACTGCTGCGCGTCCGGATGGCCCTTGGCGAGGTCGGCCGCATGGGCAGCGATCTTGTAGGTGATGACGCCGGTCTTGACGTCGTCACGGTTGGGCAGGCCCAGGTGCTCCTTGGGCGTCACGTAGCAGAGCATCGCCGTGCCCCACCAGGCGATCATCGCGGCACCGATGCCGGAGGTGATGTGGTCGTACGCCGGCGCGACGTCCGTGGTCAGCGGGCCGAGCGTATAGAACGGAGCTTCATCGCAGATCTCCTGCTGAAGGTCGATGTTCTCCTTGATCTTGTGCATCGGGACGTGACCCGGGCCCTCGATCATGGTCTGTACGTGGAAACGCTTGGCAACCCGGTTGAGTTCCCCGAGGGTTCGCAGTTCCGCGAACTGCGCCTCGTCGTTGGCGTCCGCGATCGATCCGGGCCGGAGGCCGTCGCCCAGCGAGTACGTGACGTCGTAGGCGGCGAGGATCTCGCAGAGCTCCTCGAAGTTCTCGTACAGGAACGACTCCTTGTGATGCGCCAGGCACCACGCCGCCATGATCGAGCCGCCGCGCGAGACGATGCCGGTCTTGCGGTTCGCGGTCAGCGGCACGTATGCCAGACGCACGCCCGCGTGGACGGTCATGTAGTCCACACCCTGCTCCGCCTGCTCGATGACCGTGTCCTTGTAGATCTCCCAGGTCAGCTCCTCGGCCCGGCCGTCGACCTTCTCCAGCGCCTGGTAGAGCGGCACCGTGCCGATCGGAACGGGGGAGTTGCGCAGGACCCACTCGCGCGTGGTGTGGATGTTGCGGCCGGTGGACAGGTCCATGACCGTGTCGGCGCCCCAACGGGTCGCCCAGGTCATCTTCTCGACCTCTTCCTCGATGGAGGAAGTCACCGCCGAATTGCCGATGTTGGCGTTGACCTTCACCAGGAACCGCTTGCCGATGATCATCGGCTCGATCTCCGGGTGGTTGACGTTGGCGGGCAGCACGGCGCGGCCCGCCGCGATCTCCTCCCGGACAACCTCTGGGGAAACGTTCTCCCTGAGGGCCACGAACTCCATCTCGGGTGTGATCTCGCCGCGACGGGCATAGGCGAGCTGAGTGACCGCTTCGCCGCTGCGGCCCCTGCGCGGCTGACGGGGCCGTCCGGGGAAGACCGCGTCGAGGTTGCGCAGGCCGCCCCGTGGCGAGGTGTGCTTGATCCCGTCGTCCTCGGGACGGGCCGGACGGCCCGCGTACTCCTCGGTGTCGCCACGAGCGATGATCCAGTTCTCCCGCAGCGGCGGCAGGCCCCTGCGGACGTCGGTTTCGACGAGGGGATCGGTGTACGGGCCGGAGGTGTCGTACAACGTGACCGACTGCCCGTTGGTGAGGTGCACCTGACGGACCGGCACGCGCAGGTCGGGGCGTGATCCCTCGACATACCCCTTGTGCCAGCCGATGGACTTCCCGGCCTCCTGGCCGTCGGAGAGCTGCGTGGAGGCAGGCGTGCGTACGTCCTTGTTGGTCATGAGACCTACTCCCTACGCCGGCATTACCCGGTAACAGGTTCGGCGGTCGACGCAGCGGTTTCCGTCGGTCGGTGTTTCTTGTGAGACATCACTCGACTAAGTGACGTTCCACGTGAAACAACGCGAAGACGGAGGTCAGCGCCCTCTCAGCCCGGTGCTCCGAGCTCCCGCGTGTGCAAAGGTGCCTCCACGCTAGCGTCATTTGTGGCGCGGTGAACAGTGCGCCTTGTGCCCTTCTTGCAATGATCGGACGGTGACCACGACACACGAGCCTCAGCGTCCGCCGGATTACCCGCACGGGGCCGGTGAGGGGCACGGGCACTCACACGGTCACAGCCATGGACCGGCCGCTCCCGTCTCGAAGCACCTGCGCAAGGTCATCGCCGCCGTCCTGATCCCCTTCACCCTGGCGGTAGCGGTCGGGCTCGTGGTTCTGTGGCCAGGGGGTGCCCCGCCCCACAAGCGGACCGGGGTCGGCTTCGACCGGCAGACCCAGCAGGCCACGGTCACCAGGGTCATCGAGGTCAGCTGCAAGTCGGTGAACGCGTCCGGCGGCACCGCGGCCGCGGACACCTCGACCACCGGAGGCGGTTCGGCGCAGCAGGGGGCGAGCGGCACCTGCAAGAAGGCGACGGTTCGGGTCGACACCGGCAAGGACAAGGGCCGCACGTTCACCGAGATCGTGCAGCCGGACCAGCCGCGGCAGTTGCACGAGGGCGAGAAGGTCGTGACCGCTTACGAGCCCTCGGCACCGAAGGACCTTCAGTACTCGGTCACCGACATCAACCGGCGCATGCCCATGGCGCTGCTGGCCGGGATCTTCGCACTCGCCGTCGTGGTCGTCGGGCGGATGCGCGGCCTCACGGCGCTGGTCGCGCTGGCCATCAGCTTCTTGGTCCTCAACCTGTTCATCGTGCCCGCGGTTCTGCAGGGGTCGGATCCGCTGACCGTGGCGGTGGTCGGCTCCAGCGCCATCATGCTGATCGCGCTGTACATGTGCCACGGCCTGTCGGCCCGCACGTCCGTGGCAGTGCTCGGCACGTTGATCTCGCTGTCGCTGATCGGCGTTCTCGGCAAGCTCTTCATCGGCTGGGCCGCGCTGACCGGCAACACCGATGACAGCACCGGCCTCATCCACGGCCTTTACCCGTCGATCGACATGAGCGGTCTGCTCCTCGCCGGTGTCATCATCGGCTCGCTCGGTGTGCTGGACGACGTGACGGTGACGCAGACCTCGGCCGTGTGGGAGCTGCACGAGGCGAATCCGTCGATGGGCTGGCGTGGGCTGTACCGCGCGGGCATACGGATCGGCCGCGATCACATCGCGTCCGTGGTCAACACGCTCGTGCTGGCCTACGCGGGTGCTGCGTTGCCGCTGCTGCTGCTGTTCTCCATCGCGCAGAGCAGCGTGGGCACGGTCGCCAACAGTGAGCTGGTGGCGGAGGAGATCGTGCGCACGCTGGTGGGCTCCATCGGCCTCGTGGCTTCCGTGCCGGTCACCACCGCCCTCGCGGCGCTGGTGGTGGCGGCGGACCGCCCGGCTCAGGGGACTGCGGCCGGCGCCGCGGCCCCCTCGGCTCCGGTGCGCGGCGGCCGGGGCCGACGACGTCGGAAGCGGTGAGCTCGAGTGGAATGCCTGGCGCGGAGAAGCGTTACTGCTTCGTCGCGACAGGGTGCACCGGAGGATCTGGCGCCTCGGCCGTAGCACTTCAGCCGGCGCTCTGCTCCTCGGCGAGGATGCGGTCCAGGGCCTCGTCGAGGTGGGCGTCGAAGTCGGCGAGCGCTCCCTCCTGGCCCAGCGGAACCAGTTTGTCCGTACGGTCCAGGAAGGCCACCAGTGGGGGTGTGGAGGAGCGGAACAGGGCCTGGTCGGCGCCGACCTGAAGCCGGATCAGGACCTCGCCCAGTGCTTCGGAGCCGGCGGGCGCGATACGCACATCGCCGTCGCCGCAGGGCCGGCCCACTCCGTCGATCAGCAGCTCACGCCCGAAGGCCCAGGTCACCGGGGCGTCACCGGGGAGGTGGAAGGTCAGCCGCACGGCATAGGGGTCACAAGTCTCGTACCGCAGTTCTACCGGGATGCGGAAGGAGAGCTCCTCGGACACGAGAAAGCTCATCATGACTTCTGCCTGTACGGACTCGCGCATCGCCCATCCCGTCATAGGACACCGACTGGCCGGTAATGACCCCTTTGACCCTGGTGAAATCTTGCTTAATGTGCACGGTAGATCACAAGGAGTGAGTTTTCAGATACTGATAGAGATCGCGATCGAGCCCAGATGCCGCCCGACCTCCCTCTGGAGCTGCTGGGCGGCGGGCAGCAGCCGGTCCGCCTGGTGGGACGGCAGTGAGATGGCCATCGTGGCCGCGGTGGTGCCGACGGTGATCGGGAGCGCGGCGCAGACCGTGCCCAGCACGTATTCCTGCCTCTCGGTCACCGGTTCCATGCGCCGGATCCGCTCGAGGCGCCGCAGCAGGGTGTGGTCGTCGCGGACCGTGTACGGCGTGAGGGACTGCACGGGGTAACGGTCCAGGTGGTCCCGGCGGGCGTCCTCGCTCAGCTGGGAGAGCAGACACTGGCCGATGGCGTGCGCGTGCCCGGTCTCCCGGAAGTCGGCCCACTCCTCGACCGCCGGGTTGCCAGGGGTGTCGGAGACGCACATGACCTCGACGTCCCCCTCGCGGTACATGGCGTAGTACACCGGGACACCGATGGCATCCCGGCAGTGCGCGAGCGCGTCGGCGACCGTGCTGCGACGTTTCTGCTTCGCTCCGCTGCTGCTCAGCCGTTCGGCCGCTTCACCAAGGAAGAACAGTCCTTTGTCACGGCGCAGATAGCCCTCGTGCACCAGGGTGCGCAGCAGGTGGTACGCCGTGGGCAGGGCAAGCCCGGTCTCGCGGGCCAGTTGCTTGGCGGGGGCGCCGTACTCGTGCTCGGCGACGGCCTCCAGCAGTCGCATCGCGCGCTGCACGGATCCGATGAGGGTCCCGGAGTGCCGGCGCTGCTCGGGGATCGCCGTGGCGGGACGCGGCTGGGGCGGGCCGGACGGTGCGTGAGGTTCAGCGGGTGCGGTGTCGACCGTGGCCAAGGGGTCACTCCCGAAGCGCGAGGGGCAGCCCGTGCAGGAGGAACACGGGGTGGGGGTACGCCGTCCCCGGGGCTGCGCCCCGCGGCGAATTCCGGACTCTAACCGCCCGCCACCGCCCGCGGACCGCCCGCCCGGAAAACTTCCCTCGCCCGAGGGAACCGGCGATTCCTGTTACCGTCACCGGCTCCCCTGGCGGCTCACCAGTCGCTGCGCGACGAGGAGCCCGCCATGAACTTCCGCACGATGTAGATCAGACCGCCGACCAGGGCGACGAAGACCAGCGCCTTGAAGAGCAGGCTGATCACGAACCCGACCACGCTGGCTATCACGCCCCCGAACACGACCAGGGCGATGACCGGCACCGCGACCCACTTCACCCACCACGGCAGGCCCGCGAACATCTCTCCCATTGCCCTTGTCCCTTGCTCTCGAAGTGCTCTTGAGGTCCTGCCATCGATGCTAGGTCCGCCAAGGGGCCGACGGGGGCCTCGCACCCCTTGTCCTCCCCTGACCGTTCCCCTAGGGAATCCTCGGGGACGGCTTCACGCCTCGGGTGGAGAGAACACGACCAGGACCCTGAGGTCCTCGCTGATGTGGTGGAACTTGTGGGCGACCCCGGCCGGCACGTACACCACGCTGCCGCGCGCCACCTGAGTGGTCTCCAGGCCGACCGTGATGGAGGCACGGCCGCTGACGACGAAGTACACCTCGTCCTGGTTGTGCGGCTTCTGCCGGTCGTGATCGCCCGCGTCGAGCGCGTACAGCCCGACCGACATGTTCCGTTCCCGCAGGAACTGGAGGTAGGCGCCCTCGTTCGCGGCGCGCTCCGCCTCCAGTTCGTCCAGCCGGAATGCCTTCATCGTTGTTGTCGCCCTCGCCCCACTGCTCGCAGCCGTTCCCGTCTGCCACGATCAGACACATGAAGAATTTCGTAGTCAAGACGATCGCCAACGCGGGCGCCCTGGCGGTCGCCGTGTGGCTGCTCGACAAGATCACCCTGACCGGTGACAGCACCGGCAAGAAGGCCGGCACACTGATCGCCGTAGCGCTGGTGTTCGGCGTGGTGAACTGGCTGGTCAAGCCGATCCTGACGGTCCTGACCTTCCCCCTGTTCATCCTCACCCTCGGCCTGTTCACCCTGGTGGTCAACGCGCTGATGCTGCTGCTGACCTCCTGGGTGTGTGACAAGCTCGACCTGAGCTTCCATGTCGAGGGCTTCTGGACCGCCGTGCTCGGCGGCCTGATCATCTCGATAGTCTCCTGGGCGCTGCACGTCGTACTGCCGGACGAGGACTGAGCCCGTCATGACCTACCGCGTCTGCTTCGTCTGCACCGGCAACATCTGCCGGTCCCCGATGGCCGAGTCCGTCTTCCGCGCGCGCGTGGCGGAGGCCGGGCTGGAGGACCTCGTAGCGGTCGACAGCGCCGGCACCGGCGGCTGGCACGAGGGCGACGGCGCCGACCCGCGCACCGTCTCGGTCCTGCAGGAACACGGCTACGACAGCGAGCACACCGCCCGCCAGTTCCAGACGTCCTGGTTCTCGCGCCTCGACCTCGTCATAGCCCTGGACACCGGCCATCTCAAGGCCCTGCGCCGCCTCGCGCCGACGGAGGAGGACGCACGGAAGGTACGGCTGCTGCGCTCCTACGACCCGGATCCGGGCGACGCCCTCGACGTACCGGACCCGTACTACGGAGGCATGGGCGGCTTCGAGGAGTGTCTTGAGATGGTGGAGGCGGCGAGCACCGGTCTGCTCGCCGCGGTACGCAACGACCTGGAGGGGCGGGCGGCATGAGCGAGTCGGCTGCGGACGACAGCGCAAGGAGGGCGGAGAACGGCACCGCGGACGCCGAGCACCGTCTCCCCAGCACCGGCGAGGGCACCCGCGTGGTACGTGCCGGTCTCCCCGAGCCGGTCAAGCACGAGCCGACCCTGCCCGGTCCCGTGTTCGCAGCCCACTACCACCTGCCGGGCGACCCCACCGGCCCCTACACCTACGGCCGCGACGAGAACCCCACGTGGACCCTGCTGGAGCGTGCCATCGGCGAGCTGGAGGCACCGGGGCGGGACGACGTGGAGACGCTGGTCTTCTCCTCCGGCATGGCCGCCATCTCCTCCGTGCTCTTCTCCCAGTTGCGCGCGGGGGAGGCGGTCGTGCTGCCCAGTGACGGCTACCAGGCGCTGCCGTTGGTCCGCGCCCAGCTGGAGGCGTACGGCATCGAGGTGCGCACCGCGCCCACCGGCGGTGACGCCCAGCTCGAGGCCCTCGACGGGGCGGCGCTGCTGTGGATCGAGTCACCGTCCAACCCCGGCCTCGACGTCTGTGACATCCGGCGCCTGGTGGACGCGGCACACGCGCGTGGCGCCCTGGTCGCCGTCGACAACACCCTCGCGACACCGCTGGGGCAGCGGCCGCTCGGACTGGGCGCCGACTTCTCCGTGGCCAGCGGCACCAAGCAGCTCACCGGCCACGGTGACCTGCTGCTCGGATACGTCACCGGCCCCGGCGGAGACGCCATGAGCGCGGTACGTCGCTGGCGCAAGATCGTCGGTGCGGTCGCCGGCCCCATGGAGGCCTGGCTCGCGCACCGTTCCCTGGCCACGCTCCAGCTGCGCGTGGACCGGCAGAACGCGACAGCCCTGAGCCTCGCCGAAGCCCTGCGGGAGCGGCCGGAGGTGACCGGCCTGCGGTACCCGGGGCTGCCCGACGACCCCGCACACAAGATCGCCACGCAGCAGATGCGCCGCTACGGGTGCGTGGTCTCCTTCACGCTGCCCACGCGCGCGCGTGCCGATCGTTTCCTCGGCGCCCTGCGCTTCGTGGACTCCGCCACGAGCTTCGGCGGTCTTCGCTCCACGGCGGAACGGCGCGGCCGGTGGGGCGGGGACGCGGTACCGGAGGGCTTCGTGCGGCTGTCCGTCGGCGCGGAGGACCCCCAGGACCTGGTGGCGGACGTGCTCCGCGCCCTGGACGAGTCGGCCGGCTGACCGCAGCGCGGGGCCCGAGAGGATCCGGCCGGGACGGACGGTCCGAACCTCCCCCCTCGTGGCTCGGACCGTCCCGGTTCCGCGCTAAGAACCGCCCGATCCAGGCTAGTTGACTCTCCGTCAGTGTCCAATCACGCTAGCGACAGAGACCTATCGACTTATTTATAGTTGGTCCTTGTCCGGGGGGACGGGAGAAAGGCAGGGAAGGGGAGGGGGAGCGCTTTCCATGGATCTGGCCTTGCTGCGCACCTTCGTGACCGTGCACCGGGCCGGTTCCTTCACCCGCGCCGCCGCACTCCTCGGCCTCTCCCAGCCGGCCGTCACCTCCCAGATCCGCACCCTGGAAAGACAGCTGGGACGGCCGCTGTTCCTGCGGCAGGCCCGCGGGGTGACCCCCACCACCATCGGTGACGAGCTGGCCCACAAGGCGGCTCCGCATCTCGACGCCCTGGTGGAGATAGCCGAGACCGGGCTGGACGACGAGTCCTCGTCACGCACCCTGCATCTCGCCGGCCCACCCGAGTTCACCGCCGAACGCGCGCTTCCCGCCCTCACCGGGCTGGCCCGGGGCGACGGCCAGGGTTTCGAGCTGCGCGCCTCCTTCGGGAACGCCGAGGCGATTCTGGAAGGACTCGCCGCCGGACATCATGATCTGGCCATCAGCACCGCCCGCCCGCGCGGGGCCCTGCTCACGGCGACTCCGCTGTGCGACGAGGAGCACGTCCTGATCGCCTCCCCGCGGTGGGCCGAGCTGATCAGCTCGGGAAAGCCGCGCCGCAAAGGTGCGGCCGCCCTGGAGAACCTGCCCGTCGTCGAGGTCCACGAGTCACTGCCCTTCGTCTCCCGGTACTGGGCCTCCGTCTTCGACTCCCACCCTTCGGCGGCGGGCACCGTCATCGTTCCCGACCTGCGCGCCGTCCTTGCCTGTGCGGTTGCGGGGGCGGGTCTGGCGGTACTGCCCCGTTATCTGTGCGCCGACGCCATCCGGCACGGTGACGTCATCGAGCTGCACGAGCCCGCCGTGCCGCCGCTGCGGACGTACTTCCTGGTGGTGCGTACCGGCACCCTGGCGATGCCGCACATCGCCCGGGCATACGAATGGCTTCAGCGGGCGGCCGTCGCCTGGGGCTGACCAGCGTCGCGTCAAGGTAACGGCATGCGCTCGCCCTGTGGCGCTTTGCGATGTTTCACGTGGAACCAACCGGGCCACATTTCTCCCATGACCGTCCGACCCGTGGTCAAGCGCACCGCCCGCGCCGTTCTCCTGGACGGTGACGACCTGATCCTGATCAAACGCACGAAGCCCGGTGTCGATCCCTACTGGGTTACTCCAGGTGGCGGGGTCGAACCGGGCGACACGACCGTCGTCCACGCCTTGCACCGCGAGGTGTACGAGGAGCTCGGCGCCAAGATCGCCGATGTGGTGCCCTGCTTCGTGGACACCGTGGAGCACATCGGTGAGGACGGCGGCGCAACCGGCGTGAAAGTGCAGCACTTCTTCGTCTGCCGGCTGGAGTCCATGGACCCCTCTCTTCGCCATGGCCCCGAGGTGGAGGAGCCGGCCGGCGAGTACGAGATCGTCCGCGTGCCCTTCACCCGCGTCGGCATCGCCTCCGTGCACCTGGTTCCGCTGTCCCTGCGGCACTATCTCGACGGCAATATCGAGGGCGTACGTGCCATGCACGCACCGGACCTGGGGTGACGGCTCAGGTACCGGCGCCCACGAGCTCCTCGACCGAGTCGTGGCGTATCCGGCCTGCCGGCATGCCCGTGCCCTTGAGCGCGTCGACACCGCTGCGGATCATCGCGGGCGGCCCCGACACATAGGCCTCGTACTCGTTCCACGGACCGTGCTCGCGCACCGCCTCCGGAAGCTGGAGACGAGCGGACTGGTCGACGACCGCGCGGACGGAGAGCCAGGTGTGGTTCTGCTCCAATCGGAGCATGGTGTCGATGTCGTACAGGTCGCGGTCGCTTCGGGCGCCGTAGAACACTTCGACCCGGCGGCGTACACCGTGCTCGGCGACATCCTCGACCAGCGCCTTGATGGGCGCTATGCCCGTGCCGCCGCCGAGACAGACCAGGCCTCTGTCAGTGCTGTGGTCGACGGTCATCGAGCCGGTCGACGGCCCGAGCCGGACGACGTCGCCGGGTCGGGCGCGGTGCACCAGGGCGGTGGAGACCCAGCCCGCGGGGACGGCTTTGACATGGAACGTCAGCAGCCCGTCGGAGCGCGGGGCAGAGGCAAACGAGTAGTGCCGCCAGATACGGGGCCACCAGGGTGTCTCCACGCTCGTGTACTGACCGGCGAGGAAGGGATACGGCTGGTCCGGGCGGAGTGTGAGGACCGCGACGTCCGGAGTCCTGAGGTGGTGTGCGACGACCTCGGCATGCCACCAGGGCGGCGCGCGCAGTTCGTCAGCCGCCGCCGCGTCGATCATGACCTGGGAGATGGTCGTGTACGCCCGCACCCAGGCCGCCTCTGTCTCTCCGTCCCAGACGGCGGAGGCGTACCTGCTCAGCGCGCCGATGAGACACTCACCGAGAGCGGGGTAGTGCTCGGGCCGGGTGCCGTACTTGCGGTGGCCGCGGCCGAGGTTCTGCAGGTAGTCGACGAGGACGGGAGTGTCGTCGAAGTGCTCGACGGCCGTGAGCAGCGCCTTGAACAGCCGGTCCCGCTGGGCGTCCATTGTCGGCGGGAACAGTGATCGCAGCTCGGGGTGGCGCACGAAGAGCAGCGCATAGAAGTACGAGGTGGCCTTGTCGGCCACGGGGGTGACCTCGGCCATGGTGCGGCGGATGAGGAGGGCGTCCGGGGAGGCCTGCTGGGCGACGGGCATGGAGCGCTGGGCGGAGGCGCCCGGTCCGCGGAGCGAGGCCGGGGACGAGGCCGGAGTGGTTTCCGGGGCGGGGGCCGGGGAGGTGCGCGGGGTGAACCAGCCGTCCCCGCCGGATGTGCCGTTGTCCGCCGACTTGGTGGTCGGAGCGTCCATGGTGTGCCTCGCCTCGAACATCTTTCGGTCGGTCTACGCACTTCCGGAATCGGAAGGTGCCTGCTTTCCCTCACGGTCGGATGCAGCATCCCCTGAGTGGCCCCCATGGCCGCATACCCAGAAATGCGGCTTAATGCGCCGCACTCGGACGCTAATCGGAGTCGACCCTACCGGCCCCGGCCCTCCGCGAACTCCCCCACGAATCCACCAGTGCCGAACCGGTTATTCCCCAATTACCTGAGGGAGTCCGCCAATTGCCCGCCCGCACCCCACGGAAGCGGGCCGGCCAGGACGTATTCCAGTCCACGGGTGCACAGGTACGTGCAGCAAAGGCCAATCGGACGACTTCCCCGCGCATCAGCGACCTGCCGTACGCTCACCGTTCGCCGATGTTTCACGTGAAACACCCGGACCCTGTCCATGAGCTGTGCGGATGACTACGACATGGCCAAAAGCATCCGCGTGTGACCCGAAACGGGTGGACGCCAGGGGCCATGGTCGGACAGCCTGACCTGCGTGCCGACTCCATCCCTCGACGCTCTGCCCATCCGTCGTCTGACGCTGCGTGATCTCACCGCCTGCGCCGACTTGTCCGAAGACCGGGGGTGGCCGCGGGAGGAGCACAAGTGGGGCTTCCTCCTCATCGCCGGACGAGGCTATGGCATCGACGATCCCGGCGGTGGTCTGATCGCCGCGTGCGTCGTCACTCAGTACGGTCCGCAGGATCGCCCTGATCTCGGAGCCATCGGCATGGTGCTGGTAGCCGAGCGGTACGCCCGCCGGGGCATCGGACGCCGTCTGATGCGCCATGTCATCGCGGCGACCGGGACGACGCCGCTCGCCCTGCACGCGACGCCTTACGGCCGCCCGCTGTACGAGGAGCTCGGTTTCAAGGTCATCGGACAGGCGGAGATGGTCATGGGACCCTTCACGCCACGTGGGCCGGAAAACGGGGTCGCGACGCGAGCGGCCACCGCCGAGGACCTGGCCGCCATCATCCGGCTCGACGAGGAGGTCTTCGGGGCAGACCGCACGCACATCATCACGCGACTGCCCGCCTTCACCGACCAACTGCGTATCGCAGAGGAGAACGGCCGGGTCACCGGGTACGCGGGAGCCTGGCCCAACATGGACACCCAGGTCATCGGACCGCTGATCGCCCGCGACACCGAGACGGCGCAGGCCCTCTTCGCCTCGCTCGCCGCCCGCACCGACCGCCCGCTGCGTACCGACATCGACGTGCGGCACGCTGCGCTGCTGGCCTGGGTGAAGGAGCGCGGCCTGGAGACCGTGGCCTGCAACTCCGTCATGGTGTACGGCATCACGGAGCTACCCGGTGACTGGACCCGCCGGTTCGCCCCCCTCACAGTGGCGGCGAGCTGAGCTGGCGCTGCACGGAGAAGAGCGGCCACCGCTGCACCGGGAACTCGAAGGTGCCCGCATAGGGTGCACCCATGGAAGATCATCTCGAGATACGGGCCGCCGTCGCCGACGACATTCCGGTCATCGTCGGCATGCTCGCCGACGACCCGCTCGGCGCAGAACGAGAGTCACCGGACGACCTGAGCCCGTACGTCACCGCTCTCAAGCGGATCGACGCAGACCCGAACCAAATTCTGGTCGTCGCGGAACGAGAGGGCCGAGTCGTCGGCACGCTCCAGCTCACGATCATTCCGGGGTTGTCGAGGCGTGGGGCCACCAGGTCGATCATCGAGGGAGTCCGCATTCACGCGGAAGAACGCGGCAGCGGTCTGGGCACACGGCTCATCGAATGGGCGATCGACGAATCCAGGCGTCTGGATTGCCGGCTGGTGCAGCTGACTTCCGACAACACACGGAGCGACGCCCACCGCTTCTACGAGCGGCTCGGCTTCACGGCCTCACACGTGGGCTTCAAACTCCAGCTGTGAGCGCGTCCCGGTGGCTTGTTTCACATGAAACGAGCCACCGGTCACCGGTGGCTAGCGAATCCCCCGCCAGCCCTCGGGGTCCACACCGCCGGGCACGGCAGCCGTCTCGTCGTACGGCTGACGGGTGAACACGAACGATCCGAGGTCCAGATGCCCGAGGGCTCCGTCCGGCCGCCGCACGGGCCGCAGAAGCTCTCCGGCGTAGTAGCCCTCCAACCCCGTCCAGGTGCCGTCACCGTTGGCCCGGAAACGCGAGCCGCGGCCGTTCCCGGACAGCGGCCCCAAGGAGACGAGCCCGTCGGCTGTCACCCGCAGTGCGAAGGCATGTGTACCCCAGTACCACTGCCCCGCCAGCTCCAGCACCGAGTGGTCGACCTCCGGCAGCGGTCGCCAGGGCTCGGGAATCCGTGGTTCGGCCTCGGCGACGATGCGTACGAGGTCGGCCCCCACCACGGACAGCAGCGGGCCGGAGGTGCAGTTGGCCAGCACCACCGCCGCGACATCGTCCGCCACACCGATGGTGAGGTTCGCCAGGAAGCCCGGCAACGAGCCGGAGTGCCCCACGAGCAACCTGCCGTCATGATGCTGAATCTGCAGGCCGAGTCCGTAGGTCGCACCGTCCATCACGTCCGCCGTCTCAGCCGGCGCCGCGGGCGTCCGCATCTCCCGCACCGACTCCGCGCTCAGCACACGGTCGTCCCCCTTGGCCAGAAAGGCCGCGAAGCGCGCCAAGTCGCCGGTGGTCGACCACAGTTGACCGGCAGGTGCCATACGGCCAAGATCCTCCACCGGCTCCGGCAGCAGCGCGTCGGCCCACGGATGCACCGCCCAGCCGCCCGCGTGGGGCGCCTGGGGCCGGGCGCTCGTACGGTGCAGGCCCAGGGGTACGAGCACCTCGCGCTCAAGTACCTCCTCCCAGAGGGCTTGGCGCAACTCCTCCACCAGCGCACCCAGCAAGGTGTAGCCGGGGTTCGAGTAGTGGAACCGGCGGCCGACCGGATGCACCAGCGGCTGCTCGCCCAGTACGTCACTTACTTCGGGGCGCAGCGATCCGGGAGTGCGCTCCCACCACGGTGCGGGCGACTCGGCCGCCAGCCCACCCGTGTGCGAGAGCAGTCCGGCGATGGTGGCCTCCCCGGCGCCGGTGCCGGGCAGATGCTTCTCCAGCCGGTCTCCTAGGTCGAGCAGGCCCTCGTCGCGCAGCCGCAGCACCAGGACGGCGGTGAACGTCTTGGTGATCGACCCGATCCGGTACTGGACGTTCTCGTCGGGCCCATGACCGTCCACGCAGGTCCGCGCACCGTGCCATACCGTCCGTCCGCCCCGCACCACTGCCGCGACCAGCGACGGTGCGCGGCCTTCGGTCTGGGCTACGGCGATCCGGTGCGACAGGGCACGCCGGGTGGCGGGCAGCAGCTCTTCGTGAGATGTCGTCATGGTGCCAGTCCATCTCGCCGGACCTACGGCCGTCGAGTCGGTTTGGCCGGGCCCGTGGATCAGGTCTGCGCCATGTCCACGAACCGCGAGTAGTGTCCCTGGAACGCGACAGTGATCGTGGCCGTCGGACCGTTTCGGTGCTTGGCGACGATCAGGTCGGCCTCGCCCGCGCGGGGCGACTCCTTCTCGTAGGCGTCCTCGCGGTGCAGCAGGATGACCATGTCGGCGTCCTGCTCGATGGACCCGGACTCACGCAGGTCGGAGACCATCGGCTTTTTGTCGGTGCGCTGCTCGGGGCCACGGTTGAGCTGGGACAGCGCGATGACCGGAATCTCCAGTTCCTTGGCCAGCAGCTTCAGGTTACGGGACATGTCCGAGACCTCCTGCTGACGGCTCTCGGCCCGCTTGGAACCGCCGGACTGCATCAGCTGGAGGTAGTCGATGACGACCAGACGGATGTCGTTGCGCTGCTTCAGACGACGGCACTTGGCGCGGATCTCCATCATCGACAGGTTCGGGGAGTCGTCGATGAAGAGCGGTGCGGCCGACACGTCCGGCATGCGGCGGGCCAGCCGCGTCCAGTCCTCGTCGGTCATCGTGCCCGAGCGCATGTGGTGCAGGGCGACCCGTGCCTCGGCGGACAGCAGGCGCATCGCGATCTCGTTGCGCCCCATCTCGAGCGAGAAGATGACGCTCGGCAGGTTGTTCTTGATGGAGGCGGCGCGCGCGAAGTCCAGGGCCAGCGTCGACTTACCCATGGCGGGACGCGCCGCGATGACGATCATCTGCCCGGGGTGCAGACCGTTCGTGAGCGAGTCGAAATCGGTGAACCCGGTGGGCACGCCCGTCATCTCGCCGCTGCGCGAGCCGATCGCCTCGATCTCGTCGAGAGCGCCCTCCATGATGTCGCCGAGCGGCAGGTAGTCCTCGCTGGTGCGCTGCTCGGTGACGGCATAGATCTCGGCCTGGGCCCGGTTGACGATCTCGTCGACGTCGTCGTCGGCCGCATATCCCATCTGTGTGATGCGCGTGCCGGCTTCGACCAGACGGCGCAGCACCGCGCGCTCGTGCACGATCTCCGCGTAGTACTCGGCGTTCGCCGCCGTCGGTACGGTCTGGACCAGGGTGTGCAGATACGCCGCTCCGCCGATCTTGTTGATCTCACCGCGTTTGGTGAGCTCGGCGGCGATGGTGATGGGGTCGGCGGGCTCCCCCTTGGCATAGACGTCGAGGATCGCCTGGTAGATCGTCTCGTGCGCGGGCTTGTAGAAGTCGTGTCCTTTGAGGACCTCGACGACGTCGGCGATGGCGTCCTTGGAGAGCAGCATGCCGCCGAGCACGGACTGCTCGGCATCGAGGTCCTGCGGCGGCACCCGCTCGAAGGAAGAACCGCCACCGTCCCAGGGACCGCCGTCGCCGCCCCGGTCGTGCTGCTCGTCACGGCCGCGGCCACCGCTGCTGCGGCGGGAGGCGGGCAGGCGATCGCTGGGACCGCTGTCGGCCCACGGATCGTCCAAGGGCTCGGAAATGCTCACCGAGCCACCTCCTCCCGTCCGCCCGGGGCGGACCTCGCCGTGCCCTCATTTCTACGGCACGACACTGACAACTGAGAGACCCAACTCCGGTTCCGTCGTGTCGGTTTTGCGAGGTTTCCGGGTCCGACGGAAGGAGCGGGCGCCGGACAACGGTAGGCCCGTCGGCACCGTCAGCCAATCTGGTTATCCACAGGCCATGTGGACGACGGGCCCGATGCTGTGGAGAACTCACCGAAACCTGTGCACGACCCGGTGGACAGCGCTGTGAACAAGCCCTCGCTTCCGCCACTCAAACCCATCTGACCTGCGGTTTCACCGTCCACGGGCTGTGCAGAAGAAAAACTTTCCCAGTCGGGCCAAGATCGCCCCCGATGGTGTGCACAAGCGCGCGACCTGCAACCTAACGTAATAGACGCGAGGTAATTGCACCTATTACCTGTGGACGATTAGATTGGTGCTCATGACACAGGCTTCCGTGGTCTCCAAGGTCGACCGGCGGCGGCACGACCGCGAGATCATCACGCTGGCCGTCCCCGCCTTCGGCGCACTCGTCGCCGAGCCCTTGTTCGTCATGGCCGACAGCGCGATCGTCGGGCATCTCGGCACAGCCCAGCTCGCCGGCCTAGGAGTGGCCTCGGCCCTCCTCACGACAGCCGTGAGTGTCTTCGTGTTCCTCGCCTACGCCACCACGGCGGCCGTCGCCCGACGCGTGGGCGCGGGTGACCTCCAGGCGGCCATCCGCCAGGGCATGGACGGGATCTGGCTCGCACTCATGCTGGGTGCGGTCGTCATCGCCCTCACCGTGCCCCTGGCACCCGCACTGGTCCACCTCTTCGGCGCCTCGCCCACAGCTGCCCCGTATGCGACAAGCTATCTACGGATCTCCGCACTGGGCATCCCGGCCATGCTGACCGTGCTCGCCGCCACCGGTGTTCTGCGGGGACTGCAGGACACCAGGACACCTCTGTACGTCGCCGTAGCGGGATTCGTCGCCAACGCTGCTCTCAACGCCGGGCTCGTCTACGGCGCCGGGCTCGGTATCGCCGGTTCCGCGTGGGGCACCGTGATCGCCCAGTGCGGGATGGCATTGGTGTATCTCGGCGTCGTCGTCCGAGGGGCCCGTCGCCATGGGGCGTCCCTGCGTCCCGACGCCTCCGGCATCCGTGCCTCGGCCCAGGCAGGTGTCCCCCTGTTGGTCCGGACACTGTCGCTGCGAGCGGTCCTCATGATCGCCACAGCAGTCGCGGCCCGCCTCGGTGACGCCGACATCGCGGCCCACCAGATCATCCTTTCCCTGTGGAGTCTGCTGGCCTTCGCCCTCGATGCCATCGCGATCGCCGGACAGGCCATCATCGGACGCTATCTGGGGGCGGACGACGCCCGGGGTGCCCGGGAGGCCTGCCGTCGGATGGTGCAGTGGGGCGTGGCGGTCGGGGTGCTTCTCGGACTGCTGGTGATCGTGACGCGACCTCTCTTCCTGCCACTGTTCACCAGCGACACCGTCGTGAAGGACGCCGCCCTGCCGGCACTGCTCATGGTGGCCGTCTCCCAGCCGGTCTGCGGCGTTGTCTTCGTACTCGACGGCGTCCTCATGGGCGCCGGAGACGGGCGGTATCTGGCCGGGGCCATGCTGGTGACGCTTGCGGTCTTCGCCCCGGTGGCGCTGCTGATCCCCGTCTTCGGCGGCGGGCTCACCGCGGTCTGGGCGGCCATGACACTGATGATGACCGTACGCATGCTGACCTTGTGGCTGCGCAGCCGCTCGGGCCGCTGGATCGTCACCGGCGCGACGCGCTGATGTTTCACGGGAAACCGGCGTTTCACGTGAAACACAGCGAAGAAGGGGCCGCACCCCAGCGGGTGCGGCCCCTTCTCTGAGCTATTGAAGCTCTCAGCTGTTCAAGCTCTCAGCTGTTCAAGCCGAACGCAGCGATCACGCGGCGATGACCTCGATGTTGACCTTGGCGGCAACCTCGGGGTGCAGACGCACGGACGTCTCGTGGGCGCCCAGGGTCTTGATCGGAGCGGACAGCTCGATGCGGCGCTTGTCGACCTCGGGGCCACCGGACGCCTTGATCGCGGACGCGATGTCGGCCGGGGTGACGGAACCGAAGAGACGACCGGCGTCGCCGGAGCGGACGGCCAGACGAACCTTGACACCCTCGAGCTGGGCCTTCACAGCGTTGGCCTGCTCGATGGTCTGGATCTCGTGGATCTTGCGAGCGCGACGGATCTGCTCGACGTCCTTCTCGCCACCCTTGGTCCAGCGGATCGCGAACTTCCGCGGGATCAGGTAGTTGCGAGCGTAACCGTCCTTGACGTCGACGACGTCGCCCGCGGCACCGAGGCCGGAGACCTCGTGGGTGAGGATGATCTTCATGTGTCGGTCACCCTTCCCTTATCGCGCGGTGGAGGTGTAGGGCAGCAGCGCCATCTCACGGCTGTTCTTCACGGCCGTGGCGACGTCACGCTGGTGCTGCGTGCAGTTGCCGGTCACGCGGCGGGCACGGATCTTGCCGCGGTCGGAAATGAACTTCCGCAGCATGTTCGTGTCCTTGTAGTCCACGTACGTGACCTTGTCCTTGCAGAAAGCGCAGACCTTCTTCTTCGGCTTGCGCACAGGCGGCTTCGCCATGGTGTTTCTCCTGTGTGATCAAGAAGTTTGGGTACGACCCGCCCTTGGCCCGAGGGCCTAGAAGGGGGGCTCGTCCGAGTAGCCGCCACCGCCGCCGGAGCCACCGCCCCAGCCACCGCCGCCACCCTGCTGGCCACCGGCGGGAGCGCCGGTCGCCCACGGGTCGTCGGCAGGAGCGCCGCCACCCTGCTGGCCGCCACCGGGGCCACCGCCCCAGCCGCCGCCACCCTGCTGGCCGCCACCGCCGCCGTAACCACCCTGGCCCTGGCCACCGCGGCCGGCGGTCTTGGTGACCTTGGCCGTGGCATTGCGCAGGCTGGCGCCGACTTCCTCGACGTCCAGCTCGTAGACCGTGCGCTTGACGCCCTCGCGGTCCTCGTAGGACCGCTGCTTCAGCCGGCCCTGCACGATGACGCGCATGCCTCGCTGAAGCGACTCGGCGACGTTCTCCGCCGCCTGACGCCAGACCGAGCAGGTCAGGAAGAGGCTCTCGCCGTCCTTCCACTCGTTGGTCTGACGATCGAAGGTGCGGGGGGTGGACGCGACACGGAACTTCGCGACCGCCGCACCGGACGGGGTGAAGCGCAGCTCGGGGTCGTCGACAAGATTGCCGACGACCGTGATGACGGTCTCGCCTGCCATGGGGGAACCTCTCGGCGGGTTTGCTGCTGGCTGCTTGGTGCTACTCGAATCCCGGGATCAGCTGAGCGGAAGAGCTCAGTGGGTCTCGGGACGAAGGACCTTGGTCCGGAGGACCGACTCGTTCAGGTTCATCTGGCGGTCGAGCTCCTTCACGACCGCAGGCTCGGCCTGCAGGTCGATGACCGAGTAGATGCCCTCAGGCTTCTTCTTGATCTCGTACGAGAGACGACGACGGCCCCAGGTGTCGACCTTCTCCACCTTGCCGTTGCCCTCGCGGACGACGGAGAGGAAGTTCTCGATCAGGGGGGAGACAGCGCGCTCCTCCAGATCGGGGTCGAGGATGACCATCACCTCGTAGTGACGCATGTGGAACCCACCTCCTTTGGACTCAGCGGCCACGGTCGTTCCGTGGCAGGAGGGTCGTGATGCGTACGCAACGGTATCGGCCACCACTGACAATCAGGGGCCGCTTCGGCAACTGCTGAATACGGCAGTCCCGACTACGGCATGGCAGGACTGGGCAGACACCGGTGCAGACGGTACAGAGTACCTGCACCCCGGCTTGCGGTTGAAATCCGCCCGGGGAGGCCGCCAATCTGTACACATCGGGTGTGGACGGCGCTACCGTGCGCCGCTTTACGCAGGAGGTGCCTCATGGCACAACAGGCATTGCGACCCAACACCGCCGGATCACTCTTCGCCACCGACGGCAAACCCCATCCCCTCCAGGACACCCTGATGGCGGTGACGCTGGTACTCGGCGTGACGGCCTTCATCACCTCGTTCTTCCCCGGCCTGCACCTGCTCAGCTCATGGGCCGGCCTGGTGGGGATCGTCGTCGGCGCGTGCGGTCAGTGGATCTCGGTGACCACCCGTGAGCGCTTCGGTCTGATCGTGGGTCTCGGTGCCTCCGGCGTCGGCTTCATGCTCGGCATGGCGAACGGCGGGCTGTTCGGCGGCCTCTTCAGCTGACCCTCCGGAACGCCCTTCGTCCGACATCATCGTGAACACCGCGGAACTCCCCGGCAGCCCAGGGCCGGGGCGAAGGTTCCGTACGCCCAGTCGGGGCGCTCGCAAGGCGCAGTAGGCTTCGGCGCTAGAGCCGGAGCCCCTGTACCCATGGGGACACACCAGCCCGAGGAGCGCCCCGAATGAGCCTGACCCTGAGGACCATCAGTCGAGAGCAGCATCTGGCCTACATCCAGAGCCTGCCGTCGGCGAGCCACATGCAGGTCCCGGCCTGGGCAGACGTAAAGGCGGAGTGGCGCTCCGAGAACCTGGGCTGGTTCGACCAGCGGACCGGCGAGCTGGTCGGCGCGGGCCTGGTCCTCTACCGTCAGCTGCCCAAGATCAAGCGCTACCTCGCGTACCTGCCCGAGGGGCCGGTCATCAACTGGTTCGCGCCGAATCTGGACGACTGGATCCAGCCGATGCTGGCCCACCTCAAGCAACAGGGCGCCTTCTCCGTGAAGATGGGGCCGCCGGTGATCATCCGGCGCTGGGAGGCCAACTCGATCAAGGCCGGTATCCAGAACCCGGACGTGAAGCGGCTGCGGGACATCGAGGCCGACTTCATCGAGCCCCGCGCCTTCGAGGTGGCCGACAAGCTGCGCCGCATGGGCTGGCAGCAGGGCGAGGACGGCGGCGCCGGCTTCGGCGACGTACAGCCCCGCTACGTCTACCAGGTGCCGCTCGCCAACCGCTCCCTGGAAGAGGTCCACAAGAACTTCAACCAGCTGTGGCGCCGCAACATCAAGAAGGCCGAGAAGGCCGGCGTCGAGGTCGTCCAGGGTGGCTACCAGGATCTCGCGGAATGGCAGCGGCTGTACGAGATCACGGCCGTGCGCGACCACTTCCGGCCCCGCCCGCTGTCGTACTTCCAGCGCATGTGGACGGCCCTCAACACCGAGGACCCCAACCGGATGCGGCTGTACTTCGCCCGGCACAACGGCGTGAACCTCTCCGCGGCGACGATGCTGATCGTCGGTGGGCACGTCTGGTACTCCTACGGCGCCTCCGACAACATCGGCCGCGAGGTGCGGCCCTCGAACGCGATGCAGTGGCGGATGCTGCGCGACGCCTACGCACTCGGCGCCACCGTCTACGACCTGCGCGGCATCTCCGACTCGCTCGACGAGACCGACCACCTCTTCGGCCTGATCCAGTTCAAGGTGGGCACCGGTGGACAGGCCGCGGAGTACCTCGGCGAGTGGGACTTCCCGCTCAACAAGCTGCTCCACAAGGCGCTCGACATCTACATGTCGCGCCGTTGAGCCGCGGCCGTTTGATTCCATAGCCCTCACACCGTCCACACCTCTGCCCCACCGCAGCCACGAGAAAGGTCCCAGGTCCGGCCATGGCGCTCACGCTCTACGTCGACACCGCGCGCTGGCGGGCGCACCACAAGCACGTGCAGGAGCAGTTCCCCGGGCTGGTCCCGGTCTGCAAGGGCAACGGCTACGGCTTCGGACACGAGCGCCTGGCGGAGGAGGCCACGCGGCTGGGCGCGGACGTCCTCGCCGTCGGCACCACGTACGAGGCCGCGCGCATAAAGGACTGGTTCGGCGGCGACCTCCTGGTGCTGACGCCGTACCGGCGCGGCGAGGAGCCGGTGCCGCTGCCCGACCGGGTCATCCGGTCGGTGTCGTCCATCGACGGCGTGTACGGGCTCGTGGGCGCCCGCGTGGTCATCGAGGTGATGTCCACGATGAAGCGGCACGGCATCAGCGAGCAGGACCTGCCGCAGCTGCACTCCGCCATAGAGAACGTCCGGCTGGAGGGCTTCGCGATCCACCTGCCGCTGGACCGCACCGACGGCTCGGACGCCGTCGAGGAGGTCATCGGCTGGATGGACCGGCTGCGCGCGGCCCGGCTGCCGCTGCACACGATGTTCGTCAGCCATCTCAAGGCCGAGGACCTCGCCCGGCTGCAGCAGCAGTTCCCGCAGACCCGTTTCCGCGCCCGGATCGGCACACGGCTGTGGCTGGGCGACCATGAGGCCACCGAGTACCGCGGCGCCGTCCTGGACGTCACACGCGTCGCCAAGGGGGACCGGTTCGGTTACCGCCAGCAGAAGGCGGCTTCGGACGGCTTCCTGGTGGTCGTGGCGGGCGGTACGTCGCACGGTGTGGGGCTGGAGGCCCCGAAGGCCCTGCACGGCGTCATGCCGCGCGCGAAGGGTGTCGCACGCGCCGGCCTCGCCACGGTGAACCGGAACCTCTCCCCGTTCGTCTGGGGCGGCAAGCAGCGCTGGTTCGCGGAGCCGCCGCACATGCAGGTGTCGATCCTGTTCGTGCCGACGGACGCGCCCGAGCCGAAGGTGGGCGAGGAGCTGGTGGCCCATCTGCGGCACACCACCACGCAGTTCGACCGGATCGTCGACCGCTGACCCTCTCTCAGGCAGCCGAAAGGCCGTACACGGGTCCTCCAGGGCCCCTTGTGTACGGCCTTTCGTGTAAGGCGTGCGCCTGGCTCGGGGCCTGTTCGCTCAGAGCGAACCAGCCCCGGGGGCGGCCGGTCCCTTGCTGCCCCACTCCACCTGGGGGCCGTAGGGCCCGTCGAGGTGAGCGGCGTGCCCCGGCATGTGGGCCGTCGGCCCGAGGACGAACACGTCCTCCGCGCCGTCGAGCACCCCGCCCGAGGGATCGTCGTCCCCGGAACGGCGCACCACGTCACGCTCCGGCATGAGGATGTCCCGCACGACGACGGCGCACAGGTACAGCGTGCCCAACAGGTGCAGGGCGATCGCCCACTGGTAGCCGTGGGTCGGCAGTCCCTTGTGGGCGTCCCCGCTGGTCGTGTACGCGAGGTACATCCAGATGCCCAGGAAGTACGCGACCTCGCACGCCTGCCAGACCAGGAAGTCCCGCCACTTCGGCCGGGCCAGCACGGCCAGCGGGACCAGCCACAGGACGTACTGCGGCGAGTACACCTTGTTGGTGACGATGAACGCCGCCACCATCAGGAAGGCGAGCTGCGCGAAGCGCGGCCGGCGCGGAGCCGTGAACGTGAGCACCGCGATCCCCACGAACGACAGCACCACCAGCAGCGTGGCGAAGAGGTTGACCGTGTCGATGGTGGGCGGGTCGGTGGAGTTCTGGGCCCAGATCAGCCAGAACGAACCGAAGTCGACGCCCCGGTCGTGGCTGAACGTGTAGAACTTCGACCAGCCGTCGAAGGCGAAGAGCATCACCGGCAGGTTCACGGCCAGCCACGCGACCACCGCGCCGCCCACGGCCGAGAAGAACTCCCGCCACTTTCCCGCGCGCCAGCACAGCACGAGCAGCGGCCCGAGGAGGAAGACGGGATAGAGCTTGGCGGCCGTGGCGAGTCCGAGCAGGACGCCGAAGGCCACCGTGCGGCCCCGGGACCACATCAGCATCGCCGCGGCCGTCAGGGCCACCGCCAGCAGGTCCCAGTTGATGGTGGCGGTCAGCGCGAAGGCGGGTGCCAGGGCGACCAGGAGGCCGTCCCAGGGACGCCGGGCGTGGGTACGGGTGACGCAGACGGCGATCACGGCGGCGCACACCATCAGCATCCCGGCATTGGCGAACCAGTACCACTGCTCCTGGTGCTGGATGCTGCCGCTGTGAGGTGTGAGCCAGGAGGCCACCTCCATGAACACGCCGGTCAGCACCGGGTACTCGAGATACTGCATGTCGCCCTGGAGCTTGTCGAAGTACGGCACCAGTCCGTCGGAGAAGCCCCGCCCCTGGTAGAGGTGCGGGATGTCCGAATAGCACGCGTGCGTGTACTGCGAACTCGCGCCGAAGAACCAGCCGCTGTCGTAGCAGGGGGCCTTCTGGACCAGACCGAGCGCGAACATGCCGATGGCCACCAGCGCCACGACCCGTACGGGCGTCCACCAGGACGTCCCGAGCAGGGCGCGCCGCCCGATGGGGCCGCCGATGAGCTCACTGCCGGCCGCGGCGACCTCGTCCTCCCTGGTCGGCCGGACCGGCTCCACCGGGGTGGGCCGGACCGGCTCGGGCTCGTATGCGCTCGCGGGCGCCGTTTCTGCACTGGGCATGGGGCACATCCTGCCGTAAGGACCTGAGTGCGGATCCCCCCATTGCACAGCCGGCCTCGCTTCCCCTCGCTGGGGACCAAGGGCCCACGTGGTGGTGGACCGCGGGATCGTCGACTTGCTCTGCTTGATCACTACAGGGCACGGCGAGCCGTGAAACCCCCATGAACGTCACGCAGCAAGATCAGTTCGCGACACCTTGCGTCCGACAGGTCGGGGCGGAGACGGAAAAGCGAACAGGGCCACCGGTCGGGAACCAGGGCCCTGTTCGCTTTCTCATGTCGGCGCCGCCATCACTGCGGCTGCGGCCGACTGCGGCTCAGCCGGTCGGTCCGGCGAAGAGGCCTCCGCCGTTGCCGTTGCCTCTCGTATTGCCTCCGTTGCCGGCGCTGTCCGTGGGCGTCGGTGAACCGGAGACCCCGCCGTCCGTGCCGCCGGTGTCGACGCCGCCCGTGTTGTCACAGTTGAAGCCGAACTGGCATGTGTCGGTCGGCGAGGGCGACTCCGGACTGGGCGTGTCGCTGGGCGTGGGGCTCGGGGACTCGCTCGGGCTCTCGCTCGGCTGCGTCAGCGTGGGTGACGGAGTCGGGGTGGGAGCGCCCGGCTCGTCCGCGACCTTGCCGATCTCCGTGGCGTCCGGGAAGCCTTGGTCGTTCTTGCCCTTGAGCGCGGCCCTCATGTACTCGGTCCACACGGAGGTCGGGATGTCACCACCGTGGATGGACGGGACACCTGCCGTGCCGTTCATCGAGAGCAGCCTGTGGTCCTTGGGGTTCTCCCGGAACATCGCGACCGACGTCGACAGCTGCTTGGTGTAGCCGACGAACCAGGCCGACTTGTTGCTGTCGGTGGTACCGGTCTTGCCGGCCGCCGTACGGCCCAGGGCCTTGGCGTTCTGACCCGTACCGTTCTGGATCACGTTCTCCAGCGTGTCCGTGACGTTGTTGGCCACGTTCGCGTCCATCGCCTGGGCGAGTTTCGTCGGCTTCGGCTTGTCGAAGCTGGGCTCGTCCTGGCCGTCGTGCTTGACGGAGACCACGGAGTACGGGTCCGCCTGCTTGCCGGAGGCGGCGAACGTGGCGTAGGCGTCGGCCATACGGATAGCGCTCGGAGTGGAGGTACCGATGGCGAAGGACGCGTTGAGGTTGGCGAAGCCGGTCCGGATGCCGGCCGCCTTGGCGACGTCCCGCACCTTCGACATGCCTACGTCCATGCCGAGCTGGACGTACGGCGTGTTGATGGACTGCTCCATGGCCTTGCGCAGAGTGATGTAGCCCCAGGCGTGATCGCTCTCGTTGCGCTGGAGGAAGGCCGAACCGTCCTTCTTGAGGACGGGAGTGCCGTCCTGGTTCATGATCTTGAGCTTGTCGTTGCCGTTGTACTTGCTCAGCGGTGACAGGCCCGTGGGCGTGGTCCTGTATGTGCCGTACTCCATCGCGGCGGCCAGGACGAACGGCTTCCATGTCGAGCCGACGGGGACACCGGACGTGTCCGCGTTGTTCGTGAAGTGGCCGTTCTCGTATCCCGGGCCGCCGTAGAGCGCGACGATGGCTCCGTCATTGGGCACCACCGACGCTGCGCCGAATTGAACGTATTTATCCTTCTCCCGCGTCTTCGGGTCGAGGCGATCCTTCTGTACCTTCTTCACGGCCGCACTCAGTTCGTTGACCTTGTCCTTGTCGAAGGTCGTGTAGATCTGGTAGCCGCCCTGGTCGAACTGCGCCTCCGTGATGTTGGAGTGCGCCAGCACGTACTTCTTCGCGGTGTCGGCCAGGTAGCTGATCTGGCCGGTCATACCCTTGTTGGCCTTGCGCCCCTGGGGCTTGGGGTAGTGGCTGATCGCCGTCTGGTACTCGGCGTCGGTGATGCGCTTGTCCTTGTGCATCTCGCCGAGGATCCAGCTCCAGCGTGCCTTGGAGCGCTTGAGGTTGGCCTGCGCACTCGCCGCCTTGTCGAGATCCGGATTACCGGCCGGGTCGTAGTACGTCGGGCCCTTGAGCAGCGCCGCGAGGAAGGCGCACTCGCTCGGGTTGAGCTTGTTGGCGTTCTTGCCGAAGTACGTCTGCGCCGCGGCCTGGATGCCGTAGGCACCGCGACCGTAGTACGAGGTGTTCAGGTAGCCCTGGAGGATCTGCGGCTTCTTGAGCTCCTTGCCCACCTTGATGGAGATGAACATCTCCTTGAACTTCCGGGAGATCGACTGCTCCTGGCTCAGGTAGGTGTTCTTGACGAACTGCTGGGTGATCGTCGAACCACCCTGCGTCTGGCCACCGCGCGCCATGTTGACCACGGCGCGCGCGATGCCCATGGGGTCGACGCCGGAGTCCTGGTAGAAGCTCTTGTTCTCGGCCGAGATCACGGCCCACTGCATGGCTTCGGGAATCTGGTCGATGGTGACGTTCTGCCGGTTCACACCGGTGCCCGAGGCCACCATCTGCTTGCCGTTGCCCCAGTAGTAGACGTTGTTCTGGGACTGGGCGGCTACGTTCTCGTTCGGGATCTGGACCATGGCGTAGCTGATGCCGACCAGGGCGACCAGGCTGCCGACGAAGCCGATGAACAGCCCCGAGACGAGTTTCCAGGAGGGCGTCCAGCGGCGCCAGCCCCACTTGCCCGCCCGGGGGTAGTCGATGAAGCGCCTTCTGGCGGGTTCGCTCGCCCGGCCTCTGCCGCGCCCGGGGCCGGTCGGCCCACCCGGGCCGCCGCGCCGGCCGCCCGGGCCGGTGTCGTCGGCGCCTCTGCGGCGGCCGCCGGTGTTTCTCTGGGCCGCGCGGCGGGCCTCGGCACGGCTGCCGTACTGATGGTCATCGCCTCCCGCGCCGTAGGCGTCGGAAGGAGACCCGGTGGCGCCACGCGGAGCCGCACGGCGGCCGGAGGACGAGCCGGACTGGCCGCGTCGGGCCGCGGCACGTCCGCCTCCCTGCGGCTGCGGCGGTTTGCGACGGTGCTCGCTCATCGAACGATTACTCCTCGGGCAGGCGCACCCATGCGCGCCTGGAAACGGCGGCTGGTTTCCGGTCCCCCCGAAGTACGGATGCGGTCGTTCCTGCATTCACCCGTACTGCACCGAGGACACGACGCCCCCCAGTCGTCACTTGGTTCCCGGTGGTGTGCATGCCGCACAGACTACGCATCGCCAAACCCCACCGAGCCCCGAGATTCACCGCAAACCGGGCAACTCATCTCCTACGAATCGGTGATGTGATCCCGTTCACCACCCCCCCTCTTGTCGCGTCCGGAAGGCCGTTCTATCGTCGAGATGTATCGAGTCGATACATCAGCGCGAGATAAGTAACCGGGTGCGCACTACGGGGGCGAGAGGAGGCGACGATGAGCCGACGGTCCGGGATCCTCGAGTTCGCCGTGCTCGGCCTGCTCCGCGAATCCCCGATGCACGGCTATGAGCTGCGCAAACGACTCAACACGTCCCTCGGGGTGTTCCGCGCGTTCAGCTACGGAACGCTGTATCCCTGCCTCAAGACACTGGTCGCGAACGGCTGGTTGATCGAGGAACCGGGGAGCACGACCGAGGACGCCCTCGCCGCTCCACTGACCGGACGCCGCGCCAAGATCGTCTATCGGTTGACGGCGGAAGGTAAGGAGCACTTCGAGGAGCTGCTCTCCCAGACCGGACCGGACGCCTACGAGGACGAGCACTTCGCGGCACGCTTCGCCTTCTTCGGACAGACGTCGCGTGATGTGCGCATGCGCGTTCTGGAGGGCCGTCGCAGTCGGCTGGAGGAGCGGCTGGAGAAGATGCGCGCCTCCCTGGCGCGCACCCGGGAGCGCCTCGACGACTACACACTCGAGCTCCAGCGCCACGGGATGGAGTCCGTGGAGCGCGAAGTGCGCTGGCTGAACGAGCTCATCGAGAGCGAGCGGGCCGGACGGGACCTGAAGGGTGCCACGTCCGGGGGGCCCGCTCAGCAGGACACGACATCTGGATCGCCGGGCGTCCTGCCCCGTCCCGGGGACACCCCTGGGACGGATACGCCCGACGACACCGCCACGTGAGTCCCACTCAGGGCCTCACTCGTACACACAGGGAGCAACCGGAATGGGTTCGGTTCGCGTAGCCATCGTCGGCGTCGGCAACTGCGCCGCGTCGCTGGTGCAGGGAGTCGAGTACTACAAGGACGCCGACCCGGCGTCCAAGGTCCCCGGCCTGATGCACGTGCAGTTCGGTGACTACCACGTGCGGGACATCGAGTTCGTCGCCGCCTTCGACGTCGACGCGAAGAAGGTCGGCCTCGACCTCGCGGACGCCATCGGCGCCTCCGAGAACAACACCATCAAGATCTGCGACGTACCCACCACCGGAGTCACCGTCCAGCGCGGCCACACCCTCGACGGCCTCGGCAAGTACTACCGCCAGACCATCGAGGAGTCCGACGCCGAGCCGGTCGACATCGCCCAGGTCCTGAGGGACAAGCAGGTCGACGTCCTGGTCTGCTACCTGCCGGTGGGCTCCGAGGACGCGGCGAAGTTCTACGCCCAGGCCGCCATCGACGCCAAGGTCGCCTTCGTCAACGCCCTGCCGGTCTTCATCGCCGGCACCAAGGAGTGGGCGGACAAGTTCACCGAGGCGGGCGTCCCGATCGTCGGCGACGACATCAAGTCGCAGGTCGGCGCCACCATCACGCACCGCGTCATGGCGAAGCTGTTCGAGGACCGGGGCGTCATCCTGGACCGTACGATGCAGCTGAACGTCGGCGGCAACATGGACTTCAAGAACATGCTCGAGCGTGACCGCCTTGAGTCCAAGAAGATCTCCAAGACGCAGGCCGTCACCTCCCAGATCCCCGACCGGGATCTCGGCGAGAAGAACGTCCACATCGGCCCCTCCGACTACGTCGCCTGGCTCGACGACCGCAAGTGGGCCTACGTCCGCCTCGAGGGCCGCGCGTTCGGCGACGTCCCGCTGAACCTGGAGTACAAGCTCGAGGTCTGGGACTCCCCGAACTCCGCCGGCGTCATCATCGACGCCCTGCGCGCCGCGAAGATCGCCAAGGACCGCGGCATCGGCGGCCCGATCCTGTCGGCCTCCTCGTACTTCATGAAGTCCCCGCCGGTGCAGTACTTCGACGACGAAGCCCGCGAGAACGTCGAGAAGTTCATCCGCGGCGACGTCGAGCGCTGACCGACCGGTCACACCGAAAAACGCTCCTGCCAGGGCTGAGAGGGTCCCCGGGTGTTACGCACCGGGGGCCCTCCCTCATGTGAGGCTGTGCCCCATGCCCGTCGTCCGTGACCTGCGCGTCCTGCTGCGCCTCCCCGACTTCCGGCGCCTGCTCGCCGTACGCCTGCTCTCCCAGGGTGCCGACGGCGTCTACCAGGTCGCGCTCGCCGCCTATGTCGTCTTCTCCCCGGAGAAGCAGACCTCGGCCGCCGCGATCGCCTCGGCGATGGCGGTGCTGCTGCTGCCGTACTCGCTGATCGGCCCCTTCGCCGGGGTCTTCCTGGACCGCTGGCGGCGCCGCCAGGTCCTCCTCTACGGCAACATGCTGCGCGCCCTGCTGGCGGCGGCCACCGCCCTGCTGATGTCCGACCACGTCCCGGACGCGCTGTTCTACGTTTCCGCGCTGTGCGTCACCGCCGTCAACCGCTTCGTCCTCTCGGGTCTCTCCGCCGCGCTGCCCCGCGTCGTCGACACCGATCGCCTGGTGATGGCCAACTCCGTCTCCCCGACCGCCGGAACGCTCGCCGCGACCGCGGGCGGCGGTCTCGCCCTCGCGGTACGACTGGTGGTGTCCGACTCCGACGCCGCGGTGGTCCTGCTGGGTGCCCTGCTGTACCTGTGCGCGGCTCTCATGTCGTTGACCATGGCTCGCGATCTGCTCGGTCCCGAGCGCCCGGTCGCGCCGCCACGGCTGCGCGCGGCCCTCGCCGGCACCGCACGCGATCTGGTGGCGGGAGTACGCCACCTCGCCGCCCCGGAGCGCCGTGCTGCGGCCTGGGCGCTGGTATCGATGACGCTGATGCGCTTCTGCTACGGCGCACTGCTCGTCATGCTGCTGATGCTGTGCCGGTACGCCCTCTCCCCGGCCCCCGAAGACGGTCTCCGGCTACTGGGGCTGGCGCTGGCGCTCTCCGGTGCGGGTTTCTTCTCGGCGGCCGTGGTGACCCCCTGGGCGGCCGGGAGGCTCGGCCCGGGACGCTGGATCGCCGTGTGCGCCGGATCCGCGGCGGTGCTGGAACCCGCACTGGGCCTCCCGTTCGCCACCCCGCCCCTGATGGCCGCCTCCTTCGTCCTGGGGCTGACCACCCAGGGCGCGAAGATCGCCACCGACACGGTCGTCCAGTCCTCCGTCGACGACGGTTTCCGCGGCCGGATCTTTTCCGTGTACGACGTGCTTTTCAACGTCGCCTTCGTGGGCGCCGCGGCCGTGGCGGCTCTGATGCTCCCACCGGACGGTCGCTCGACCGTTCTGGTGGTCCTTGTCGCAGGGCTCTACGGAGCGGTTGCGTTGGCTATGGTCCGCTTTGCCCATCGTTAAGTGTCACATCAAAGACACAGAACGCCTCTGAGTTACAGCGTTGTCAGCGGAAACCGCTAACTTACGGAGGTCTTATTTCGCGCCACGCGCATCCGTGTTCGAGGGGGACCCCGAGTGACTACTCCGCCGCCGCAGGGCCAGGCTCCGTACCCGCCGCAGCCCGGCTTCCCGCAGCAGGGCCAGGCTCCGTACCCGCCGCAGCCCGGCTTCCCGCAGCAGGCGACCGCCCCCTACGCTCCGGTGCCGCCGACTCCGAAGCGCAAGATGAGCTTCCGAACGATCAGGACCATCGTGGTGATCCTGCTCGCTGCCGGCGGAGCCCTCTACGGCTACATATCCAGCCAGGACGACGCCAACACGGCAAAGGTCGGCGACTGCATGCACCGCGGCAACAGCAGCGACACCAACCCGGACCTCGAGGTCGTCGACTGCGGCTCAGCGAAGGCGCAGTACGTGGTGCTCGCCAAGATCAAGGGTCTGTACGCCACGGACGTCATGGCGTCGAACAAGTGCAGGAGCGAAGCAAAAGACTTCAAGTACACGTACACCGAGAGCGGTGACGGCAAAGACTTCCTGCTCTGCCTGAAGGACAAGTAAGGCAGACACGAAGAGGGGCGGTGTTTCACGTGAAACACCGCCCCTCTTCATATCCTGAGCGCATCCAGGGGGCATGTTTCACGTGAAACATGCCCCTCCTTCACGACCTCAGCCCTCCTCGCTCCACCACTCCTTGAGTGCCGCCACGGCCGCGTCATGCTCCATCGGTCCGTGCTCCAGGCGAAGCTCCAGCATGTGCTGGTAGGCCTTGCCGATGACGGGACCGGGTCCCACCCCCAGGATCTCCATGATCTGGTTGCCGTCGAGGTCCGGGCGGATCGCGTCGAGCTCTTCCTGCTCCTGGAGCTGGGCGATGCGCTCCTCCAGGCCGTCGTATGCACGGGACAGCGCGGCTGCCTTGCGCTTGTTACGGGTGGTGCAGTCGGAACGGGTCAGCTTGTGGAGGCGGGTGAGGAGCGGGCCCGCGTCGCGGACATAGCGCCGTACGGCAGAGTCCGTCCACTCCCCGGTGCCGTAGCCATGGAAGCGCAGGTGGAGCTCGACCAGACGCGAGACGTCCTTCACCAGATCGTTGGAGTACTTCAGGGCCGTCATGCGCTTCTTGGTCATCTTCGCCCCGACCACCTCGTGGTGGTGGAACGAGACCCGGCCGTCCTTCTCGAAACGGCGCGTGCGCGGCTTGCCGATGTCGTGCAGCAAGGCGGCCAGGCGGAGGGTCAGGTCGGGGCCGTTCTCCTCCAGCGCGATCGCCTGCTCCAGAACGATCAGCGTGTGCTCGTAGACGTCCTTGTGCCGGTGATGCTCGTCGCTCTCCAGGCGCAGGGCGGGCAGCTCGGGGAGCACACGCTCCGCCAGACCGGTGTCGACCAGCAGCGCCAGTCCCTTGCGGGGATGCGCGGACAGGATCAGTTTGTTCAGCTCGTCCCGGATCCGCTCGGCCGAGACGATCTCGATACGCCCGGCCATCTCCTTCATCGCGGTGACGACCTCGTCGGCCACCTCGAAGTCGAGCTGGGCGGCGAACCGTGCGGCCCGCATCATCCGCAGCGGATCGTCCGAGAAGGACTCCTCGGGCGTCCCCGGAGTGCGCAGCGCCCCCGCCGCCAGGTCCTGCAGTCCGCCGTGGGGGTCGATGAACTCCTTCTCCGGCAGGGCGACGGCCATCGCGTTCACCGTGAAGTCACGCCTGACGAGGTCCTCCTCGATGGAGTCGCCGTACGACACCTCGGGCTTGCGCGAGGTGCGGTCGTACGCCTCCGAACGGTAGGTGGTCACCTCGATCTGGAAGCTTCGATCAACGTCTCCCACACGGGCGTCCTTCTGCGCCCCGACCGTGCCGAAGGCGATCCCGACCTCCCAGACCGCATCCGCCCAGGGACGCATGATCTTCAGTACGTCCTCGGGACGGGCGTCGGTGGTGAAGTCCAGATCGTTGCCGAGCCGGCCGAGGAGCGCGTCCCGGACCGAGCCGCCGACCAGCGCGAGTGAGAACCCTGCCTCCTGGAAACGGCGGGCAAGGTCGTCGGCGACGGGGGCCACCCGCAGCAGTTCGCTCACCGCGCGCTGCTGCGCCTGACTCAGGGCGTTCGGAGTGTCTTCGTTGGCGTTCGGCACAACAGAAGAGAGTACGTGGCCCGGGCACCGGGCAGCGCCTCCATTGAGCGCGGAGGGACAGGCACAGGAGCAGAGGGATGTGTTTGCTCACAAATCCAGCGTTAGGGGCGTACGCCGCTCCCCGTCGGATGCCGGAAATACGGGGCAGGACGGCGCCGTCTCCCGATCTTGCGGAGCAGACCGCGGCACTTCCCCTCACCGGGCATCGTTACCATGCGTGGACGCACATTCCGACGACCACTGACGACGACGAGGGACGGGCGAGCGCGTGGCCGAGGCGGCAGACTTCCAGGGGACGAGTCCCTCACCTGCCCGCCGCTGGCTGCGGCGCACCGGCGCACTGCTCGCCGGGGTGCCGCTGCTGGCCGGTCTGCTCCAGCTGCCCGCCGCCGCGCCCGCCCAGGCCGCCACGTCCGACACGGTGGACGTCTCCCTGGACTCCCTCAGTCCCAGCGCTCCCACCGACGGGGACACGGTGACCGTCTCCGGCACGGTGACCAACAACGGCAAGCAGGCAGTCGCCAACGCCCATGTGGGACTGCGCGTGGGCCCCCACCTGGACACCCGGTCGGCGATCGATGCCACTGCCCAGCGCTCGGACGATCTCCAGGCGTCCGTCGGCTCCGAGGTCGGCGGCAAGTACGTGGAAAAGTTCGCCCAGCTCACCCCGGGTGTCGCCGAGCACTTCAGTATCTCCGTGCCGGTCGACAAGCTCGACCTCGGCCAGGACGGCGTCTACGAGTTCGACGTCTCCCTCTCCGGCCGGACGTCCGCCCAGCCGTGGGATCAGGTTCTGGGCATCCAGCGCACCTTCCTGCCCTGGCAGCCTGCCGAGTCCGACACCAGGACGAAGACCACGTATCTGTGGCCGCTGATCTCCAGCGTCCATGTGATGGCGAAGACCGGCGCCGGCGAACGCCAGACTCCGGTCTTCCGCAACGACGACCTCGCCAAGGAGATCGCCCCCGGCGGCCGCCTCGCGCAGATGCTCGCGCTGGGCAAGGACCTCGACGTCACCTGGGTGATCGACCCGGATCTGCTGGCATCCGTCGACGCGATGGTCGGCAACTACAAGATCCAGGGCCCGGGCGACACCACCACGGCGGGAACCCACCAGGCGGTCGCCAAGCAGTGGCTCGCCGACCTGCAGGAAGCGGTCGCGGGCAAGGAGGTCGTCGCCCTGCCCTTCGCCGACCCGGACCTGGCCTCCCTCGCCCACAACGGCACGAGCGTCACCGGATCGCTGAGCCACCTCAAGGACGCCACAGACGTCGCCGCCACCACGGTGAAGACCGTGCTCCACGTCACCCCCGACACCGACTTCGCGTGGCCCGTGAACGGCGCCGTCGACCCCTCGATCATCAAGGTCGCCACCTCCGCCGGCGCGGACAAGGTGATCGCCCGCAGCGACAGCCTGCAGGAGACCGGCAGCCTGTCCTACACGCCCTCCGCGGCCCGTCCGATCGGCGGGGGCACCACAGCGGTGGTCGCGGACGCCCGGCTGTCCACGGCGTTCGAGGGCGATCTCACGAAGGCGGGCGCCACCACACTCGCGGTGCAACGCTTCCTGGCCCAGAGCCTGGAGCTCGGCCATCAGACGGACAAGCAACGCAGCATCGTCGTCGCCCCGCAGCGCATGCCCTCCATCGGCCAGGCCCAGGCCATGGCCCAGGCACTCACCGGTCTGCAGGACAGCAACTGGTCCGAGCCGCAGGGGCTCTCCGAGGCGGCCAAGGCCAAGCCCGACCCCGGAGCCACCACACGGATCCCGTCCACCTCCGCCTACCCCTCCTCGCTGCGCAAGCAGGAGTTGCCGCGGTGGGCCTTCGAGCAGATCGCACGGACCGAGGACAAGCTCGAGAACTTCAAGGTGATCCTCACCGACCAGTCCCGGGTGGTGACCCCCTTCGGGCGGGCCATGAACCGTGAGATGTCCGTGTCCTGGCGGGGCCAGAGCAGCAAGGCGGACGGTTTCCGGCAGGGCGTGGAGAACTACATCGACGACCTCGCCCAACAGGTGAAGCTGATCGACAAGTCGGAGACGAAGCTCTCCGGCCGCAGCGCCACCATCCCGGTGACGGTCCAGAACAACCTGGTGCAGGGCGTCGACCACCTCGTCCTGCGACTCACCTCCACCATGCCGACCCGCCTCAAGATCGGTGACAAGGCCTACATGGAGCAGCGGGTCAGCGTCTCCGGCGGACACAGCCAGTCCGTGAAGTTCACCACTTCCGCCAACGCCAACGGCCGGGTGACGGTGATCGCCCAGCTGTACACGCAGGACGGTCAGGAGTACGGCGCACCGGTCACGTTCGACGTGAAGGTCACCGAGGTCACGCCCACGGTGATGCTGGTCATCGGCGGCGGTGTCCTGCTGCTGGTCCTCGCCGGATTCCGTATGTACACCCAGCGCAAGCGTGCGGCCGCCCGGCAGGCCGAGGACGACGGCCCCGACGGGACGGGGGAGGAAGCCGACGGACCGGAGAACCCCGAAGGTCCCGAGGACCACCCCACGGAAGAGTCCGACGACCGCTCCAGGGCAGACGACCAGGGGCAGCCGAGTGACCCGACACCGGACACCGCACCGGAAAGCGCCGACCCGTCCGGGACGGGTGAGAGAGTGGACCGTTGAGCGATGTCGTGGCCGGTGGGCCCGGGGACGATGAGGTGGGGTAACCATGAATTCGCCGTACGACGGTGACCGCGGCCAGGCCGCGGCCGGCTCGGGCTACCCCGAGCCGCCCGAGCCCGGCCAGGTACCGCCGCAGCACGCGGCGGACATGTACCTCCAGGACGCCTACGACCAGGACCCCTACCGGGCACAGGACCTCTCCGCCCAGGACCCGGTCGCCGAGGCGCTCTACGACCGTGCCGCCCATCCCCCGCCACCACCGGGCACGTACCCGCAGCAGCAGCCGTACGCCCAGCCGGACCGGTCGCCGTACGCTCCCGACCCCCGCGTGTGGGCCCAGACGCCGGCACCGGAGCCGTCCGGGCCGACGCAGTACCTGCCGTACGGTGACGACCCCCGCACGACCCAGTTCGTGGGCGTCGACGACCTGGTCACCCACTCCGGCGAGGAGCAGCACCAGCCGGACGCCTTCGCGCACCTCTTCCGGGACCAGCAGCAGGGCGGCGGCCACGCGTCGACGGAGCCTCCGTCCGTGCCGGGTCCGTCCTCAGCGCCGGGCGGGCCCCAGGCGCCCGTGGGGCAGCACCCGGCGGCCTCGTACCCCTCCGCTCCTCCCTCCGGGCCCGGGAGCTACGGCGCCGACTCCACGATCGCTCTGGGCACCGCCGCTTCCGCCTCCGCAACTGCTCCGGCGGCCCCGGGCGGCCCCACGGGCCCCGCGGCCCCCGAGGCCGCCGCTCCCGTGGCTCCCGCCGGGAAGAAGGGCGGCAAGGCGGCAGGCCTGCTGAAGTCGAGCGCCGTCATGGCGGCCGGCACGATGGTCTCCCGGCTCACAGGATTCATTCGCTCCGCGCTGATCGCCGCAGCCCTGGGACTCGGCTTCCTCGCCGACTCCTTCCAGGTTGCCTACCAGCTGCCGACGATGATCTACATTCTCACCGTCGGCGGCGGTCTCAACTCCGTCTTCGTGCCCCAGCTCGTGCGCTCCATGAAGGAGGACGAGGACGGCGGCGAGGCCTTCGCCAACCGTCTGCTGACCCTCGTGATGGTGGCGCTGGCCACGCTGACCGGACTCGCCATGTTCGCGGCGCCGCTGCTGGTACGGATGCTGTCTCCCACCATCGCCGACAACCCGGCGGCCAACGAGGTCGCGGTCACCTTCACCCGGTACTTCCTGCCCTCGATCTTCTTCATGGGCATCCACGTGGTGATGGGTCAGATCCTCAACGCACGCGGAAAGTTCGGCGCGATGATGTGGACTCCGGTCCTGAACAACATCGTCATCATCGTGTCGCTCGGCATGTTCATCTGGGTCTACGGCACCGCCGCCAACTCCCACATGGACGTCACCAACATCCCTCCGGAGGGCCAGCGGCTGCTCGGCGTCGGTGTGCTGCTCGGCCTGGTCGTACAGGCGCTGGCGATGGTCCCCTACCTGCGCGAGACCGGCTTCCGGATCCGACTGCGGTTCGACTGGCGGGGCCACGGCCTGGGCAAGGCCGCGATGCTCGCCAAGTGGACGGTCCTGTTCGTTCTCGCCAACCAGGCGGGCGCCATGGTCGTGACCCAGCTGTCCACCGCCGCCGGCGACCACTCGGGCGTCAAGGGCACCGGTTTCGCCGCCTACGCCAACGCCCAGCTGATCTGGGGCCTGCCCCAGGCCATCATCACGGTCTCCCTCATGGCCGCCCTGCTGCCGCGTATCTCGCGCTCGGCCGCCGAGGACGACAGCGGCGCCGTCCGTGACGACATCTCCCAGGGACTGCGCACCACAGCGGTCGCCATCGTGCCCATCTCCTTCGGCTTCCTTGCACTCGGCATCCCCATGTGCACGCTGATCTTCGGTTCCGCGGGCACGAGCTCGGCCGTCAACATGGGATACATGCTGATGGCCTTCGGCCTCGGTCTGATTCCGTATTCCGTGCAGTACGTCGTCCTGCGTGCCTTCTACGCCTACGAGGACACCCGGACGCCCTTCTACAACACCGTCATTGTGGCCGCGGTCAACGCTGCTGTCTCAGTGATCTGTTACTTCGTGCTCCCCGCCCGCTGGGCCGTGGCCGGCATGGCCGCGGCGTACGGCCTCGCCTACGCCATCGGTGTAGGCGTCGCCTGGAAGCGACTGCGCAAGCGGCTCGGCGGCGACCTGGACGGCGCCCGGGTGCTGCGGACGTACGCCCGGCTGTGCATCGCCTCCGTACCCGCCGCGCTGCTCAGTGGTGCGGCCTGCTACGGAATCGGCCACACTCTCGGGCAGGGCGTTCTCGGTTCCTTCGCCGCGCTGCTGGCCGGCGGTGCCGTCCTGCTGGGCGTCTTCTTCGCCGCCGCCCGCCGCATGCGCATCGAGGAGCTCAACTCCCTCGTGGGCATGGTGCGCGGGCGTCTGGGGCGCTGAGGCAGGGTAAGCGCACAACCATCGTTCGCCGCCGCGTGTCGTGCATAGCGGCGGACTGTGGGCACAATTGGTTTCGGCGTCGGACAGGGTGCAACGGATGGGGAGGCAGGGAACGACGGTGGCGGAACGGAGCACGGCTGCCGTCGACGTGGCAGACAACAGCGGTGATGAGCCGCTGACCGCCAAGGCGGACCAGTCCACGGCCGACGGGGTGGCCCAGAACCCGGAGCGGGACACGGACAGCGACGAGGCGGAAGGGAGCAACGGGACGGACGGCCGCGAGAAGGCCTCACCTCCCGAACTGCACAGCGGTCACAAGCTGGCCAGACGCTATCGCCTCGAGGAGTGCGTCACCCGTCTGGACGGATTCAGCAGCTGGCGAGCGGTGGACGAGAAACTCCGCCGCGCCGTCGGCGTCCACGTACTGCCCGCGGAGCATGCACGAGCCCGCTCGGTGCTGGCCGCCGCCCGCTCCTCCGCGCTGCTCGGCGACCCCCGGTTCGTCCAGGTCCTGGACGCCGTCGACGAGAACGACCTCGTGTACGTCGTGCACGAGTGGCTGCCCGACGCCACCGAACTGTCCACGCTGCTGTCCGCCGGGCCACTGGAACCCCACGACGCCTACCAGCTGGTCAGCCAGGTCGCCTCCGCCATGGCCGCCGCCCACCGTGAGGGCCTCGCCCATCTGCGCCTCAACCCGAACGCCGTACTGCGCGCCTCCACCGGCCAGTGGCGCATCCGCGGCCTGGCCGTGAACGCGGCGCTGCGCGGCATCAGCTCCGACACCCCGCAACGCACCGACACCGAGGCGATCGGCGCCCTGCTGTACGCGGCACTCACCCAGCGCTGGCCGTACGAGAACGACGCCTACGGCCTGTCCGGCCTGCCCAAGGACATCGGGCTGATCCCGCCGGACCAGGTGCGGGCCGGCGTCCACCGGGGGCTGTCCGAGCTTGCCATGCGGGCGCTGGCCAACGACGGCGCCACGGCCTCCCGGCACGAGTCGCCGTGCACCACGCCGGAGGAGCTGGTGAAGGCGATCGGTGAGATGCCGCGTATCCGGCCGCCGGAGCCCGCCTTCACGGCACCGCCGGAGTACCAGCGCACCACGTACCAGCAGGGCACGTATGGCCGGTCCGCCACGCACCCGGGCATCACCCAGCCGCTCACGACCCCACCGCCCCCACTGCAGAGCCGCACCGGCAAGGCCCTGAAGTGGGCGGTCTCCGCTCTCCTCATCGCCGCCCTGGGCCTGGGCAGCTGGCAACTCGCGGACGCCCTGCTGAACCAGAGCGGCAAGTCCGACGACACGCCTTCGACGCAGACGACGGACGGAGGCGGTAAGAACAACAAGAAGGCCCGTCCGATCACCACGCTCAGGAAGATCCAGAACGCCCAGGAGTTCGTCGTCAAGGGCGACGCACAGCACCCCGGCGACGTCAAGAAGACGTACGACGGAAGCGCCTCGACGTACTGGAAGACCAGCACCTTCGTGCAAGGTCCCCCCCTCGCGCCGTACAAGCCGGGTGTGGGCATCGTGTACGACCTCGGCTCCTCGGGGAATCTCTCCGCCGCGACCATCGGACTCCGCTATGCGGGCAATCACACGACGGTCGATCTGTACGCCGCCGACTCACTGACACCGGCGTCGCTGGACTCGATGGACAAGATCGGTTCTGTCACGACGGCAGGGGACAGCGCCACGGTGAAGGTCTCCAAGTCGGTGAAGACGCAGTACGTCCTCGTGTGGATCACGGCCGTGCCCTACTCGGGCGCGGATCCTTCCGCCTACTCCGAGGCCGGCTTCAAGCAGGCGATCACCGAAGTGAAGTTCACGGGCTGACGTCTCACCGGAGGCGAGGGGGTCAGATGCCGGAGGGCACCGATTACGAGGCAGCGAGCGATCAGGAGCTCCTCGCCCGCCACGTCAAAGGTGACCTCGAAGCCTTCGGTGAGATCGTGCGGCGGCACCGCGACCGACTCTGGGCCGTGGCCCTCCGGACGCTGGGGGACCGTGAGGAGGCCGCTGACGCGGTTCAGGACGCCCTCGTGTCCGCCTACCGGGCCGCGCACACCTTCCGGGGCCAGTCGGCCGTCACCACCTGGCTGCATCGGATCACGGTGAACGCCTGCCTGGACCGTGCTCGCAAGGCGGCGTCCCGGAAGACCGCCCCCGTCGACGACACCGAGCGCCTGGAACAGCTGCTGGATCCGCACGAGGAGGCCTCCGCCCCGGCCGAGCGGAACGATCTGCACCGCCAGCTCCTGGAGGCGCTCGGTACTCTCCCCGCCGATCAGCGCGCCGCCCTCGTCCTCGTGGACATGCAGGGCTACCCCGTCGCGGAAGCCGCCCGTGTCCTGGACGTGCCGACGGGCACGGTGAAGAGCCGGTGTGCCCGGGGCAGAGCCAGACTCCTACCGCTGCTCTCCCATCTACGGCCCGGGAACCACAGCGACGGAAAAGAAGCGGACCCGGCACGGAACCGGACGCAGGGGACATCCGTCCCACCCGCAGCGGGGCCTCAGGACACAGTGAAGGGTGGAGGTGGGCGAGCGTGAGTTCCACGACAGACACGGCTGGGCACCCGGACGTCGCCGAAATCTCCGACCTCACTGAAGGTCTCCTGCCGGCCTCCCGGACCGAGGATCTACGTCGCCATCTGCAGGAGTGCGAGCTCTGCGCCGACGTCCATGCCTCGCTCGAAGAGATCAGGGGCCTCCTGGGCACCCTGCCGGGGCCGACCCACATGCCCGTCGACGTCGCCGACCGCATAGATGCCGCCCTCGCTGCCGAGGCACGGCAGACGGTCACGGACGTCGACGCTCACGTTTCACGTGAAACACCGATCGCTGCGGACCGTCCCGCCGGACACTCCCGCACAGCAACCGGTCCGGGCCGCCAGAGCCGCGGACGCGCCCGTCGACGCAGGTTCGTCGTACTGGGATCCGTTCTCACCGCTGCCGTCGTGGGCTCCGTCTCCCTCTTCCTGCACTCACACGGTGGATCGAACACCACCGCACAGGGTCACCGGACGACCTCCGTCGGCACCTTCTCCGGGCGCGACATCAAGAGCCAGGTGGACGGTCTCCTCTCCACGACCTCGACCAACTCGACGAAGAAGGACCCGCAGCACAGCGATGGTGCGAAGACCCTGATCCAGCCTTCCGTCCCCGTACCGCAGTGCATCCGAAAAGGCATCCAGGCCAACGGCGACATCCTCGGCACGAAGACCGGCACGTACGAAGGAAAGAACGCCTTCCTCGTCGTTCTCTCCAACCCCTCCCACAGCAGCCGGGTCACGGCTTATGTCATCGACGCTTCCTGTGTCAGCCGACAGCCCGCATCGGCGGGCAAGGTCCTGGTCAAGCAGTCGCTCGCACGCCACTGAGCAAAAGGCGCTTCGTCCCGGCCGAGCGCGGTTATCCGTACCGTGGGTGAACGCCGTGTGCCCGGACACACCGGGAATGCACGCCCCTTAGGATCCGTTGGGTGGGTGAGAGCTCCGAAAGGGACTCCCACCGGTCGACTGACGCAGACCAGAGACGAGGAATCAAGCCGTGAGCGACGTCCGTAACGTGATCATCATCGGCTCCGGGCCCGCCGGCTACACGGCGGCGCTCTACACCGCGCGAGCGTCGCTGAAGCCCCTGGTGTTCGAGGGAGCCGTCACCGCCGGCGGTGCACTGATGAACACCACCGAGGTGGAGAACTTCCCGGGCTTCCGCGACGGCATCATGGGACCCGACCTGATGGACAACATGCGCGCCCAGGCGGAGCGCTTCGGTGCCGAGCTGATCCCGGACGACGTCGTCTCGGTCGACCTGACCGGAGAGATCAAGACCGTCACGGACACCGCGGGCACGGTCCACCGGGCCAAGGCCGTCATCGTCACCACAGGCTCCCAGCACCGCAAGCTCGGTCTGCCGAACGAGGACGCGCTCTCCGGCCGGGGTGTCTCCTGGTGCGCCACCTGTGACGGGTTCTTCTTCAAGGACCAGGACATCGCCGTGATCGGTGGTGGTGACACCGCGATGGAGGAGGCCACCTTCCTCTCCCGCTTCGCCAAGTCCGTGACCATCGTCCACCGCCGGGACACCCTGCGGGCCTCCAAGGCCATGCAGGAGCGTGCCTTCGCCGACCCGAAGATCAAGTTCGTCTGGGACAGCGAGGTCGCCGAGATCCAGGGCGACCAGAAGCTCTCCGGCCTCAAGCTGCGCAACCTCAAGACCGGCGAACTCTCGGACCTGCCGGTGACCGGCCTGTTCATCGCGATCGGCCACGACCCGCGGACCGAGCTGTTCAAGGGCCAGCTGGACCTGGACGAGGAGGGCTACCTGAAGGTCGCCGCGCCCTCCACCCGGACCAACCTGACCGGTGTCTTCGGCGCCGGTGACGTGGTCGACCACACCTACCGACAGGCGATCACCGCGGCCGGCACGGGTTGTTCCGCCGCCCTGGACGCCGAGCGCTTCCTCTCCGCCCTCACGGACGAGGAGCCGGCCGAGCCCGAGAAGACCGCCGTCTGACCCCCTTCCACCCCACCGCACCAGTTAGGAGCCACTCGTGGCCGACCTGAAGAACGTGACCGACGACTCCTTCGAGCAGGACGTCCTCAAGAGCGACAAGCCCGTCCTCGTGGACTTCTGGGCCGCCTGGTGCGGTCCGTGCCGCCAGATCGCGCCCTCCCTCGAGGCGATCGCCGCCGAATACGGCGACAAGATCGAGATCGTCAAGCTCAACATCGACGAGAACCCGGGTACGGCTGCGAAGTACGGCGTCATGTCGATCCCGACCCTGAACGTGTACCAGCACGGCGAGGTCGCCAAGACCATCGTCGGCGCCAAGCCCAAGGCCGCGATCGTCCGCGACCTCGAGGACTTCATCGCCGGCTGACGTTTCACGTGAAACACGAATGGGCCAACCCCGTGGGGTTGGCCCATTCGTTTCAGAGGGGTCGCAGCGCCGGTTCCTTCTGTACGGCTCCCAGCAACCGGTCGATCGCCATCTCCACATCTTCCTTCCAGGAGAGCGTCGATCTCAGCTCCAGCCGCAATCGAGGATGGGCCGGGTGCTGCCGGACGGTCTTGAAGCCCACGGCCAGTAGATGGTCGGCCGGCAGCAGACACGCCGATTCCTTCCACCGGGCATCACCGAACGCTTCGATCGCTTTGAACCCCCGACGCAGAAGATCCTTGGCGACCGTCTGAACCATCACCCGGCCGAGGCCCTGTCCCTGATAGCCGGGCATGATGAACCCAGTAATCAACTGCACCGCGTCCGGGGAGACCGGGCTCGTGGGAAACGCCGTGGAACGCGGGACGTAGGCCGGGGGAGCGTAGAGCACGAAGCCGACAGGGATGTCGTCGACGTAGACGACCCGTCCGCAGGACCCCCAGTCCAACAGCACGGCGGAGATCCACGCCTCCTTCTCCAACGCGGCCGTGCCCGCCTTTATCGCTGCTTCACCGCTGACCGGGTCCAGTTCCCAGAAGACGCACGAGCGACAGCGCTTGGGAAGGTCCTGAAGGTTGTCCAGCGTGAGCGGTACGAGCCGACGCCCCATGAAGGCTGTTCCTCACTTCCTTCGCCCGCGGCCTCGCGAGCGGCTGTCAGTACACTCCGTTCCCTGAGCAGACCGCCGACGAACCCGCCGACCGCGCCGAGCCCCAGGCCCGTCCTCACCAGTCCGGACCGGCTCACCGATCGCATGGCCTCCGCCTCCCCCTCAGAGGTGCCGCCAGGTGAATGCGCCATACCTGATCGCATCGTATCCACGATGCGATTACCCCGATACCGGCTGAACGCAAAGAGCGGGTCGTGTCCCGGTACTTACCGGAACACGACCCGCTCCCTCGCCAGCCGGGCGCGACCCCCTGGTGCGGCCGCAGGCTCAGCCCTCCGAGTCCTCGGCATCCCCCTCCGAAAGACTCTTCTGGAGCTTCAGCTTCTCGCCCGGAGCAAGCGTGCTCAGAATCCGGTCGAGATCCTCCGGCGAGGCGAACTCGACGGTGATCTTGCCCTTCTGCTGACCCAGGTCCACCTTCACCCGGGTCTCGAAACGATCCGACAGACGCGTGGCGAGCTCGGTCAGAGCCGGGGAGAGCACGGAGCCGGCCCGCGGCCCCTTGGACCGCTGGGTCCGCTTCGGTCGTGAGCCCATCAGGGTCACGATCTCCTCAACGGACCGCACAGAGAGCCCCTCGGCCACGACCCGGTAGGCGAGGCGTTCCTGCTCCTCCGGGTCCTCGACGGACAGGAGCGCCCGCGCGTGCCCGGCGGAGAGCACACCGGCAGCCACTCGGTTCTGAACCTTCGGCGAGAGCCTCAACAGACGCAGCGTGTTGGAGACCTGCGGGCGGGAACGGCCGATCCGGTCCGCCAGCTGGTCGTGAGTGCAGTTGAAGTCCTTCAGCAGCTGATCGTAGGCCGCCGCCTCTTCGATCGGGTTCAGCTGAGCGCGGTGCAGGTTCTCCAGCAGCGCGTCCAGGAGGAGCTTCTCATCGTCCGTAGCCCGCACGATCGCCGGAATCGCCTCGAGCCCGGCCTCACGGCAGGCCCGCCAGCGCCGCTCACCCATGATGAGCTCGTACCGGTCAGAACCCAGCTGCCGCACGACGACGGGCTGGAGGAGGCCGACCTCCTTGATGGAGGTGACCAGTTCCTGCAGCGCGTCCTCGTCGAAGACCTCGCGTGGCTGGCGAGGGTTCGGCGAGATCGCGTCGAGAGGGATCTCCGCGAAGTGGGCCCCCACCGGAGCCCCGGGCGCCTCCGTGCCGCCGGACACCGACTGCTCCTCGGTCTCCTCAGCGACCGCCGGGAGCGTAGCGACCTTTGCGGCGGCCACTCCCCGGTCGGTCGTCAGCACCGGCATCGCTGCAGGGGACGTGGACGCCGTACCGCCCACCGCGGCCGAAGCCGGGTTCTTCTCCGTCGGGGCAGCAGGGATCAATGCGCCGAGACCACGGCCCAGCCCCCTCCGTCGCTCGCTCACTGGATACCCTCCACCATGCTCGGGTTGCTCTGTGCGCCGATGTGGGCACTGGTCGGGTCATAGCTGACACCGACGCCCTTCAGGGCGATTTCTCGTGCCGCCTCAAGATAGGAGAGGGCACCACTCGAGCCTGGATCGTACGTCAGCACCGTCTGCCCGTAGCTCGGCGCCTCGGAGATACGTACCGAGCGGGGAATGCTCGTCCGCAGCACCTCGTCACCGAAGTGCGTGCGCACCTCTTCCGCGACCTGGGACGCGAGCCGTGTCCGGCCGTCGTACATGGTGAGCAGGATCGTCGACACATGCAGCGCGGGGTTGAGGTGCCCCCTCACCAGGTCGACGTTGCGCAGCAGCTGCCCCAGCCCCTCCAGCGCGTAGTACTCGCACTGGATCGGGATCAGGACCTCCTGACCCGCCACCAGTGCATTGACCGTCAGCAGACCGAGCGACGGCGGGCAGTCGATGAGGATGTAGTCCAGCGGCTGCTCGTAGGCCCGGATCGCCCGGTCCAGCCGGCTCTCCCGTGCCACCAGGGACACCAGCTCGATCTCCGCACCGGCGAGATCGATCGTGGCGGGGGCGCAGAAAAGACCTTCCACATCGGGGACCGGCTGGACCACCTCTGCCAGGGGCTTGCTCTCGACCAACACGTCATAGATGGATGGGACTTCGGCGTGGTGGTCGATCCCCAGGGCGGTGGAAGCATTGCCCTGGGGATCGAGGTCGATCACCAGGACACGCCCACCGTGCAGAGCCAGCGAGGCGGCAAGATTGACGGTCGTCGTCGTCTTGCCGACACCGCCCTTCTGGTTGGCGACCACGATGACCCTGGTCTGTTCAGGCCGTGGCAGGCCTTCACCGGCACGACCCAGAGCCTCCACCGCCAGCTGGGCAGCGCGACCGATGGGAGTGTCGTCCATCGGAGGCGGTGTTTCACGTGAAACATCCGCCCCCATCGACTCGGTACGGGGACCGGGGACCGGATCGGTCATCGGTCCCGCGATGTTGGCGTCGGACCGCAAGGATTCACTCTCCTCGACTTCAGGCTCGCAATGAACAGAGCCTGCCATGCCTTCGGGGTCGTGAACCAGTGAGGCCTGGCGATCTGTGGAGAAATCCACCTCTGTGGACAACTCCGTTGCCTCTCCGAGTGAACCAAGAGGCTTCCGGTCACGCGGTTCGGCCGCGGCGCGGCCGCGACTGATGATGCCGTGCAGCAGTGAGCGACGTTTCACGTGAAACACGATGCACAGCCAGGCCGTCCGGACTGTCGCGACACTCCGTCATGAGCGGGTTTGGCAGCTTGTGTGGAGTACGCCTCACCGCCGCCTGCGCGTCCGTCCCGTACGGGCCGCCTTGGCCCGCTTGGCCGCGAAGCGCACACCGCCGGGACTTTCCCCCACCTCTACCCGCACCACGGTGGACAAGGGATCCACCACCCCCGCACCGACCTGGAGGATGGATGTCGACACCGCACCGAGCTTGCTCAGAGCCGTGGCCGCAGCCTTCAGCTCCTCCTCCGCGGTGTCCCCCTTGAGCGCCAGCATTTCGCCGTACGGCCGCAACAGCGGGATGCCCCAGGTGGCCAACCGGTCCAGCGGAGCGACCGCGCGGGCCGTCACCACATGCACCGGCGGCACCTTGCCCATGACCTCCTCGGCACGGCCACGCACAACGGTCACATGGTCCAGGCCCAGCAGCTCGACGACCTCGGTCAGGAAGTTCGTCCGCCGAAGCAGCGGCTCCAGCAAAGTGATCTTCAGGTCGCTTCTGACGAGCGCCAGCGGAATCCCCGGCAGGCCGGCACCCGAGCCGACGTCGCACACGGTCACACCCTCGGGGACCACCTCAGAGAGCACCGCGCAGTTGAGCAGATGCCGCTCCCAGAGGCGGGGCACTTCACGGGGGCCGATCAGCCCTCGCTGCACACCCGCCTCGGCGAGCAGCTCCGCGTAACGCACCGCATCGGCGAAGCGATCACCAAACACCTCCCGCGCCTGCTCGGGCACAGGGGGGAGCTCCGCTGCCTCCGTCACGGGGACCGTCCTTCCGTACCGCATCAGCGCACCCAGCGCCGATCACCAGAACTACCAGGCTGACAAAATTCGGCCCCGCCTGCGCAACAGACGGGGCCGAGGGAACGTACGAACCGAATCAGTTGGGCAGCACGACGACGAAGCGTTGCGGCTCCTCGCCCTCGGACTCGCTGCGCAGGCCCGCGGTCTTGACCGCGTCGTGCACGACCTTCCGCTCGAACGGGGTCATCGGCTTGAGCTTCACGGGCTCACCGCTGCTCTTGGCCTCCGCAGCGGCCTTGGCACCCAGCTCGGACAGCTCCGAGCGCTTCCTGGCCCGGTAGCCGGCGATGTCCAGCATCAGCCGGCTGCGGTCGCCGGTCTCCCGGTGCACAGCCAGCCGCGTCAGTTCCTGCAGCGCCTCCAGCACCTCGCCGTCCCGGCCGACCAGCTTTTGCAGGTCGCGGCTGCCCGTGTCGCTGATGATCGACACAGAGGCACGGTCGGCCTCGACATCCATGTCGATGTCGCCGTCGAGGTCGGCGATGTCCAGCAGACCCTCGAGGTAGTCCGCCGCGATCTCGCCTTCCTGCTCCAGGCGAGTGAGGGTGTCTGCACCCTCGGCAGCGGCGGAGGTGGTGCCTTCCGTCACGGGATGGGCTCCTTCTTACTTCTTGGACGGGGACTTGGGCCGCTGCGGGCCACCCTTGCGCTGCCCGGACTGGGCCCTGCTGCGGGTGCCGTTACCGGGCTTCTGAGCGGCCTTGCTGGCGGCGGCAGGCTTGGCGTCCTGCCTGGCGTCCGACTGGACGTCCTCGGGCTCGTCGGACTTCTCGAGCGACATGGACGACGTGGGCTCGCCGGCCTGCTTCGGCCCGCCGGACTGGCGCTGGGCCTTGGACTGGCGCTTGGGCTGCTGTCGCTTCGCAGCGGTGGCGGTGGCGGTCGCGGTGGTCGCACCGTCCTCGGTCTGCGCGACGGCCTGGCCCTCGCTCTTCACCACGGACCCGTCGGCCTGGGCCGCGAGACCGGCCTTGCTCAGGCCGTTGATGAACTTGCGCTCGAACTCGTTGCGGTCACGGCCCTTGGCGACGATCGCCTTGACGATCGCCTTCTCGCTGCGCCGGCTGATCTTGCCGTGGTGCGTGACGTGCTTGGTCAGACGCTCCAGGTAGGCGGCCTGAGCCTTGGAACCCGGGGTCGGGTTGTTGTGGATGACGTACATCTGCTGGCCCATGGTCCACACGTTGGTGGTCAGCCAGTAGACGAGGACGCCGACCGGGAAGTTGATACCGAAGACGGCGAACATCACGGGGAAGACGTACATCAGCATCTTCTGCTGCTGCATGAACGGCGTCTTCACCGTCGTGTCGACGTTCTTCGTCATCAGCTGGCGCTGCGTGTAGAACTGCGACGCCGACATGAGGATGATCATGACAGCGGTGACGACCCGCACATCGGTGACCGTGGCGCCCAGAGCCTGGACGGTGGCGGAGCCATCCTTGAACTTCGCGGCCAGCGGAGCTCCGAAGATGTGCGCCTTACGGGCACTGGCCAGCAGCGACTCGTTGATGACGCCGATGGTCGTGCCCGACGCGATCCCGTTGAGCACGTGGTACAGGGCGAAGAAGAACGGGGACTGCGCCAGGATGGGAAGGCACGAGGAGAGCGGGTTGGTACCCGACTCCTTGTACAGCTTCATCATCTCTTCGGACTGGCGCTGCTTGTCGTTCTTGTAGCGCTCCTGGATCTTCTTCATCTCGGGCTGGAGCGTCTGCATCGCCCGGGTCGCCTTGATCTGCTTCACGAAGAGCGGGATCAGGCAGATACGGATCAGGATCACCAAGGAGACGATGGACAAGCCCCAGGCCCACCCGGTGTCAGGGCCGAAAATGGCGCCGTACACCGTGTGGAACTGGACGATGACCCACGAAACGGGTGTCGTGATGAAGCTGAAGAGGCTGGCAATCGTGTCCACTAATCATGCTCCTTGGGCATGGGACGAGGTCTCTGCGGCCGGGCTCGAAGGAGGTTCCGGAGGAACAGTTCCTTCGAGGGCCGGTTCGGCGGCGGAGGGCCCGCCCCTGCGTGCCCGCCAGGCGTCACGCAGCATTTCGTGCCACCGCGGGCGCTTGCGCGGCGGAACATGGTCCACCCCGCCCAGCGACCACGGATTGCACCGCAGGATGCGCCAGGCGGTGAGTGCCGTGCCCTTGATCGCACCGTGCCGGTCGATGGCCGTGTAGCCGTAGTGGGAGCACGACGGGTAGTACTTGCACACCGGCCCGAGCAGTGGGCTGATCGTCCACTGGTACAGCTTGATCAGAGCCAGCAGCGGGTACTTCATCGCGCGCCCCCTCCCAGCAGCCGCTGAAGGGCGGCGTCCAGGTCTCGGGCCAGCTGTGCGTGGTCTGCGTCGCCCGCTCCGGGCAGCGCTCGTACGACTACCAGGCTACCGGGGGGAAACAGGGCGACTCGGTCACGCATCAGATGGCGAAGCCTGCGCTTCACTGAGTTCCTGACGACCGCTCCACCCACAGCCTTGCTCACGACGAAACCCGCACGCGTCGGGGGAGCGCTCTCCCCAGGCGCGTGCGGGTCCGTGGCACCGCTACGAAGGTGGACGACGAGGAGCGGGCGGCCGGCCCGGCGACCCCGTCGTACCGCGGTCGCGAAGTCCTCGCGCCGCCTCAGCCGGTTCTCGGTGGGCAGCACGACGTCATGACCTGATCGGAATCAGGCGGACAGACGGGCGCGACCCTTGCTACGGCGGGACGCGAGAATCGCGCGGCCGGCACGGGTGCGCATACGCAGCCGGAAGCCGTGGGTCTTCGCGCGACGACGGTTGTTCGGCTGGAAGGTGCGCTTGCTCACTCGGGGGCTCCAGAAATCAATCGGTAGTGGCGGGGTGCCGCCCTGGCTGTCACCGTGCGCCCACGAGTAGCTCGCGTCACGCCCGAGTGCACCGCTTCCCGATCACCTTCAGCGATCTGTGCCCATCGGAGGCAGGCGGCAGCAGCCATCGACAACTCGACCTGGTTACGGTACGCGGGGCTGAGCCATCCGGTCAAACCGGGGGTCACGCAGAGACACTGTCCACAGGCTGGGGACAACAACTTGAACCGTACCCGTCGCCCTGACTACCGTGACTGGACTCCGATTCGTTCCTTTGTCCCCCGCCCCGCCGATTGACATCCCGACCCGTCCCGCGCACCACACGTTCGTGGGACCTGTGAGAGAGCGTGCCCTGTGGCTGACGTACCTGCCGATCTTGCCGCAGTGTGGCCACGAGTACTCGAGCAACTCCTCGGAGAAGGTCGCGGCCAGGGGGTGGAGACCAAGGACGAGCACTGGATCAGGCGCTGCCAGCCGCTCGCGCTGGTCGCGGACACCGCTCTGCTGGCCGTACCGAACGAATTCGCGAAGGGCGTACTGGAGGGCCGGCTCGCCCCGATCGTCAGCGAGACCCTGAGCCGCGAGTGCGGCCGCCCGATCCGGATCGCGATCACCGTCGACGACTCCGCGGGCGAGCCCCCGGCCCCGCCCGCGCCCCCCGCCCAGTCGCAGCCACAGCCGCGCTACGAGGAGCCCGAGCTCCCCACCGGACAGTACGAGGGCTACGGCCGCCACCGGGCCGACGACCAGCTGCCCATGGCCCGGCCGGCCTACCCGTCCGAGTACCAGCGGCCCGAGCCCGGCGCCTGGCCACGTCCGTCCCACGACGAATACGGCTGGCAGCAGCAGCGCCTCGGCTTTCCCGAGCGCGACCCGTACGCGTCGCCGTCCCAGGATTCGTACGGGGAGTCACGACGTGACGCGTACGGCGAGCCGCACCGTGACGCGTACGGCGAGCCGCATCGTGACGCGTACGGCACCCCGCCGCAGGACTACCGACCGCAGGCGATGGACCGCCCGTCCTACGAGCCGCCGTACGACAAGCCGCGCTCCGACTACGAGCAGGCACGCCCGGACTACGACAAGCCGCGCTCCGACTACGACCAGCGCGACCCCGCCCGCCGTGAGCCGCCCGAGCCGCCGGCCGGCGCCGGCCATGTGCACCGCGGCGGCCCCGTGGGCCCGAACCTGCCCACGACCGGCGCCCCCGGCCCTCTGGCCGCGCAGCCCGCACCGGCGACCGGCCCCGGCGAGCCGACCGCGCGGCTGAACCCGAAGTACCTCTTCGACACCTTCGTCATCGGCGCCTCCAACCGCTTCGCGCACGCGGCCGCGGTGGCCGTCGCCGAGGCGCCGGCGAAGGCGTACAACCCCCTCTTCATCTACGGGGAGTCCGGGCTCGGCAAGACACACCTGCTGCACGCGATCGGGCACTACGCCCGCAGCCTCTACCCGGGCACACGCGTGCGGTACGTGAGCTCCGAGGAGTTCACCAACGAGTTCATCAACTCCATCCGCGACGGCAAGGGCGACAGCTTCCGCAAGCGCTACCGAGAGATGGACATCCTGCTCGTCGACGACATCCAGTTCCTGGCGGACAAGGAGTCGACGCAGGAGGAGTTCTTCCACACCTTCAACACGCTCCACAACGCCAACAAGCAGATCGTGCTGTCCAGCGACCGGCCGCCCAAGCAGCTGGTCACGCTGGAGGACCGGCTGCGGAACCGTTTCGAGTGGGGCCTGATCACCGACGTCCAGCCGCCCGAGCTGGAGACGCGCATCGCCATCCTGCGCAAGAAGGCGGTGCAGGAGCAGCTGAACGCCCCGCCGGAGGTGCTGGAGTTCATCGCCTCCCGGATCTCCCGCAACATCCGGGAGCTGGAGGGCGCGCTGATCCGGGTGACCGCGTTCGCCTCGCTCAACCGGCAGCCGGTGGACCTGGGCCTGACCGAGATCGTCCTGAAGGACCTGATCCCCGGCGGCGAGGACTCGGCCCCTGAGATCACCGCGACGGCGATCATGGCGGCGACCGCCGACTACTTCGGGCTGACGGTGGAGGACCTGTGCGGGACCTCGCGCGGCCGCGCGCTCGTCACCGCCCGCCAGATCGCCATGTACCTCTGCCGCGAGCTCACCGACCTGTCGCTGCCGAAGATCGGCGCTCAGTTCGGCGGCCGGGACCACACGACGGTCATGCACGCCGACCGCAAGATCCGCGCGCTGATGGCCGAGCGCCGCTCCATCTACAACCAGGTGACGGAGCTGACCAACCGCATCAAGAACGGCTGACACAGCCCCACGACGGCACCGAGGGCGCCCCCGGGACAGTTCCCGGGGGCGCCCTTCGTCATGGCGCGGCCACCCGCTGTTCGAATACCGGCCGCGTTACGGCCTCTCTCCACAGATTGGGCCACTTTCTTGCGTCCACATCCTGGGGACCGCGGAGTTGTCCCGAAACCGTCCACAGGCTGTGCGGTTGAAAGGGCATCAGCCCAGCTCATGCCCCTGTGGATCCGTGGACGAACGATCTCCACAGACTGTGGACGAAGCGAGGATCCACAGGCTGTGCATGAAGTTGTCCACCGACAACCCACAGACTGGGGGCCGTTGTCCCCAGTGATCGGCAGCTTCTCCACATCGCTGTCCACTGTTCGGCAACGCGACGCCCCCGATCACCTCCTCGAGTGAAAGCCGTCACACCAAGGTGCCGGATTGGGGTGTGGGAAACGTGGGTAAATCTGGGGACGCAGCTGGGGAGAACCGGCCTCGGGCTGTGGGTGCTGTGTGCAGAACTTTCTGTTCTCCACAGAACGCCTCGGTTGTCCACCGGCGTCACCCACAGGACCAGTGGACAAAATCTTGCCTCTGAGCTGGGAAAACGTGGTTATCCACGGTATCCACAGGCCCTACTACTACTCCCGACTAGAGAGAGCGGGAAATCCGTTTCGAAGCGGGGCCTGTGCACAACCCGCCGTCTCGAGCCCGGCTGCCCCTCGGAGCGACTTGACCCCGACAGGCACCTACTGTCAGTGCGGTGCGTCAGACTGGTCCCCGGTGTCCTTCCCGTCGCAGTGGGCTGTGACACCGAGTCGGAGGACTCAGAGGCAACAGCAGCAGGAGGCGGCTTACGGTGAAGATCCGGGTGGAACGCGACGTACTCGCGGAGGCAGTGGCCTGGGCGGCACGCAGCCTCCCGGCCCGTCCGCCGGCGCCTGTCCTCGCCGGCCTGCTGCTGAGGGCGGAGGAGGGCCAGCTGAGCCTGTCCAGCTTCGACTACGAGGTCTCGGCGCGGGTGTCCGTCGAGGCGGAGGTCGAGGAAGAGGGCACGGTCCTCGTCTCGGGCCGTCTGCTCGCCGACATCTCCCGCGCCCTGCCCAACCGCCCGGTGGAGATCTCCACAGACGGTGTACGGGCGACCGTGGTCTGCGGCTCCTCGCGGTTCACCCTCCACACCCTGCCTGTGGAGGAGTACCCGGCGCTGCCCCAGATGCCGAACGCGACCGGCACCGTCCCCGGCGAGGTCTTCGCCTCCGCGGTGCAGCAGGTCGCCATCGCCGCCGGCCGTGACGACACGCTGCCCGTGCTCACCGGTGTGCGCATCGAGATCGAGGGCGACACGGTGACGCTGGCCTCCACCGACCGCTACCGCTTCGCGGTCCGGGAGTTCCTGTGGAAGCCGGAGATCCCGGACGTCTCCGCGGTCGCGCTGGTCCCCGCCAAGACGCTCCAGGACACCGCCAAGGCGCTGACCAGCGGCGACAACGTGATCCTGGCGCTGTCCGGCTCGGGCGCCGGCGAGGGCCTGATCGGTTTCGAGGGCGCCGGCCGCCGTACGACGACCCGCCTGCTGGAGGGCGACCTCCCGAAGTACCGCACACTGTTCCCGACCGAGTTCAACTCCGTCGCCGTGATCGAGACCGCCCCGTTCGTGGAGGCCGTCAAGCGTGTGGCCCTGGTCGCCGAGCGGAACACCCCGGTGCGGCTCAGCTTCGAGCAGGGCGTGCTCATCCTGGAGGCGGGCTCCAGCGACGACGCACAGGCTGTGGAAAGGGTCGACGCCCAGCTCGAGGGTGACGACATCTCCATCGCGTTCAACCCGACCTTCCTGCTGGACGGTCTGAGCGCGATCGACTCCCCGGTGGCCCAGCTGTCGTTCACGACGTCCACCAAGCCCGCCCTGCTCAGCGGCAAGCCGGCGGTGGACGCCGAGGCGGACGAGGCCTACAAGTACCTGATCATGCCGGTGCGGCTGAGCGGCTGAGTCTGCGGCCGGCCGTGAGTGTCCGACGGCTGGGGGTGTGGGGGTTATCCCCCACAAGACCGCAGTATGCCGGTGCGGCTGAGCGGCTGAGCCTGCGGTCGCTTCGGCGGCTGGTCGCCGGCTCCGGCAAAGCCGCAGGTGAGGGCATACGAATGAGCGCGTATGCCCACAGCTGTGCGGGAGAGTCCGGGTTTAGGCTCGGACACGGGTACGACAGTGCCTCTCACGCCACACAGCGACCTAAGGAACACAACTGATGGAGCTCGGTCTCGTCGGCCTCGGCAAGATGGGCGGCAACATGCGCGAGCGTATCCGCCGCGCGGGTCACACCGTCGTCGGATACGACCGCAACGCTGACCTCGCGGATGTCCACAGCCTGGAAGAGCTTGTGGGTAAGCTCTCGGGCCCGCGCGTGGTCTGGGTGATGGTCCCCGCCGGTGCGCCCACCCAGTCGACGATCGACCGGCTCGCCGAGCTGCTGGAGCCCGGCGACGTGGTCGTGGACGGCGGCAACTCCCGCTGGACGGACGACGAGAGGCACGCCGAGGAGCTGGCCGCCAAGGGCATAGGTTTCGTCGACTGCGGCGTCTCCGGCGGCGTCTGGGGCCTGGAGAACGGCTACGCGCTGATGTACGGCGGCGACGCCGAGAACGTCGCCAAGGTGCAGCCGGTCTTCGACGCGCTCAAGCCGGAGGGCGAATCCGGGGCGGTGCACGCGGGCCGGGTCGGTGCGGGCCACTTCGCGAAGATGGTCCACAACGGCATCGAGTACGCCATGATGCAGGCCTACGCCGAGGGCTGGGAGCTGCTGGAGAAGGTCCACTCCGTGGAGAACGTCCGTGAGGTCTTCCGCTCCTGGCAGGAGGGCACGGTCATCCGTTCCTGGCTGCTCGACCTGGCGGTGAACGCCCTCGACGAGGACGAGCACCTGGCCGGGCTGCGGGGCTACGCCCAGGACTCGGGCGAGGGTCGCTGGACCGTGGAAGCCGCCATCGACAACGCGGTGCCGCTGCCGGCGATCACCGCGTCGCTGTTCGCGCGGTTCTCCTCCCGTCAGGAGGACTCGCCGCAGATGAGGATGGTCGCCGCGCTGCGCAACCAGTTCGGCGGCCACGCGGTCGAGAAGAAGCCGTAGCGCGGACTCGACGACGGCGGAAGAGCCGGGCGAAGACGCAAGAACTTGTCCACAGGGTCGCACGGCGATCCACAACCCTGGGGGAGGTCGGCGAACGACCATGCACGTCACGCACCTGTCGCTGGCCGACTTCCGCTCGTACGCCCGGGCCGAGGTCCCGCTCGACCCGGGTGTCACGGCCTTCGTCGGCCCGAACGGGCAGGGCAAGACGAACCTCGTGGAGGCGATCGGTTACCTGGCCACGCTCGGCAGCCACCGTGTCGCCTCCGACGCGCCCCTGGTGCGGATGGGCGCCGATCGCGCGGTGGTCCGCGCACAGGTCCGGCAGGGCGAGCGGCAGCAGCTGGTCGAGCTGGAGCTGAACCCCGGCCGGGCCAACCGGGCCCGCATCAACCGGTCCTCGCAGGTCAGGCCGCGGGACGTGCTGGGGATCGTACGGACCGTGCTGTTCGCGCCCGAGGACCTCGCCCTGGTCAAGGGCGATCCCGGGGAGCGGCGCCGCTTCCTGGACGAGATGGTCACCGCGCGTTCCCCGCGCATGGCGGGGGTGCGCTCCGACTACGAGCGGGTGCTCAAGCAGCGCAACACGCTGTTGAAGTCGGCGGCGCTGGCCCGCCGGCACGGTGGCCGCTCGATGGATCTGTCCACGTTGGATGTGTGGGACCAGCATCTGGCGCGGGCAGGTGCCGAGTTGCTGGCCCAGCGGCTGGATCTGATCGCCGCGGTCCGGCCGCTGGCCGACAAGGCGTACGAGCAGCTGGCTCCGGGCGGTGGCCCGGTCGCGCTGGAGTACAAGCCGTCGGCGCCCGGTGAGGCGCACAGCCGTGAGGATCTGTACGCGCAGCTGATGGCGGCTCTGGCGGACGCCCGCAAGCAGGAGATCGAGCGGGGGGTGACCCTCGTGGGCCCGCACCGGGACGATCTGGTTCTCAAACTCGGCCAGCTGCCTGCCAAGGGATACGCCTCGCACGGCGAGTCCTGGTCCTTCGCGCTGGCGTTGCGTCTGGCGTCGTACGACCTGCTGCGCGCGGAGGGCAATGAGCCGGTGCTGGTCCTCGACGACGTCTTCGCCGAGTTGGACGCCCGGCGGCGCGAGCGGCTGGCCGAGCTGGTCGCGCCCGGTGAGCAGGTGCTGGTGACGGCCGCGGTCGACGACGACGTACCGCATGTGCTGGAGGGCGTCCGGTACGCCGTGTCCGGGGGGACGGTGGAGCGGGTATGAGCACCGAGGGGCCCGGCTCCGAGAAGGGGCCGCAGCAGGGTGCGCAGCAGGTCCCTGAGAGGGCCCGCGAGAAGGGTCGCGAGCCTTCGGGTGTCGATCTCGCGCGCGTGGCGCTGCGCGCGGCGAAGGAGCAGGCACGCGCGCGTGGTGACGTGGCGCAGCAGAAGAAGCAGGCGCGGCGCGGGGGTCTGCGTTCCGGGGCGCGCGCGGACGGCCGTGATCCGATGGCGCTGGGCGCGGCGATCAACCGGCTGATCACCGAGCGGGGCTGGGAGACTCCGGCGGCGGTGGGCGGTGTGATGGGCCGCTGGCCGCAGATCGTCGGCGAGGACGTGGCCAAGCACTGTGTTCCGGAGAAGTACGACGAGGACGAGCGGGTTCTGGTCGTGCGCTGTGACTCCACGGCCTGGGCGACGAATCTGCGTCTGCTGGGGCCGACGCTGGTGGCCCGTCTCAATGAGGATCTCGGTCATGGCGCGGTCCGGTTGATCAAGGTGTTCGGGCCCGGCGGACCCGCCCGTCGCCATGGGCCGCTGCGTGCCCCGGGCAGTACGGGGCCCGGTGACACCTACGGGTGACGGAACTCACATAAGAAGATCGCAGGGGCCGGCCGCGGGTGCGTTCCGGCCGTTCGGCACGGGGTCGGCCGCTCTGTGCACGCTCTTGCGAATCCCGGGCTGGCCGGGGGGTAGCGAAGGGTTGACGTCCCAAAGCGCTGAGTGCCGCTGTGAGCCTCTTGGAGCCCCCTTCCGTATATCGGGACCCGAGCGAGACCGGTTGAGGGCGGCACATGCGGACTCAGGTACCGGCAAACCCCCATCACTGTCGGCGCTACCGGTAGACTGGAAGCCAATCCCGCCCCAAACGTGGGGACCGCTCGGGAAAAGCTGAGCAACGCTGATCAGGGCTTGACCAACGCAACATGCCGCAGCCGCTCCGAACCCTCCCCCGGAGGGGGCGTTTCCAGGAGCCCGGCTCGTGCTGTGCCAGTGCCAGAAAGGGCGCTTCGTGGCCGATTCCGGCAACCCCAACGAGAACATCCCGTCCACCGACACGGGCGCGAACGGCCCGGCGACCTCCTCGAACGGGGAGGTCACGGCTTCGTACGACGCCAGTGCCATCACCGTCCTCGAGGGTCTGGACGCGGTCCGCAAGCGACCCGGTATGTACATCGGCTCGACCGGGGAGCGTGGTCTGCACCACCTCGTGTACGAGGTGGTCGACAACTCCGTCGACGAGGCGCTGGCCGGCCACGCGGACACCATCGACGTGACGATCCTGGCCGACGGCGGTGTGCGTGTCGTCGACAACGGCCGTGGCATCCCGGTGGGCATCGTGCCCTCCGAGGGAAAGCCGGCCGTTGAGGTCGTGCTGACCGTGCTGCACGCGGGCGGCAAGTTCGGCGGCGGCGGTTACGCGGTCTCCGGCGGTCTGCACGGTGTCGGCGTGTCCGTCGTGAACGCCTTGTCGTCGAAGGTGTCCGTCGAGGTCCGGACGGACGGTCACCGCTGGACGCAGGACTACAAGCTGGGTGTCCCCACGGCCCCGCTCGCCAAGCACGAGGCGATCGAGGCGACGGGCACCTCCGTGACCTTCTGGGCCGACCCGGACATCTTCGAGACCACCGAGTACTCCTTCGAGACGCTGTCGCGGCGCTTCCAGGAGATGGCGTTCCTCAACAAGGGCTTGACGATCAAGCTCACCGACGAGCGCGAGTCGGCGAAGGCCGTGACCGGTGCGGACGAGGCGGGCGCCGACGAGAAGGACGAGGTCAAGACCGTCACGTACCACTACGAGGGCGGCATCGTCGACTTCGTGAAGTACCTCAACTCCCGCAAGGGCGACCTGGTGCACCCCACGGTCATCGACCTGGAGGCCGAGGACAAGGACAAGAGCCTGTCCCTCGAGGTCGCGATGCAGTGGAACAGCGGCTACAGCGAGGGCGTGTACTCGTTCGCCAACATCATCCACACCCATGAGGGCGGTACGCACGAGGAGGGTTTCCGTGCGGCGCTGACCTCGCTGATCAACAAGTACGCGCGGGACAAGAAGCTGCTGCGCGACAAGGACGACAACCTCACGGGTGACGACATCCGCGAGGGTCTGACGGCGATCATCTCGGTCAAGCTGAGCGAGCCGCAGTTCGAGGGCCAGACCAAGACCAAGCTGGGCAACACGGAGGCGAAGACCTTCGTGCAGCGGGCGGTGTACGAGCACCTCAACGACTGGCTGGACCGCAACCCGGTCGAGGCCGCCGACATCATCCGCAAGGGCATCCAGGCGGCCACCGCGCGCGTGGCGGCCCGCAAGGCCCGCGACCTGACCCGGCGCAAGGGCCTGCTGGAGTCGGCCTCGCTGCCGGGCAAGCTCTCCGACTGCCAGTCGAACGACCCGACCAAGTGCGAGATCTTCATCGTCGAGGGTGACTCCGCCGGCGGCTCGGCCAAGTCGGGCCGGAACCCGCAGTACCAGGCGATCCTCCCGATCCGCGGCAAGATCCTCAACGTCGAGAAGGCCAGGATCGACAAGATCCTGCAGAACCAGGAGATCCAGGCGCTGATCTCGGCCTTCGGCACGGGTGTGCACGAGGACTTCGACATCGAGAAGCTCCGCTACCACAAGATCATCCTGATGGCGGACGCCGACGTCGACGGTCAGCACATCAGCACCCTGCTGCTGACCTTCCTGTTCCGCTTCATGCGGCCCCTGGTCGAGGCCGGGCACGTGTACCTCTCCCGCCCGCCGCTCTACAAGATCAAGTGGGGCCGGGACGACACCGAGTACGCGTACTCCGACCGCGAGCGCGACGCGCTGATCGAGATGGGCCGGCAGCGCGGCAAGCGCGTCCGCGAGGACTCGATCCAGCGCTTCAAGGGTCTCGGTGAGATGAACGCCGAGGAACTGCGCGTGACCACGATGGACCAGGAGCACCGGGTCCTCGGCCAGGTCACCCTCGACGACGCAGCCCAGGCCGACGACCTGTTCTCGGTCCTGATGGGCGAGGACGTGGAAGCCCGCCGCCAGTTCATCCAGCGCAACGCCAAGGACGTCCGCTTCCTCGACATCTGAGTCGGTCTCAGCTGACCGCACAGGGAAGGATCTTCACCAGCAATGGCCGACGAGAACACTCCCGTCACTCCTGAAGAGGGCGGCGAAGTCGCGATGCGTGTCGAGCCCGTCGGGCTCGAGACGGAGATGCAGCGCTCGTACCTGGACTACGCGATGTCCGTCATCGTGTCCCGTGCGCTGCCCGACGTCCGCGACGGTCTCAAGCCCGTCCACCGCCGCGTCCTGTACGCCATGTACGACGGCGGGTACCGCCCCGAGCGCGGCTTCTACAAGTGCGCCCGTGTCGTCGGCGACGTCATGGGCAACTACCACCCCCACGGCGACTCCTCGATCTACGACGCCCTGGTCCGCCTCGCCCAGCCGTGGTCGATGCGGATGCCGCTGGTGGACTCCAACGGCAACTTCGGCTCCCCGGGCAACGACCCGGCGGCGGCGATGCGCTACACCGAGTGCAAGATGGCGCCGCTGTCGATGGAGATGGTCCGGGACATCGACGAGGAGACCGTCGACTTCACGGACAACTACGACGGCCGCTCCCAGGAGCCGACCGTCCTGCCGGCCCGCTTCCCGAACCTGCTGATCAACGGTTCGGCCGGCATCGCGGTCGGCATGGCGACCAACATCCCGCCGCACAACCTGCGCGAGGTCGCGGCCGGCGCCCAGTGGTACCTGGAGAACCCGGAGGCCTCGCACGAGGAGCTGCTCGACGCGCTCATGGAGCGCATCAAGGGCCCGGACTTCCCGACGGGCGCGCTCGTCGTCGGCCGCAAGGGCATCGAGGAGGCCTACCGCACGGGCCGCGGCTCGATCACCATGCGCGCGGTGGTCGAGGTCGAGGAGATCCAGAACCGGCAGTGCCTGGTGGTCACGGAGCTGCCGTACCAGACCAACCCCGACAACCTCGCGCAGAAGATCGCCGACCTGGTGAAGGACGGCAAGGTCGGCGGGATCGCGGACGTCCGCGACGAGACGTCGTCGCGCACCGGCCAGCGCCTGGTCATCGTGCTCAAGCGGGACGCGGTCGCCAAGGTCGTCCTGAACAACCTCTACAAGCACACGGACCTGCAGTCGAACTTCGGCGCCAACATGCTGGCGCTGGTCGACGGCGTTCCGCGGACGCTGTCGCTGGACGCGTTCATCCGCCACTGGGTGACGCACCAGATCGAGGTCGTCGTCCGCCGTACGCGCTTCCGGCTGCGCAAGGCCGAGGAGCGGGCGCACATCCTGCGGGGCCTGCTGAAGGCCCTGGACGCCATCGACGAGGTCATCGCGCTGATCCGGCGCAGTGAGACCGTCGAGGTCGCGCGCGGCGGCCTGATGGAGCTCCTGGAGATCGACGAGATCCAGGCCAACGCCATCCTCGAGATGCAGCTGCGCCGACTGGCCGCCCTTGAGCGCCAGAAGATCGTCCAGGAGCACGACGAACTCCAGGCGAAGATCAACGAGTACAACCAGATCCTCGCCTCCCCGGTCCGTCAGCGCGGCATCGTCAGCGAGGAGCTGGCCGCGATCGTCGAGAAGTACGGCGACGACCGCAAGACCATGCTGGTGCCCTACGACGGCGACATGTCCATCGAGGACCTGATCGCCGAGGAGGACATCGTCGTCACCGTCTCGCGCGGCGGCTACGTCAAGCGGACGAAGACGGACGACTACCGGGCGCAGAAGCGCGGTGGCAAGGGCGTGCGCGGCACGAAGCTGAAGGAAGACGACATCGTCGACCACTTCTTCGTCTCGACCACGCACCACTGGCTGCTGTTCTTCACCAACAAGGGCCGGGTGTACCGGGCGAAGGCGTACGAGCTGCCCGACGCCGGCCGGGACGCGCGTGGTCAGCACGTCGCCAACCTGCTCGCCTTCCAGCCGGACGAGGCGATCGCCGAGATCCTCGCGATCCGGGACTACGAGGCGGCTCCGTACCTGGTGCTGGCCACCAAGGCCGGCCTGGTCAAGAAGACGCCTCTGAAGGATTACGATTCGCCCCGCTCCGGCGGTGTCATCGCGATCAATCTGCGGGAGCGCGAGGACGGTTCCGACGACGAACTGATCGGAGCCGAGCTGGTTTCGGCCGACGACGATCTGCTGCTGATCAGCAAGAAGGCGCAGTCGATCAGGTTCACCGCCTCGGACGAAACCCTGCGCCCGATGGGCCGCGCCACCTCGGGTGTCAAGGGTATGAGTTTCCGCGAGGGCGACGAGCTTCTCTCGATGAATGTTGTTCGACCCGGTACGTTCGTGTTCACTGCCACGGACGGCGGGTACGCGAAGCGGACCCGCGTCGACGAGTACCGCGTCCAGGGTCGCGGCGGCCTCGGTATCAAGGCCGCCAAGATCGTGGAGGACCGCGGTTCGCTCGTGGGCGCGCTGGTGGTCGAGGAGAACGACGAGATCCTCGCCATCACCCTCTCCGGCGGTGTGATTCGTACGCGAGTCAACGAGGTCAGGGAGACGGGCCGTGACACCATGGGCGTCCAACTGATCAACCTGGGCAAGCGCGATGCCGTCGTCGGTATCGCTCGTAACGCCGAGGCGGGACGCGAGGCGGAGGAGGTCGACGGCGACGTGGCCGTCGACGAGACCGTCGAGGGTTCCGCGACCACCGGCACGGACGAGGGTGAGGCGCCCTCGGACGAGTAGCACGAGGAGTGAGTCATCGTGAGCGGAGCCACGGGCGCCGGGTCGGCCGGTACCTCCACGGGTACGGAAACGGACGGCGGCGGCCGTGGCTCCGCCGCGAGCGCCGCGCAGTCGGATCCGCAGACCACCAATCTGAAAGCGGTCAAGCCGTCCGCGAAGGACCCGTCCTCGCCCGACTCCCATGGACCCCAGGGGGGAACCGTGTCGGACACCAGAGGCCGTGAGGCCCAGCAGGCGCCCGAGGCGGCCTCGCCGCTGCCCGGGGAACGGGGGCCGCAGCAGCCCTCCGGCCCCTACCACCCGCCGCAGGCCTACCCGGCACAGGGCACGGGAGCGGCCGTACGCCGTCCGCGTACCGGTGCCGGTGCCGGTGCGGGTGCGGCGCGCACGGCGCCCCGCACCCGCAAGGCGCGGCTGCGGGTGGCCAAGGCCGACCCCTGGTCGGTGATGAAGGTCAGCTTCCTGCTCTCCATCGCGATCGGTATCTGCACGGTCGTCGCGTCCGCGGTGCTGTGGATGGTCCTGGACGCGATGGGCGTCTTCTCGACGGTCGGCGGCCAGATCTCGGAGGCCACCGGCTCCACCGAGTCCAGCGGCTTCGACCTGCAGGCCTTCCTCTCGCTGCCGCACGTCCTGACGTTCGCCACGATCATCGCGGTCATCGACGTGGTCCTGGCCACCGCCCTCGCCACGCTCGGCGCCTTCATCTACAACCTTTCGGCGGGCTTCGTCGGTGGCATCGAGCTGACCCTCGCCGAGGACGAGTGATCTCCCCCTGCCATCCGCTGCCCCACCTCGGCTGACGGTCCCCCGACAACCGATTTTGGGACTGCCCCGGTCGTGCGCTAATCTTCAGGAGTCAGCGCGCGGGACACACACCGCACAGCGCGGCGGGGCTATAGCTCAGTTGGTTAGAGCGCATCCCTGATAAGGATGAGGCCACAGGTTCAAATCCTGTTAGCCCCACCAGCGAGAAAACCCCCAGCCGGTAACGGCTGGGGGTTTTTGGCGTCCACGGAGGTGTCAAGGCCTCTTGCCCGCGGCCGCCGCGGCGGTCCCGGCCGGGTGGCAGACGAGAGGGGCCTTCCCTCATCAGCCCTGGTGGCATCGCCCTCGGTGCGGTGCGGTGCGGTGCGGTGCGGGCCGGCTCGGTGTGCCCGGCCGGACGCCGGTGCCCGGGGCATCCGTACGGTCCGGGGCACATACGACGAGACCCCCGACCGGTTCCGCCGGTCGGGGGTCTCTCTGTGCGGGTGCTGTACGCAAGCTCGCCGTCGTGTCGATGTCGCCGGGGTACTGCCCGGGCGGGCGTCAGGTCTGCAGCGGGGCCGTGTGCTCGGAAGGGGCGGACGCTTCGTGGTCGGCGAGGGGTCGGCGGCGGCAGCCGGGGGACTTGCCGTGTGCTTCGGCCTGGATGCGTTGCTTCATCGTGGGGGGCAGGGACGCGGCGTACAACCGGGACCAGGGGGTCAGCACCTGGGCCGCCACCTGGACGGCGGGGCTGCTGCACGGCTCCTCGGTCCGCGGTGCGGCCGCGGCGGTGGTCGCCGTGACGAATCCGAGCGCCGTGCACAGCGCGAGGAAGGCGGTCACGATGACGGTCCACAGCTTCATGACCTTGTTCCTGGCCATGGTCCCCTCACTTTCGGGTCGGGCGATTTGCGTACTTTGCTCATCATGTGTATGAGGGCCGCGAAGTGGTGGACCGACGCCCGTGGCGCGGCGATGTTCAGATGAACACCACTCGGATGGGTGTAAGAGAAAGAAATTGTTCTCATTTGGACCGAAGTTGGGGGTCCCGATGTAGGTCACCGATCGATATCGGTCGGTGTGTATAGTCGGGCGCCAGAGGTCCCCTACGTCAACGAAAGACGAGGTCGCGCGGTGAAGAAGCTTCTCCTGGTCGCACTGGCCGCCATCGGCGGGCTCCTCGTGTACCGCCAGATCCAGGCGGATCGCGCCGAGCAGGATCTGTGGACGGAGGCGACTGACTCCGTGCCCACGGGTTCGTGAGTACCGGAAACACCGAGAACTGAGCAGGCCCCGACCGCCCTCGCGGTCGGGGTTTCGTGTTGCAGGATGGGTGGCGGTCCGGTACAGGCGCGAGGGGGCGGGCATGGGGACGGGACGGTGGCCTACGGGGTGGTGGCGAACGGCGGTACGTTTCGCCGTCACCACGGCCCTGATCGGCGCGGTGACCGGCCTGCCGGGCGCCGCGGCCGCCGACGGCGCCGCGACCGGGGCACCGGGCGGCTACGCGTTCGCCCCGGGTGCCCGGTCCGTGAAGGGCACGGCGCGGACCACGGACGCCGAACGGCTCGAGCCCGGCCGGACCTACCGCAGCTCCCTGGCGAGGAAGACCACGCTCTACTACCGCCTCGAACTCACCGCCCCGGACACCGCCTACGTCCCCGTCACCGCCGTGCCCCCGCCCGACGCCACGGTCGCGGCCACCGACGGCATCACCGTCTCGGTGCAGAACTCCGCCGGCGCCTCCTGCTCGACCGACTCCGCCCGCTTCGGCGCCGGCCTCAGCCCGCACCCCGTGACCGCGCTGGGCATGCGCGAGGCCGGCAGGACCCAGTGCCAGGGGGCGGGCACGTACTACGTGGTCGTCGAACGCGTCGACGCGACCGCTTCCGGGGCCGGCGGCACGCCCTCCGCCGAGGCGTGGAGCCTCGAGCTCGCCCCGGTCACCGAGCCGCCCCGGGCCGGGGCCGGCGGCACCGCGGCGCCCCAGGACTGGGACTCCGCCTCCCCGGCGCCCCTCACCGGCACCCGCCGGGAGCGCACCGGCGGCGCGGGCTTCGCCGGTGCGCGGGCCCTCGGACAAGGCGTATGGGGCACTCGCATCCGGCCGGGACAGACCGTGTTCTACAAGGTCCCCGTCGACTGGGGCCAGCAGCTGTACGCCACCGCCGAACTGGGCAACACCCCCGGCGGGCAGGGCTATGTGACCGGCGCCCTCGGTCTGGCGCTGTACAACCCCGTACGCGGTGCCGTCGCCGACGCGGCAGACGGCTACACCGGCCGTCAGACGGCGGCCGTGCTCGACCCGCTGCCGCCCGTCGAGTACGCCAACCGGTACGCGGTGAGCAGCCGGGTCGGCGCCATGCGCTTCGCCGGGGCGTACTACCTCGCCGTCCACCTCAACGGGCAGGTCGCCGACACCTTCGGTGACGGGCCGTACGAACTGACACTGCGCGTGCGTATCGAGGGCACACCGCACGCCGGACCCGGCTATGCCGGGCGGTCCGAACCCGCGAAGCTCTTCGAGGTCACCGCCGGGGACCGGGAGGCCGCGATCACGGGCGAGGCCCCCGGGGGCGGCACCGCGATGAAGGCCCTCGCCGCCGCCGGCATCGGCACCGGGACCGTGCTGCTGCTGGGCCTCGGTCTGTGGACCCTGACCGCCCGGCGCACGGCCGCGGCTCAGACGCGTGCCAGCGCCCAGAACCCGACCGCGTAGCAGGCCAGTGCCAGCAGCAGGACCGGGACGACGACCCTCCGCGTGGGCCCGGGCCGGCGCCGGCGCTGTGCGGCATGGGCGGCACGCGTGGTCCGGGGGACCTGGGCGGTATACGGAGCGGTGGGGGTGGGCGGGTGCACCGGGGCGTACGGGGGTGCCGACACGGCATACGAAGGCGAGGGGGCCGAGGGGGCCGAGGGGGCGTACGGGGACGCGTGCGCGGGGTTGTGGTTCTGTGTCGGGGGCGTAGGTGTGGGGGTGGGGGCGGGGCCGGGCGTGGGCTCCGGTGCCGGCATCGGCGCGGACGTCCGCGCCGGCAGAGGCTGAGGGGGCGGCAGGCGGAAGCTGCCGGTGTCCGAGACGGAGTGGCCCACGGGATCCGCGCCCGTGCTCTCAGCCTCGTGCGCCGCGTACGCGCCTTCGTGCGCCGCGTACGCGCCCTCATCCGCTCCGTACGTGTCTTCGCCCGCCCCCGGCCCGGATCGGGCCCCCGACGGCCCCTGCGGACCGAAGCCCGGGGGCAGCGGGCCGAGTTGGTCGAATATCTCGATCAGTTCGTCGTCGGGGCCGGGTTCCGGCAGGAGTTCCGCGGCGGCGGCGAGGGCCTTGCGCGCCCCCGTGGCGGTGCGGAAGCGGGCTTGCGGGTCCGGTTGCAGCAGGGCGGCCACGACCTGCCACAGCGGCTCGGGAACGCCCTTGGGAGCGGCGGGCGTGCCGTGTTCCACGAAGTACTGGATGAGCGCCTTCGCGTCGGGCTTGGCGCCCTCGAACAGGTACAGGGCGACCAGGCCGACGGCGAAAAGGTCGGCGGGGAAGTCCGGTTCGGCGCCCAGCATCTGCTCCGGCGCGAGGTAACCGGGCGTCCCCACCACGAGATTGGTCTCCGTCAGCCGCGGCTCGCCCAGCCGCATCGCGATGCCGAAGTCGGACAGGCGGAGCCGGGGACGGCCGGTGCCGGTGGCCTCCAGAAGGATGTTGGCTGGCTTGACGTCCCGGTGGATCACCCCTTCGGCGTGCACCGCGGCGAGGCCGGCCAGGAGCTGGTCCAGGAGCGTGCAGACGAACCGCGGCGGCAGGGGACCGTAGTCCCCGACCAGGTGGACCAGCGAGCCGCCGGCGACCAGGTCCATGGTGAACAGGACCTTGTCGTCGTCCGCGGCCCAGCTCGCCGGAGCGAGCACATGAGGGTGGTCGATCCGCAGGGCCTGCTCCCGTACGAAGCGCAGGAGGGAGTGGGCGTCGCGCTGCTGCAGCACCTTGGCGGCCACGTAACGGCGACGGCGTTGGTCCCAGGCACGCCAGACAGCGCCCACTCCGCCGCGTCCGATCGGGTCGACGAGTTCGTACCGCCCGGCGAAGACCTCACCCATGACTGTCCGTCACTCCTCCCCCTGCGGCCCCCGTGCGGTTCCCCCGTCACCTGCTTCCCCCGTGACTTGCTTCCCCCGTGATGAGAGCTACGACCCCTCCCCGGGCCGTGGAATCAGCTCTGGTGGGACTGGTAGTGCGTGACCGCGTCGGAGGTGCGGCCGGCGCCGTACACCCGCAGGAACTCCGCGAGTTCCGGATGGCTCGGGGCGAGGCTGTCGGCGGCTTCGATGATGTCGCCGGCCGCGGCCACCGAGCGCAGCAGCGACTGGATCTCGCGGACCACCCGCTTCACCGTGGGCGCGCCCGAACTGCTCGTCGTCTGCGTGGTGTTGCTGAGCACCGATCCCCCCTGGGACTTCTTGATCTCGTCCATCCGCTCGGTCGCCTCCGCGGCGCTGACACTGCCGTCGGCGACCTGCCCCGCCAGGTCCTGCAGCAGCTGCACCCGCTGGACGACCGCCGGATTGCCGATCTTCGCGCGCTGACCGCTCATCAGCTGCGACAGCATCGGCGCGGACAGTCCGAGGACCGCCGCGAGACGAGCCTGGTTGAGACCAAGATCGTCGATGAGCTTACGGAAGAGCGCCCCCAACGGCTCCCCGTACCAGTTCCGCTGCAGCTCCCGCGCTCTCGCGGTGGCTTCCTGCTGTGCGGCGTCCATTGCGTCTCCCCATCGCTTCCCCTGAACGTGGGTTCGCTGTAGCGAACCACGAGGGGCATCTTACGGAGCGTGGTCGTCCACGGGGACCCCAACTTTTTTGCGAGATCCCGGGGGTGACCCGGTACTCTGGTCTGCGGCGCCTTCCGGTGCATGATTCTTCCGGGGGATGCCTGCGTTCGGGGCCTTAGCTCAGTTGGTAGAGCGCTGTCTTTGCATGGCAGATGTCAGGGGTTCGACTCCCCTAGGCTCCACTTCACAAAAGCCCCTCCGACCTGCGGTTGAGCAGATCGGAGGGGCTTTCGCGTGCGTGGGGGCGGCACGGTGGGCCGGTGTACGGCCGGGCACGCGGCCATGAGCCGCGCGGGCACCGGGCCGGCCCTCGTCGTGCCTCGCCGTGCCTTTGCGGGCAGGATCCGCGGCCGGTGCGGCTCACCAAGGTTCACCGCGGTCCATCGCCGTTCATCGCCGTCCATCGAGGTTCATCGAGGTTCATTGAACGACGAGATGCACTGTTTGCGGTGGTTTGCAATTGTTTGCGAAAAAAGTGGGGCGGGAGACGCCAGGTGTCTCCCGCCCCACTGCTTCCGCCGGCTTCGGCGGTCGACGTCAGCCGCGCTCGTCGCGGTCCGCCGCGTCCTCCTCGGCGGCCTTGGCCTGGACCTCGGGGTCGAGCGGGGCCTCACCGCTGCCGTCGACCGACGACAGCCTGCCCGACTCGGGCACCTCCGTGGCGGCGGGCGGCTCCACCAGCCAGTCGGGGTTGGCCTGCTTGTCCCACCACTTCCAGGCGGCGAAGGCGCCGCCGGTCACGGCGCCCACCACGGCCAGCGCCTTGGCGAGGCGCCCTGCCCTGGCCCGCCGCCGGTGCTTGCGGGCCAGCTTCTGGATCTCCTTCGGCGTCACCTGACCGCGCAGCGCGGCCAGCGCGGCAGCACCCCGCGCGGCGGCCTCGTCACGCACCGGAGCGGCCGCCGCCACCGCCTGCTCGATCCTCGGCCGTGAGTAGTCGGCGGCCTGCCGAGCGGCCTTGCGGGTGCGGGCGGCGGCCTGGTGGGCCGCCTGGTCGACCTTCGGTGGCACATGGGACATGGCCTGCGTACGGGCCAGCTCCAGCCGGGGTGCGAGACGGGCGTCGTACTGGGCGCGGGCCTGCTCGGCGGCCTGGTTCACCTTGGGCGCGAGCCGTACACGTGCCTCCTGCGCATACTGCGCGGCACGCTCCTTGGCCGTGTCGGCGTAGGGCGCCACCACTTCCGCGGCGTGCAGCACGCTGTCCTTCGCCGAGCCGGTCGCGGCGCGCACGCTGTCGATGCGGGTCACGGGTTCCTCCTCCTCGGTGGCGTACGGTATTTCGACTTTCCACCCTTTTACGGATCATGCCTGTCAACGGGACATGCGGCATGCGAGGACGGGCAGACGGGTGCCGGCCCGAACCCCTCACGCCCCGTGCCCCACATACACAAAGGGTGAATACTGGGCGACAAGCGCCCGTCGTCGACAATGCCGACAATGCCACGGATCGTCGTCGCACGCGCCCGTGCCGGAACGATTCGCGCCCATACGACACCGTCGGACCACGCACGGCCCGGAGCGTGCAAGGATCAGGGGTCACAGGAAGACAACGGAAGGCAGATCGTGGCCGAGCAGCTTTACGCCACCCTGAAGACCAACCACGGCGACATCGAGGTCCGGCTCTTTCCGAACCACGCGCCGAAGACGGTCGCGAACTTCGTCGAGCTCGCCCGGGGCGAGCGGGAGTGGAAGCACCCGGCCACCGGCGTGACGAGCAAGGACAAGCTCTACGACGGCACGATCTTCCACCGGGTGATCAGCGGCTTCATGATCCAGGGCGGCGACCCGCTCGGCAGCGGCATCGGCGGCCCCGGATACGAGTTCGAGGACGAGTTCCACCCGGACCTGTCCTTCAACAAGCCCTACCTCCTCGCCATGGCCAACGCCGGACCCGGCACCAACGGCTCGCAGTTCTTCATCACCGTCTCACCGACGCCGCATCTGAACCGCAGGCACACCATCTTCGGCGAGGTCACCGACGCGGCCGGCCAGAAGGTCGTGGACGCCATCGCCGCGGTTCCCACCACCAAGCCCAACAACCGGCCGGTCAACGACGTCGTCATCGAGTCCGTCGTCATCGCACGACGCCAGGGCTGAGACAGGCCGGGGAACCAATCCTCCCGCTCGTCCGTAAGGATGAGCGGGGTGGCGCAGTGGCCACGAGACGACCGAGGTGACTCCCATGGACCAGGAGGCCGCAGGCAACACGCAGGCCGCCGCGAGCGTGCCCGTGTGCTACCGGCACCCGGACCGCGAGACCGGCATCCGCTGCACCCGCTGCGAACGCCCCATCTGTCCTGAGTGCATGGTCAGCGCCTCCGTGGGCTTCCAGTGCCCCGACTGCGTCCGCGGCGGCTCCGGCACGGGCCACCCGCCGTCCGCCTCCCGGCCGCGCACCCTCGCGGGAGGCACGGTCGCCGCCGACCCCCGGCTGGTCACCAAGATCCTCATCGGGATCAACATCGCCGTGTTCATCGCCGTCCACGTACGGTCCTCGCTCCTGGAGGACCTGGTACTCATCGGCGAGTGGCCGCCGAAGCCGTACACCCCCACGACGGGCGTCGCGGAGGGTGAGTGGTACCGCCTGGTGACCTCGATGTTCACCCACCAGGCCGTCTGGCACATCGGCTTCAACATGCTGAGCCTGTGGTGGATCGGCGGCCCCCTGGAAGCGGCGCTCGGCCGCGCCCGCTACCTCACGCTCTACCTCGTCTCGGGTCTGGCCGGCGGCGCCCTGACCTACCTGCTGGCCGACCCGCACCAGGCCTCCCTCGGCGCCTCCGGAGCCGTCTACGGCCTCTTCGGCGCGACCGTCGTGCTGGTGCGCCGGCTCAACTACGACATGCGGCCGGTCATCGCCCTGCTGGTGATCAACCTCATCTTCACCTTCGGGTTCAGCGGCATCGCCTGGCAGGCCCACATCGGAGGGCTCGTGGCAGGTCTCGCGTGCGGCTACGCCATGGTCCACGCCCCCCGCCGACGGCGGGCCCTGATCCAGTACGGCAGCTGCGCGCTGATCCTGGCCGCCGTGGTGCTGCTGACCCTGGTCAGGACGGCTCAGCTCAGCTGATACCGAACCGTTGTCCACAGTCTGTGGTGGATCTGGTGCACAGGGTGCGTACACAGCTGCGCCCCCTGCCGCTCAGGTGAGTTTTCCCAGGTCAGGCAGGGGGCGGGAGTGTGGTCGTCGGGTAGTCGGGCAGTCATACCGGCGTCAACGTCCGACGGGTTATCCACAGATCGTCGTTTTCTATCCCCAGCGTGTGGACAGGGCCTGTGGATAACTCAGCGGATAACCCTGGGCAGAGCTGCGTTCACCGGGAAGCAGCCGCTACTTCCACTGCGTGGAGACGCCGAACCCCGCGGCGATGAAGCCGAAGCCGACCACGATGTTCCAGTTGTCCAGGCTGTCGATCGGCAGGGACCCGTCCGTCACGTAGAAGACGACGATCCAGGCCAGGCCGATGAGGAACATCGCCAGCATGACGGGCGCGACCCAGGCCCGGTTGGTCAGCTTGATGGCCGTGGCCTGCTTCGACGGCGGCGGCGTGTAGTCGGCCTTCTTGCGGATACGTGACTTCGGCACGAGGGTCTCTCCTGTCGATGCGCTGCGTGGCCGCGCAGGTGGCTGGGTCGGGCTCCGGGGCAGCGTACAAGGGCACACTGAGCGCTCCCCCGGGCGTCCGTTAGCGTAGTGCTTCCGCGGCGCCGAAGGAGATAAGGGTACGTTGAGCAATTCTGCCGACTCCCCCGGGACGGGATCAACGGCTTCCACCCCTGGCCGCCCGGACCCCACCGACCACACCGACCACACTGCTCCCTCTTCCTCCCCCTCCGACCCCTCTGTCCCCTCCGTGGGAGGTTCGCGTTTCCGGCCGGTGCGGGTCCTGACGGCGGCGGTCTTCGCCCTAGCCGGGCTGATCTTCTTCACCAGCTTCGACACGGCCAAGGGCACGGACATCCGTACGGACTCCTCCTTGCTGAAGCTGTCGGACCTCATCCAGGAGCGGAGTCACAAGAACAAGGGGCTGGACGAGTCCAACGCGTCCCTGCGGGACGACGTGGAGTCGCTGGCAGAGCGGGACGACGGCAGCACCAGGGCGCAGGACGAGAAGCTCTCCGGGCTGGAGAAGAACGCGGGGACGGAGAAGCTCAGGGGCAAGGCGATCACGGTGACGCTCAACGACGCCCCACCGAACGCCACCGCCAAGCTCCCCGGCTATCCCGAGCCGCAGCCCGACTACCTGGTCATCCACCAGCAGGACCTGCAGGCCGTGGTGAACGCCCTGTGGCAGGGCGGAGCCAGGGGCATCAAGGTCATGGACCAGCGGCTGATCTCCACCAGCGCGGTGCGCTGCGTGGGCAACACCTTGATCCTTCAGGGCCGGGTCTACTCGCCGCCGTACAAGATCACGGCGGTCGGTGATCCGACGAGGATGGAGCAGGCGCTGTCGGACTCCCAGGCGATCCAGACGTACATGGTGTACGTGAACGTCTACGGCCTCGGCTGGAAAGTCACCGAGGACGGGACGGTGACTCTGCCGGGTTACTCGGGCACAGTGGACCTGCACTACGCGAAGCCCGTGAAGTAGGTGTCCCCTCCAGGAGCCGCCGGTGCGCGTGATCGTCAGGACCGTCAGCGAGCTCTGCATCACCGTCGGAACCCTGATCGTGCTGTTCGTGGTCTACGTGCTGTTCTGGACCGGCGTGAAGGCCGACAGGGTGATGAACGACCAGATCGACCAGCTGCAGCGGCAGTGGTCACAGGAGGCCGTGCGTTCCAAGGCCCCCGCGTCGTCCTCCGGCTCCGACGTTTCCACGTCCCGTTCTCCCGGGAAGCCCGCGGCCTACAGGTACGGCCGGCCTTTCGCGATCATGTACATCCCCCGGCTCGGTTTCACGTGGAACAAGCCCGTGCTCGAGGGCACCGGCACGGACGTGCTGAAGAAGGGGCTCGCCCACTACGCGCGCACCGCTCGGCTGGGACAGGAGGGCAACTTCGCCGTCGCGGGCCATCGGCGTACGTACGGCGACCCGTTCAAGGACTTTCCCGAGCTGCGGCCCGGGGACGCGGTCGTGCTGACGGACGGAACCACCTGGTTCACGTATCGGATCGACAAAGGGCCTTACAAAACGGTTCCGAGTGATGTTGAAGTGATCGACCCTGTGCCACGTAAGTCGGGGTACACGCGCCCGGGCCGGTACCTGACGCTGACCACGTGCGATCCGGAATGGGGGCACAGTCACCGGCTGATCGTCTGGGCGCACCTGGACTCCACACAGCCTGTGGAGGCAGGCAGACCCAAGGCTCTGCGCCGTTAGTCTGGTGAGGTACGGCGTGAGTCTGGTGCCGTGGGTGGAACGGAAGGGACGGCATGTACGGCTGGATCTGGCGGCATCTGCCGGGAAACGCGTGGGTGAAGGCGCTGATCTCACTGTTGCTGGCGCTGGCCGTGGTCTACGTGCTCTTCCAGTACGTCTTCCCCTGGGCCGAGCCGCTGCTGCCCTTCAACGATGTGACGGTGGACAACCAGTGAGTGCGCGGATTCTCGTCGTCGACAACTACGACAGCTTCGTCTTCAACCTGGTGCAGTACCTGTACCAGCTCGGCGCCGAGTGCGAGGTGCTGCGCAACGACGAGGTGTCGACGGCGCATGCACAGGACGGCTTCGACGGGGTACTGCTGTCGCCGGGCCCGGGGACTCCGGAGGAGGCGGGGGTGTGCGTCGACATGGTCCGGCACTGCGCCTCGACGGGTGTCCCGGTGTTCGGCGTCTGCCTGGGCATGCAGTCGATGCAGGTGGCGTACGGCGGTGTGGTGGACCGCGCGCCGGAGCTGCTGCACGGCAAGACCTCGCTGGTGGAGCACGAGGGGCGGGGTGTCTTCGCGGGACTGCCGTCCCCGTTCACGGCGACCCGCTACCACTCCCTGGCGGCCGAGCCGGCGACGGTGCCGGCCGAGCTCCAGGTGACAGCCCGTACGCACGACGGCATCATCATGGGGCTGCGCCACCGTGAACTGCCCGTAGAAGGCGTGCAGTTCCATCCCGAGTCGGTGCTCACCGAGCACGGTCACCGGATGCTGGCCAACTGGCTGGCGGAGTGCGGTGACCAGGGGGCCGTGGCCAGGTCGGCGGGGCTCGCCCCGGTGGTGGGCAGGGCCACGGCGTGACCGCGTTGCGCCCGGAGCGCGAGACCGATACCTCGTACGGGGATCAGTCGTACGAGGCTTCTGGTGCGCGTGGGGACTGGTACGGGCAGGGGGCGCACGAGGAACCGTATCTGCCTCCCGTCGACGAGGAGACGGTGGCGCTGCGGATACCGGATCCGCCGCCTCAGCGGGCTTCTGCGGCCTCTTCGGCCACGTCTGCCACAGGAACCCGGTCCGGTGGCCGGGCGGCCCGCAGAAAGGCCGCCAGGCGTCGTGGCGGGCGCCATGGCGCTGCCCGGGAGGCCGTGGAGGAGCCGCCGGAGGATCCCCGGGGCGGGGCGCCGTTGTCCCGCGTCGAGGCCCGGCGTGCGGCCAGGGCCCGCAAGGCGAGTCCCGCGGTCGTCGCGAGCAGGGTGATCGGCGAGGTGTTCATCACCACCGGTGTGGTGATGCTGCTGTTCGTCACCTACCAGTTGTGGTGGACGAACGTGCGGGCGCATGCCCAGGCCGGGAGGGAGGCGAACACCCTCCAGCAGGACTGGGCGAGCGGCAAGCGTGCCCCGGGAACGTTCGAGCCGGGGCAGGGCTTCGCCATCCTGCACATCCCCAAGCTGGACGTGGTGGCGCCGATCGCGGAGGGCGTCAGCAACAAGAGCGTGCTCGACAAGGGCATGGTCGGCCACTACGGCGAGGGCGCGCTGAAGACGGCGATGCCGAGCGCGAAGACGGGCAACTTCGGCCTGGCCGCGCACCGCAACACGCACGGTGAGCCCTTCCGGTACATCAACCGGCTGCAGAAGGGCGACGCCGTGGTGGTGGAGACGCAGGACACCTACTACGTCTACAAGATGACCTCGATGCTTCCCGTGACAGCTCCTTCGAACACGAGTGTGCTGGATCCCGTTCCGAAGGGCTCGGGTTTCACCGGGCCGGGCCGCTACATAACCCTGACCACGTGCACGCCGGAGTTCACCAGCAAGTACCGGCTGATCGTCTGGGGCAAGATGGTCGAGGAACGGCCGCGCAGCAAGGGCAAGCCGGATGCGCTCGTCGAGTAAGGGCAGATGAACAGTGGCAGCGACCGCCGACGACACCGAAGCACACAAGGATGCGCCCGAGGCGCCCACTCCCCGTCGCCGGCGAACGGGCCGGATCGCGACGGCGGTCAGCTTCTTCGGTGAACTCCTCATCACGGCGGGCCTGGTGCTCGGCCTCTTCGTCGTCTACTCCCTGTGGTGGACGAACGTGGTCGCCGACCGCACGGCGCACAAGCGGGCCGACAAGGTCCGCGACGACTGGGCCCACGGCTCGTCGAAAGGCGGCGGGCCCGGGGCGCTGGACACCAAGGACGGCATCGGTTTCCTGCACGTCCCGTCGATGAGGAACGGCGAGGTCCTGGTGGAGAAGGGCACGTCGACGAACGTGCTGAACGACGGTGTGGCCGGCTACTACACGGACCCGGTCAAGGCCACGCTCCCGACCTCCGGCAAGAAGGGCAACTTCGCCCTCGCGGCCCACCGTGACGGCCACGGCGCCAAGTTCCACAACATCGACAAGGTGAAGGTGGGCGACCCGATCGTCTTCGAGACGAAGGACGACTGGTACGTCTACAAGGTCTTCGACATCCTCCCGGAGACCTCGAAGTACAACGTCAAGGTCCTGACCTCGGTCCCGAAGGAGTCGGGCGTCAAGAAGCCCGGCCACTACATCACCCTGACGACCTGCACGCCGGTGTTCACCTCCCGGTACCGGTACGTGGTGTGGGGGGAACTGGTCCGCGTGGCCAAGGTGGACGGCAAGCGGACACCGCCGAAGGAACTGCGGGGCTAGCCTCGCTGAAGCCGAGAGGGCCCCGGCACCCATGTCACCAGGGTGCCGGGGCCCTCTCGTCGTGCGGTCAGCCGGTCACACCGCCGAAGATGTTGTTGCCACCGTTGCCGCCGCCGCCGTTGTTGCCGCCGCCGCCACCGAAGCTGACGGTCTGCAGGGTGATCGGCGTGCCGCCCGGGTTGTCCTCCGGGGTGTTCGCCGGCGGGTCCTGGTTGACGACGATCGCGTTGTCGCTCTGGTCACTGCCGTTGGCGAACTGGATGTTGGTGAAGCCGGCCTTCTGCAGGGTCTCCTTGGCCTGCTTCACGGTCTGTCCTTGCACGCTCGGCACCTGCACCTGCTGCTTGGCCTTGCCGACCTGGATCTGCACCGTGGAGCCCTTGCTCAGCTGGGTACCTGCCTGCGGGTCGGTAGCGATGACCTTGCCGACCTTGGACTGGTCGTCGGTATCCACGTCGGTGCAGTTCCCGACGAGGTTGTTGGAGGTCATCAGGGCCTTGGCCTCGTCGCAGGACTTGCCGGTGGCGTCGGGGACGGTCGCCTTCTCCTCGGCCTTGGCGACCGTGAGGGTGATCGTCGTGCCCTTCTGCCGCGACGTGCCTCCGGGCGGGTTCTGGTCGGTGACGATGCCCGGCGTCCTGGAGGACACCTCGACCTTCTTGTCAACCACGAAGCCCTTGGCCTCGAGCTGGCTCTTGGCCTCGTCGAACTGGGCGCCGAGGACATCCGGCACCTGGATCTTCGGCGTGCCCGTGGACACGGTCAGGGTGACGGTGTCGCCCTTCTTCACGTCCGTGCCCTCGGTGGGATTCTGGGAGCAGACCGTCTTCGCCGGCTTGCCACAGGCCTTCTTGGTGATCGAGAGCTTCAGGCCGACGTTGTCGGCCATGCTCGACGCCTCGGACTGTGTGTGGTCCACGAAGTTCGGCGCCTTGAAGGGCTCGTTCGACGAGTCCTTGCCAGGGAACGCGTACTTCCCGATCAGGATCGCGCCCACCAGCACCAGGATGCCCGCCACGACGAGCAGGATGGTGGAGGTGTTGTTCTTCTTCGGCTGGCGGCGCCGGTCCGGGCGGTCGTCGTAGCCGAAGCCGCCGTCGTCCGGGTTCATCGGCGGCAGCATGGTCGTGGCGCCGGCGCCAGCGTCGGAGCGCAGGGCCGTGGTCGGCTGGTCGTCGGGGTAGCCGCCGTAGCCGACCGAGCCCAGTGCGGCCGTGGCCGCGACCGGCTGGCCGTCGAGGCAGGCCTCGATGTCGGCGCGCATCTCGTCGGCGGACTGGTAGCGGTAGTCGGGGTCCTTGACCAGGGCCTTGAGGACGATGGCGTCCATCTCGGGCGTGATCTCGGGGTCGAAGACGCTCGGCGGCTGGGGTTCCTCGCGGACGTGCTGGTAGGCGACGGCCACGGGGGAGTCGCCGACGAAGGGCGGGCGGACCGTCAACAGCTCGTAGAGGAGACACCCGGTCGAATAGAGGTCCGAGCGGGCGTCGACCTGCTCGCCCTTGGCCTGTTCGGGCGACAGGTACTGGGCGGTGCCGATGACCGCCGCCGTCTGCGTCATGGTCATGCCGGAGTCGCCCATGGCGCGGGCGATGCCGAAGTCCATGACCTTGACCTGGCCGTTCCGCGTGAGCATGACGTTCGCCGGCTTGATGTCACGGTGGACGATGCCGCTGCGGTGGGCGTACTCCAGGCCCTGGAGGATGCCGATGGTCATCTCCATGGACCGCTCCGGCAGCAGCTTGCGGCCGCTGTGAAGAAGCTCACGGAGCGTGGAGCCGTCGACGTACTCCATCACGATGTACGGGATCGAGACCCCGTCGATGTAGTCCTCGCCCGTGTCGTAGACCGCGACGATCGCGGGATGGTTGAGCGAGGCGGCCGACTGGGCCTCCCGGCGGAACCGGGCCTGGAAAGACGGGTCGCGCGCGAGGTCCGCGCGCAGCGTCTTCACCGCCACGGTGCGGCCGAGGCGCGTGTCATGCGCGAGGTAGACCTCGGCCATGCCACCACGGCCGAGCACCTGGCCCAGCTCGTACCGGCCGCCGAGGCGACGCGGCTCTTCCATAGTTCCCTACCAGCCCTCTCCGTCGGTCCCGGCCGTCACGTGTGTGTGCGGCCGGAGGCTGTCGTCCGGGCCTACCGTACCCGGCTCGCTCTGTGTGACCTGGCCAAGCCCGTCACCCGATACAGGACCGGTATCGCAACGTGCACCGATGTGAGGGGGACGTGAGCGGGGTCACTTCTTGGACTTGATGACCGCCTCCATGACGCTCTTCGCGATCGGTGCCGCGAGGCCGCCGCCGGAGATGTCCTCCCGGTTGGCCTGGTCGTCCTCGATCACCGTGGCCACGGCGACCGGCGAGCTGCCGTCGGGGAGCTTGGCGTAGGAGATGAACCAGGCGTACGGGTTCGCGCTGTTCTCGACGCCGTGCTGGGCGGTACCGGTCTTGCCGCCCACGGTGACACCGCTGATCTGCGCCCTCTGGCCGGTGCCGTCCTTGACGACCGTCTCCATCATGGACTGCAGGATCTGCGCGTTGTTCGCCGTCAGCGGCCGGCTCAGCTCCTGCGGTTCGGTCTTGGCGACCGGGTCGAGGTTGGAGGACTGCAGTTCGTCGACCATGTACGGCTTCATCAGCTTGCCGTCGTTGGCGACGGCGGAGGCGACCATGGCCATCTGCAGCGGGGTCGCGGCGGTGTTGAACTGGCCGATCGAGGACAGCGCGGTCTGCGACCTGTCCATCTTGTCGGAGAACACCGAGGCGTTGGAGCGGACCGGGGTGAACTGCTCGGCGTCGAAGCCGAACTTCTTCGCCTCCGCCAGCATCTTGTCGTTGCCGAGGTCGGCGCCGATCTTGCCGAAGACGGAGTTGCAGGACACCTTCAGCGCGACGCGCAGGGTGGCGTTCTTGCAGGGGATGTTGCCCTCGTTCTTCAGCGGGGTCGTGGTGCCCGGCATGATGTACGGCAGGGGCGAGTCGGTGTTCTCGTCGGCCGACTTGTACAGCCCGTTCTCCAGCGCGGCCGCCGCGGTGACCACCTTGAAGGTGGAGCCAGGCGGGTAGGTCTCGCGCAGCGCCCGGTTCTGCGTCGGGTCGTTGGGGTTGTTCTTCTTCAGGAGGCCCTTCCAGGCCTTGGCGTCGGAGTCGCTGGCGCCCGCGAAGGACGAGGGGTCGTACGACGGGTAGGAGGCCAGCGCCAGGATCTTGCCGGTCGACGGTTCGAGCGCGACCACGGCGCCCTTGCCGCCCTGTGCCTTGAGCCCGTTGTACGCGGCCTTCTGCGCGGCGGCGTTGAGCGTGGTGACGACGTTGCCGCCCTGCTGCTGCTTGCCCGTGATCATGTCGAGGGTCTTGCGGAAGAAGAGCCGGTCGTCGTCGCCGGTGAGGATGCCGTCGTCGATGGACTCCAGCTGGGTGGCGCCGAAGGCCTGGGAGGCGAACCCGGTGACCGGCGCCCACATGGGGCCGTTCTTGTAGGTGCGCTTGTACTTCAGGTCGTTGTTCTTCGTCTCCGTGGACCCGGTGATGGGGTCGCCGTCGACGATGATGTCGCCGCGCGGGGTGGCGTAGCGGGCGATGGTGACGCGGCGGTTGTCGGTGTCGTTCTTGAGACTGTCGGCCTTGACGTACTGCAGCCAGTTGTCCCGGATGAGGAGGGTGAGGACGAGGAGGCCGCAGAAGATCGCGATCCGGCGCAGGGGTTTGTTCATGACGGGCGGACCACCTGGGTCATCTCGGCGTCGGGGTTGCTGGCGGGGGCGGGCGCCGGTCGTCTGGCGGTGTCGCTGATGCGGATGAGGATGCCGATGAGCGCCCAGTTGGCGATGACGGAGGAGCCGCCGTACGCCAGGAACGGCATCGTCATACCGGTCAGCGGGATGAGGCCCATCACGCCGCCGGCCACCACGAAGACCTGCAGCGCGAAGGCGCCGGACAGGCCGACGGCGAGCAGCTTGCCGAAGGGGTCGCGGGCGGCGAGTGCGGTGCGCACGCCGCGCTCCACGATCAGGCCGTAGAGCAGCAGGATCGCCATGATGCCGGCGAGGCCCATCTCCTCGCCGAAGGTGGCGAGGATGAAGTCGGAGTTGGCGGCGAAACGGATGAGCTCGGAGTGGCCCTGGCCGAGACCGCTGCCGAGGGTGCCGCCGGAGCCGAACGCCCACAGGGCCTGCTGGAGCTGTTCGGAGTGGCCGAGCACCCCCTTCCGGCTGAGCAGGTACTCGTGCATCGGGTTCATCCACGCCTGGACACGCGACTTCACGTGCGGCTCGATGCTTGCCACGCCCACGGCGCCGGCCGCGGACATCAGCAGACCGAAGACGATCCAGCTGGTCCGTTCGGTGGCGACGTACAGCATGATCACGAACATGCCGAAGAACAGCAGCGAGGTGCCGAGGTCGGTCTCGAAGACCAGGATGAGGATCGAGATGAACCAGACGACCAGGATCGGGCCGAGGTCGCGGCCGCGGGGCAGGTAGAGGCCCATGAAGCGACGGCTGGCCAGTGCGAGCGCGTCGCGCTTCACCATCAGGTAGCCGGCGAAGAAGACCGCCAGGACGATCTTCGCGAACTCACCGGGCTGGATGGAGAAGCTGCCTACGTGAATCCAGATCTTCGCGCCGTAGAGGTTGGTGCCCAGCCCCGGGACGAGCGGCAGGAGCAGCAGCAGCAGCGCGGCGACCATGGAGATGTACGTGTACCGCTGCAGTACCCGATGGTCCTTGAGGAAGACGAGAACGGCGACGAACAGCGCGATTCCCAGCGAGGTGTACAGCAGCTGCTTGGGCGCCGCACTACCGGCCTGGCCGATCGACTGCAGCAGCTTGGACTGGTCCAGGCGCCAGATGATGACCAGGCCGAGTCCGTTGAGCAGGGTGGCCACCGGCAGCATGAGCGGGTCGGCGTACGGGGCGAACTTTCTCACCACGAGGTGGGCGACGCCGGCCAGCAGACCGAGGCCGAGGCCGTAGCTCAGCAGGCCCGCGGGTACCTGGTCGTTGATGGCCAGGCCCACGTTGGCGTAGGCGAACACCGGGATGGCGACGGCGAAGACCAGAAGCGCCAGTTCGGTGTTGCGGCGGCTCGGGGCGCCGATCGCGCCGATCGTGGACGTGTGGTGCGTCGACTGGTTGGTAGTGCTCATCGTGTGACGGGGCCTCTCACGGCTTGCCTACTGCTTACCGCACAGCGAGACGACCTTCTGCTCATCCTCCGAGAGGCTGGGGCCGGGGCTGGGGGTCGCGGACGGGGTCGTGGACGGAGACTTCGAATGCGAAGGGGACGGCGTGCCCGACGGGTTCGGTGTCGGCGAGGCCTTGGACGTGAAGGAGGTGGTGGTGGTTCCCTTGGTGCCCGAAGTCTTGTCCTGGCCGGTCTTGGAGTTGCTCTTGTTCGCGGCCGTCTGGCGCTCGGCCTCCTTCTTGCACGCGGAGGCCTGTACGGACAGTTCGCCGATCTTCACCTGGGCGTCCTGCAGGCCGCCCTCCGCGATCGTGTTCTTGACCTGCTTCTGCTGGTAGGGCGGCAGGTACTTGAGTTCGATCTCGGGGTGGTCCTTCTCCACCTTCGACAGCGACACCCAGGCCAGGTCCTGGCTGATGCCCCGGTACAGCGCCACGTGCTCGCCCTTGGTGCCGACGTAGTACTGCGTCTGGGTCCAGCGGTAGCCGCCGTAGAGGCCCCCGCCGATGACGGCGAGGGCGAGGGTGCCGTACAGGGACCGCTTGAGCCACCTGCGGCCCTTGCGGGGCTTGGTGAAGTCGTCGTCGGTGTAGTCGCCGAAGCTGCCGCCCGGGACGTAGCCGGTGGGGTCGCCGCTGCCGGGCGGGCCGAACTCGCCGCCGCCCTGGCCGTGGCCCTGGCGGCCGAGGCCGGAGGCGCGGCCGGCCGGGGTCTGCATGATGCCGTTGTCGTGCAGGTGGTTCTGGTTCTCGGCGACGGCGCCGACCACGACGGGGGTGTCGGACAGCTGTGCGGCGAGGGTGTCGCCGGTGTCCAGGTCCAGGACGTCGGCGATGATGACGGTGATGTTGTCGGGGCCGCCGCCGCGCAGGGCGAGCTGGATCAGCTCCTGCACGGTCTCCTGCGGGCCCTGGTAGCTGGCGAGGGTCTCCTCCATCGTCTGGTGGGAGACGACGCCGGAGAGGCCGTCGGAGCAGATCAGGTAGCGGTCGCCGGCCCGGACCTCGCGGATGGACAGGTCGGGTTCGACGTGGTCGCCGCTGCCGAGCGCCCGCATGAGCAGGGAACGCTGCGGGTGGGTGGTGGCCTCTTCCTCGGTGATCCGGCCCTCGTCGACGAGCCGCTGGACCCAGGTGTGGTCCTGGGTGATCTGCGTGAGGACGCCGTCGCGCAGCAGGTAGGCGCGGGAGTCGCCGACGTGGACGAGGCCGAGCCGCTGACCGGTCCACAACAAAGCGGTCAGGGTGGTGCCCATGCCCTCGAGCTGCGGGTCCTCCTCGACCATGGAGCGCAGCTGGTCGTTGGCGCGCTGCACGGCGGCACCGAGCGAGGTGAGGATGTCGGAGCCGGGCACGTCGTCGTCGAGCGTGACCAGGGTGGAGATGACCTCGGAGGAGGCGACCTCACCGGCGGCCTGGCCGCCCATGCCGTCGGCGATGGCGAGCAGGCGCGGACCGGCGTAACCGGAGTCCTCGTTGCCCTCGCGGATCATGCCTCTGTGCGATCCGGCGGCGAAGCGCAGTGACAGACTCATGCGCACCTCGCCTGTCGGCTCCGGGTACAGCCGGTCGTGTCGAGCCACACTGCCCACCCTCCGGTCGGGAGCGCGCCGGGGGCCGTGGTGCGGTCCGCCGCTGCGTGCTCGCTCCGCTCGCGCCTATCCATGATGTAGCACTACTTCCGCAGCTCGATGACGGTCTTGCCGATGCGGATCGGCGCGCCCAGCGGGATGGGCGTGGGGGTCGTCAGCCGGGACCGGTCCAGATACGTGCCGTTGGTGGAGCCGAGGTCCTCGACGATCCACTGGCCGTCGCGGTCCGGGTAGATCCTGGCATGGCGGCTGGAGGCGTAGTCGTCGTCCAGCACGATCGTGGAGTCGTGGGCGCGGCCCAGGGTGACGGTCTGGCCCTGGAGCGCGACGGTGGTGCCGGTCAGGGTCCCCTCGGTGACGACCAGCTTGGAGGGGGCGTTGCGGCGCTGGCGGCCGCCGCCCTGCTGGCCGCGCTGCTGCGGGGGCGCGGCCTGCTGCCGGGCCGCGGCCTGCTGCGGGCGCGCGGCCTCCCGGCGCGATCCGCGCTGGGTGACGCGCGTACCGAACAGGTCGCTGCGGATGACCTGCACGGCCACGATCACGAACAGCCACAGTACGGCCAGGAAACCCAGCCGCATGACCGTGAGGGTCAGCTCTGACATTGCCCCCGCTTCACCCTTCGGCTTGCCGGTAAATGATGGTGGTACTGCCCACGACGATCCGCGAGCCGTCGCGGAGCGTAGCGCGGGTGGTGTGCTGCCCGTCCACCACGATGCCGTTGGTGGAGCCGAGATCCTGGATCGTCGAGGGCGTTCCGGTCCGGATCTCGCAGTGCCGGCGGGAGACGCCGGGGTCGTCGATCCGCACGTCGGCTTCGGTGCTGCGGCCCAGCACGAGCGTCGGGCGGGAGATCTGGTGGCGGGTGCCGTTGATCTCGATCCAGTAGCGGGTGCGCCCGCCGCTCATCGGGGCGGCCGCGGGCCGCTGGGTGGCGGGCTGCGGGTAGCCGTATCCGCCGGGGCGGGCGCCGGGGGGCGGCGCGGCCGGCATGGGCGGGGCGGCGGCGGGCGGCGGGTAGCCGTATCCGCCGGGGGCGGGTCGTCCGGTGGGCGGGGCCGAGGCCGGGGCCGCGGGGGCCTGCTGGCTGCTGGAGGAGGCGAGAGTGCGGCTGCGCACCCGGTACAGACCGGTGTCGAGGTCGTCGGCCTTCTCCAGGTTGACCTTGATCGGTCCCATGAAGGTGTAGCGCTGCTGCTTGGCGTAGTCGCGGACCATGCCGGCGAGCTCGTCGCCGAGCTGGCCCGAGTAGGGGCTGAGGCGCTCGTGGTCGGGCGCGCTCAGTTCCACGATGAAGTCGTTGGGTACGACGGTCCGGTCGCGGTTCCAGATGGTGGCGTTGTTGTCGCACTCCCGCTGGAGCGCACCGGCGATCTCCACGGGCTGGACCTCGGACTTGAACACCTTGGCGAAGGTGCCGTTGACCAGACCTTCGAGGCGCTGCTCGAACTTCTTCAGGACTCCCATGGGGCACCTCCTCCGTCGCTGTCGTCCTGTCTTGCCGTGCTGTTCGGGTGCTGCTTGCCGTGCTGCGTTACCTGGTACTGCTTACTGATCGTATCCACGCGCCCGGCAAAGAGCCGGTTCCCCGGGCGCCTCCCTCTCGAACTCCTCTTGTCAAGGATCGTAGAGGTGTGTGAAGACCAGTGTCCCGCACCCGGCTGTGGACCCGGCCTCCCTCCTGGGAGATGGCCGGGACCGGTACGAGGTTGATACGTGAACAGGTACTCCTTGATACGTGACCGGCGGCCGGAGGCGCGGCCGGGGGCGCGGGCGTGGGCGGCGTCACCCGCAGGCCGGGGGGACGGAAGGGATGTGAATCCGCCCCGTACGACGTGCTAATGTTCTGGGTGTCGGAAGGGGAACGGCCCGCAGGGGCCGGAGCCGGAGGACACACCCAATGCGCGGGTGGCGGAATAGGCAGACGCGCTGGATTCAGGTTCCAGTGCCCGCAAGGGCGTGGGGGTTCAACTCCCCCCTCGCGCACAATGGCTACGGGCCCATCGTGATCATCACGATGGGCCCGTAGCCGTTTGTGGGACCGGCGTGCGATGTGATGAGTCTCTCAGGTCGTTCGGGGTCGCAGAGTACGTGCGGCCGGTACGGCGGAAGCCGTCACCGTGAGCGGCGCGCAGGCGGCCGGGGTGGTGCCGTGGGGGCCCGGGGCAGGCGCGGCACCTGCGCGCGGGTCGCGCCGGTCGGCCGCGGGAGGGTCAGGTCGTGCCGCCGGTCCGAGAACCGTCGGCACCCACGCACACGCGCGCGGGTGAGGGTGAGGGGTCCGTGCCGCCTGTGCGGTCCGACCGGCGGTTTCCACAGGCGTGCAGTCGTCCACAGGGTCCGACGCGTCACCACCACCGGCTGTACGGTCTGCAGGCGTTGATGTTCGTGCGAGTGGGTTCGGGGGAGGCGGTCGCGATGACCGAGACCGGTGCTGCGGTGACGGGAACGGAAGGCGGAGTGGGGGCGGACACCGGAGAGGTGCGCCGGCTGCCCCGGGTGCGCGGATTCGCCGCATGGCCGCCGCAGGGTTCGCCGAAGCGGGAGGGCAAGGCGCTGCGGGCAAGCGTGCCGCGCGGTGCGCACAGCGCCCTGGAGCTCGACGGATCCCGCCCGGACGCGGTGAGCGCCGTGGAGGAGTCGAGCCGCGGCCGGCTCCCCGAGCTCACGCCGATCCGGGTCGGCAGGATGGCCGCGACGCCGTTCGCCTTCCTGCGCGGCTCGGCCGGGCTCATGGCGTACGACCTGGCCCGCACCCCCACGACCCGCATAGGCACCCAGATATGCGGTGACGCGCACGCGGCCAACTTCGGTCTGTACGGCGACGCGCGCGGCGGCCTGGTCATCGATCTCAACGACTTCGACGAGACGGTGCACGGCCCCTGGGAGTGGGACCTCAAGCGGCTCGCCGCCTCACTGGTGCTGGCGGGCCGGGAGGCGGGCGCCGACGAGGACGTGTGCCGTCAGGCGGCGCACGGCGCGGTGGGCGCCTACCGGCGCACCATGCGGCTGCTCGCCAAGCTGCCGGTGCTGGACGCCTGGAACGCCATCGCCGACGAGGAACTCGTCTCGCACACCGACGCGCACGATCTGCTCGGCACGCTGGAGCGGGTCTCGGAGAAGGCGCGGGCCAACACCAGCGGGCGGTTCGCGGCCAAGTCGACCGAAGGCGTCGAGGGCGGCGGGCGCCGCTTCGTCGACGCGCCGCCGGTGCTGCGCCGCATACCGGACGCGGAGGCGGCGGCGGTGGCGGCGTCCCTGGAGGACTACGTCACGACCCTCTCCGAGGACCGGCTTCCGCTGCTGTCCCGACACGCGGTGCACGACGTGGCGTTCCGGGTCGTCGGCACGGGCAGCGTGGGCACCCGGTCCTACGTCGTGCTGCTCCTGGACCACCGCGGCGAACCACTGGTCCTGCAGGTGAAGGAGGCCCGCCCCTCCGCGCTGGTCCCGCACCTGGCGTCGGCCGGTTTCGCGGCGCCGTCCGCCGGTCACGAGGGCCGCCGGGTGGTGCTGGGCCAGAAGCGCATGCAGGTGGTCAGCGACATCCTGCTGGGCTGGACCACGGTCGACGGCCGGCCGTTCCAGGTACGGCAGTTCCGCAACCGCAAGGGCAGCGTCGATCCCGCCGCGCTCGCCGCCGACCAGGTCGACGACTACGGCCGTATGACCGGCGCACTGCTGGCCCGCGCCCACTCCCACAGCGTCGACCCCCGGCTGATCGCCGGCTACTGCGGCAAGAACGAGGAACTGGACGAGGCGATGGCCGCGTTCGCCGTCGCGTACGCCGACCGCACGGAGGCGGACCACGCGGACCTGGTCGCGGCGGTGCGGTCGGGGCGGATCGCGGCGGAGCTGGGCGTGTGAGGCACCGAGGCACGGCAGGCCGAGCGGCGGGGAGGGCGCGGTCCGGTTCGCCACCGTCCCGGGGGTGCGCCGCGTTCGGCGCGCCGGCGGCTTCCGGGGGGAGCTGAGCGCCGGGCCCGGGCGCGGCCCCCGGTGGCCTACGCTGGTCGGGTGACGACCCCGGAAGCTGAGCAGTCCCAGCCGCCCCGGCCCGAGGAGCGGCTGGAGAGGGCCGTGCGGGCCGCCGAGCAGGCCCTGATCGAGTTCGAGATCGCGGTGGAGACCTTCCGCGTCGAGGTCGAGAACTTCTCCCGGCTGCACGAGCAGCGGCTCGGCCCGGTGTACACCCGGCTCGAGGAGCTCGAGGCGCAGATCGCCGAGGTCAGGGCCGCCCGCACCGGTGACCCCGAGGACCTCCGGCGGGCCGAGGAGGCGCGGGCCCGGGTGATGCCCATCCCCGGTGTCGAGGAACTGCTGCACGGCTGGATGGACGGCAACGGTCTGTTCCCGGAGGCCGCGGCGATGCTCACCGAGCAGGAGGTACGGCCCCCGCAGCGGGTCCGCCCCAGCGAGGAGGCCCGCAAGCTCTACCGGGAGCTCGCCCGCAAGGCCCACCCGGACCTGGCGCAGGAGGAACCCGAGCGGGCGCGGCGCGAGGAGTTCATCACCCGCGTCAACGCCGCCTACGCCCGCGGCGACGAGGCGCTGCTGCGGGAGCTGGCCGAGGAGTGGGCCGCGGGACCCGCCCTCGCCGAGCGGCTCCCGAGCCGCGCGGAGGAGCTGTACGCCCGCCTGGAGTGGCTGGCGCAGCGCAAGGAGCTGCTCGCCATGGTGGCCCGTGAACTGGAGGACAGCGCGATCGCCTCCATGCTCCGCCTGGCCCCCGACGACCCCGACGCCCTCCTGGAGGAGATCGCCGAGAAGCTCCGCAGGGACGTGGCGGAGCGGGAGGCGGAGCTGGCGGCACTGCTGGCGCAGGGGTAGTCCGGCCAGTCCGCCCGCCTCTTCGGGTAGCGTCTGGGACATGGTTTTCGGAGCTGATGTGCCGACGGTCGGGGTCACGGACCTGAAGGACGGCGACTTCCTGCTGGACGTTCGCGAGGACGACGAGTGGCAGGCGGGTCACGCCGAGGGGGCGCTGCACATTCCCATCAGCGAGTTCGTGGCGCGGTACGGGGAGCTGACCGAGGCGGCCCCGCAGGACGGCCGGGTGAACGTGATCTGCCGCTCGGGCGGGCGTTCGGCCCAGGTCACGATGTACCTGATCCAGCAGGGCATCGACGCGGTGAACGTGGACGGCGGAATGCAGGTCTGGGCGGCCGCGGGCCGTCCCGTCGTCACGGACCAGGGACAGCCGGGGCACGTTCTGTAGCCCCGGCGCCCGGGGGGCGGGCGGTCAGCCCAGAGGATGGGCCGCGAGCAGGTCCCCCAGCGTCTCCTCGTACGCGGCCGCCGGGCCGAGCGACAGCTCCAGATGCTTGGCCCAGGCGTGGTACCGGTGCAGGGGGTAGTCGGTGTCGGCGCCGAATCCGCCGTGCAGGTGCTGCGCGGTCTGCACGACCCGTCGTACGCCCTCCGCCGCCCAGATCTTCGCCACGGCGACGTCCCCCGCGGCGGGCAGCGCTCCTGGTGCCCCGGAGGCGATGCGCCAGGCGGCCTGCCACAGGGTGGCCTCCATGGCCCGCAGGTCGACGTACCGGTCGGCGGCCTGCACGGCGACCGCCTGGAAGGTCGCGATCGGGTGACCGAACTGTTCCCGCTTGCCGGTGTAGTCGCTGGTCATCCTCAGCACCCGTTCGCCCAGTCCCAGCGCCAGCGCGCAGGTCCCCGTGGCCAGCAGCGCACGCAGCCACTCCCAGGCGCCGTCGGTGTCGATGACGTCCCCGGCCGCGATCCGCGCGGACTGCAGACGCAGCTCGCCCAGCCGCTCCCCGCTGGTGGAGACCTGCTCGGCGAGCACGACGCCGTCGTGGCCGAGCGGGACCAGCGCGAGGACGGTCCGGCCGGCACCGGTGTGCGCGGGCACGACGACGAGGTCGGCGCCGTACGCCCACGGCACCGCCGTCTGTATCCCGTCCAGCACCCAGTCGGCGCCGTCCCGCCGTGCGGTCACGGCGAGTTCGGCCGGGTCATGACCGGTGCGGCCGTGCGCGGCGACGGTGAGTACGAGCTCGCCCCGCCCGGCGGGCGGCAGCAGCCGGGCCCGCAACTCCTCGCCGCCGTAGGCCTGTATGGCAGCCGCGGCGGCGCTGCTCTCCAGCAGGGGTACCCGGGCCAGCACCTTCGCGGACTCCCGCAGCACCAGGCACAGCGCGATGGCGTCCAGACCCGCGCCGCCGTACCCGGGGTCGAGCAGCAGGCTCAGCAGGTCGGCGTCGGCGAGCCTGGACCACAGCGCCCGGTCGAAGTCCTCGGCGACGGCGCCCGCGGTGAGTGCCGGGCTCGGCACCTCGTCCGGCGCGACGCCGGCGAACACGCCGCCGGCCGCCTCGGCCGCCGCCAGCTGCTCCTCGGTGAAGGTGAAGTCCACGGTCCTGTCCTCCTGGCGGATCCGCCCGTCCGGCGGTGCTGACCTGACGGTCCGTCAAGATAGAACAGGTTCTAGAAGAAGGGAACGGTTCGAAGGCGAACGGTGAGTGGGAAACGGCGAGTGGGAAACGGCGCTTCAGCGGTCGAAGTCCAGCTCGACCTTCTCCGTCACCGGGTGCGACTGACAGGCCAGCACATACCCGGCTTCCGTCTCCTCCGTCTCCAGCGCGAAGTTGCGGTCCATGCGCACCTCGCCCGACACCAGGAAGGCCCGGCACGTGCCGCACACCCCGCCCTTGCAGGCGTAGGGCGCGTCGGGGCGGTTGCGCAGCACCGTCTCCAGGAGGGACTCGCCGTCCTGGACCGGCCAGGTGCCGCCGCGTCCGTCGAGCCGGGCGGTCACGGTGCTGTGCGCGGGGGCCGCGGTGACCGTCGCCGGTGCCGCACCGGCGTCCACGTGGAAGATCTCCTCGTGGATCCGCCCCCGCTCCACCCCGAGCTCCCGCAGTGCCCGCCCCGCGCCCTCCACCAGCCCGTAGGGCCCGCACAGGAACCAGCCCGCCACCTCGCCCACCGGCAGCAGTGCCGGCAGCAGCTCCGTCAGCCGTTCCCGGTCCAGCCGTCCGGACGGCAGCCCCGCCCGCTGCTCCTCCCGGGACAGCACGGTCACCAGCTGCAGCCGCTCGGGATACCGGTCCTTCAGATCGGCGACCTCCTCCAGGAACATGGTGGAGGCGGCCGTTCGGTCGCTGCGTATCAGGCAGAACCGGGCGCGGGGCTCGCGTGCCAGCAGCGTGGAGACGATCGAAAGCACCGGGGTGATGCCGCTGCCGCCCACCACCGCCGCGTACAGACCGGGAGCGGGCTCCAGGGTGAACCGCCCGGCCGGGGTCATCACCTCCAGTTCGTCCCCGACGTTCACCTCCTTCAGCGCGTACGTCGAGAACGCCCCGCCCTCGACCAGCCGCACCCCGATCCGCAGGGTGCGCGGCCCCTCGCCGCCGGGCTCGGGAGCCGGCGAGCAGATCGAGTACGTCCGCCGGGTCTCGACCCCGTCGACCCGGCGCCGCAGCGCGAGATGCTGGCCCGGCGTGTACCGGTACTCCTCGCGCAGTTCCGGCGGGACGGTGAAGGTGAGGGCCACCGAGTCGTCGGTGAGCCGGTCGGCCGCGGCCACCGGGAGCGGGTGGAAACGGGCCATCACAGCTCCTTGAAGTGGTCGAACGGTTCCCGGCAGGCCAGACAGCGCCGCAGCGCCTTGCAGGCCGTGGAGGAGAACCGGCTCAGCAGCTCGGTGTCGGCGGATCCGCAGTGCGGGCAGCGCACCGGCTCGGGCTCCTCGGCCGCAGCCTGCTCGCCGGCGCGGGTCGGTCCGAGGGCCACGGCGACCGGCCCGTCGGCCCGGCGCACACGTGGCGGAGCTATCCCGAACTCCCGCAGTTTGCGCCGCCCTTCGTCGGTGATGTCGTCGGTCGACCAGGCGGGCGTGAGGACCGTCCGGACGCTGACCTCGCGCATACCGTGTGCGCGCAGTGCCTGCTCTATGTCCAGGGACATCGCCTCGATCGCCGGGCAGCCGGTGTAGGTCGGCGTCAGTTCGACGTCCACGGCGTCCGTGCCGCGCAGGCGCACCGCACGCACCACGCCCAGTTCCCGAAGGGTGAGCACGGGCAGCTCGGGGTCGGGGACCGAGCCCGCGACGCGGAGCAGCTCGGTCTCGAGGGGAGTCGCCGCCGTCACCACGACGCCCCCGGATGGCTGCGGTGCAGGTGCTGCATCTCGGCGAGCATCCGCCCGAACGGCTCGGTGTGCAGGCCCTGCCGACCCGCGCCGGCCGACCACGCCCCGGACCGCGGCCCCTCGGGCACCGTCAGGGTGGCCCGGCGCAGCACGTCCCCGACGGACTCCAGCCAGGCCCTCTCCAGTCCCGTCCAGTCCACGTCAAGGCCCTCCACCGGCTGGAACATCTCACCGGTGAACCGCCACAGCGCCTCGCACGCCCGCCGCATCCGCTCGTGTCCGGTCGCGGTGCCGTCACCGAGCCGCAGGGTCCACTGCTCGGCATGGTCGCGGTGGTAGGCGACCTCCTTGACGGCCTTCGCCGCGAGCGGGGCGAACGGGCCGTCCCCCGAGGCCAGTTCGGCATGAAGCAGGTGCTGGTAGGTGGAGAAGTACAGCTGGCGGGCGATGGTGTGCGCGAAGTCGCCGTTCGGCTGCTCCACGAGCTGGAGGTTGGTGAAGGCGCGCTCCTCACGCAGAAAGGCCAGTTCGTCCTCGTCCCCGGCCATCGACAGCAGGACGCGGGCCTGCCCCAGCAGGTCCAGGGCGATGTTGGCGAGGGCGACCTCCTCTTCCAGGACGGGCGCGTGTCCCGCCCACTCGCCCAGGCGGTGCGAGAGCACCAGGGTGTCGTCGCCGAGGGCGAGGGCGGCCGTCATGGGCACGGCGGTCGTCGTCACAGGTGCTTCACCCCCTCCGGGATCTCGTAGAACGTCGGGTGCCGGTACGGCTTGTCGGCGGCGGGTTCGAAGAACGGGTCCTTCTCGTCGGGGGAGGACGCCGTGATCGCGGAGGCGGGGACCACCCAGATCGAGACGCCCTCACCGCGCCGGGTGTACAGGTCGCGTGCGTTGCGCAGCGCCAGCTCGGCGTCCGGTGCGTGCAGGCTGCCGGCGTGGGTGTGGGAAAGGCCGCGGCGGGAGCGCACGAAGACCTCCCACAGGGGCCAGTCGGTAGGGGTCATGCTCGGCTCGCTCCTGTCCCACCGGTCTTCTCGCCGGCGTGCTTGGCCGCGTACGCCGCGGCCGCCTCCCGCACCCAGGCGCCCTCGTCGTGTGCCCGGCGGCGCTGGGTGATCCGCTGTTCGTTGCACGGGCCGTTGCCCTTGAGGACCTCCTGGAACTCCGTCCAGTCGATCGCGCCGAAGTCGTGGTGCCCGCGCTCCTCGTTCCACCTCAGGTCCGGGTCGGGCAGGGTGAGGCCCAGCGACTCCGCCTGCGGGACGCAGATGTCGACGAAGCGCTGGCGCAGCTCGTCGTTGGAGTGGCGCTTGATCTTCCACGCCATCGACTGCGCGGAGTGCCGCGAGGCGTCGTCGGGCGGCCCGAACATCATCAGGGACGGCCACCACCAGCGGTTCACCGCGTCCTGCGCCATCGCGTGCTGCTCCGGAGTGCCACGGCTGAGGGCGAGCAGCAGCTCGTATCCCTGGCGCTGGTGGAAGGACTCCTCCTTGCAGATGCGCACCATCGCGCGTGCGTACGGGCCGTAGGAGCAGCGGCACAGGGGCACCTGGTTGGTGATGGCGGCGCCGTCCACCAGCCAGCCGATCGCGCCGACGTCGGCCCAGGTCAGGGTGGGGTAGTTGAAGATCGAGGAGTACTTCTGGCGGCCGCTGTGCAGCTTGTCGAGGAGTTCCTCCCGGCCGGTGCCGAGGGTCTCGGCCGCGCTGTACAGGTACAGGCCGTGGCCCGCCTCGTCCTGGACCTTGGCCATGAGGATGGCCTTGCGGCGCAGTGAGGGTGCACGCGTGATCCAGTTGGCCTCCGGCTGCATGCCGATGATCTCGGAGTGGGCGTGCTGGGCGATCTGCCTGACCAGCGTCGCGCGGTAGGCGTCGGGCATCCAGTCGCGGGGCTCGATGCGCTCGTCCGCTGCCACGGCGGCCTCGAAGGCGCGCTCGTACGCCGCCGTGCCGGCGGTGTCCTGGGCGTGCTGCGCCCCGCCGGCTGTGCGCTGGGCGGCTGCTGTCGCCATGCGGTCCCCCTGACCTCGGGCTCTGCTGGGACTCTGTCCCGACCGATCGTTCGGTCCGTGCGATTCAATGGTGCGGTGAGCCGCCGCGAGGTGTCAACCGCTGTGGAAAACCGGACCGGCAGCCTGTGGACAACCTCCCGTCACCTTGCCCGCCACCCTCTCCTCCACCGTGCGGTACCGCATCGGCTGTGCTTCGGGGCTGCGCCGGACGGGTGAGGCTGAGTACCGTTCCGTGCGGGCGCCGAGGAGATGCGCGGGGCCCATGGGCCGATCCGGCCCGCCCGCGGCGGTGGCCTGTCCGTGTCGGGGCGGCCGGGCAACTTCAGCGGTGATCTGGAAACGGGGCGGAATGGACGCGCACGACGAGGACTCGAAGGCCCCGCCGGGGCCGGACGGGTCGGACGGGACGCGTCCCCTGCCCGTGCCGGACACGACGGACCGGCCGGCCGAGGACACCTCCGGCCGCCCCGGCCCCGCCGAGGACACCTCCGGCCGCCCCGGCCCCGCCGAGGACACCTCCGGCCGCCCCGGCTCCGCCGAGGACCGCACCGGCCGCCCCGGCCCCGTTCCGGGCACCCCCCGTACCGGTGTCGCCGCGCTCTCCCCCCGCTACCAGATCGGTGCGGCCCTGGCGCTCGCGGCCGTCGCGGTGACCGCCTGCGTGCATCTCGGGATGGTGTTCCTGCATGTCGCACCGGCGAACACGGTGACGAAGCAGCACGGCAGGGCGATAGACGAGTGGATCTACCCGGAGTTCGAGCAGAACTGGAAGCTGTTCGCCCCGAACCCGCTGCAGCAGAACATAGCGGTGGAGGTCCGCGCCGACCTGCGGGCGGCCGACGGAACCGTGACGACCACGGGCTGGTACGACCTGTCCGCCCAGGACGGTGAGGCCATAGACGGCAGTCTCCTGCCCAGCCACACGGAACAGAACGAACTGCGCCGGGCCTGGGACTTCTTCCTCGCCACGCACGGCTCCGACAACCGCCCGGTGGGCCTGCGCGGCTCCCTCTCCGAGGAGTACCTGCGCCGGATCGTGGTCAGGCGCCTGTACACCGAGGGCGGCGCCGGCAAGGGCGTCGTCCGGCGCGTGCAGGTCCGCTCCCGCACGACCGACGTTCCGCCGCCCTCGTGGAGCCGTGAACAGGTCTCCGACAAGCCCTTCTACCGCCTGCTGCCCTGGTGGACGGTGACGCGGGACGAGACCGCCGGGGGTGTGCGGTGAACCGTCTCGTGCTCTCGGTCTCCCGCGGGATCGCCCAGGTCACCGAGTCGCCCCTCGGCCCCTACCAGTCGGCCGTGATCCGCATCGGCTTCGCCGGGACCTGGCTGTTGTTCCTGCTGCGCGAGTTCCCCCACCGCGAGCAGCTCTATGGCCCGGACGGTCCCTGGAGCTGGGCCATGGCCCACAGGCTGACCTCCGACAACGGAGCCTTCACCGCCCTGATGTGGACCGACGGGCGGGCCTGGTTCGAGGTGTTCTACGTCCTCGCCGTCGTCGCGAGCGCCCTGCTCCTGCTGGGCTGGCGCACCCGTACGGCGTCCGTGCTGTTCATGGTCGGCGTGCTCTCGCTGCAGAACCGCAGCGTCTTCGTGGGCGACGGCGGCGACAACGTCCTGCACCTGATGTCGATCTACCTGGTGTTCACCCGCTGCGGCCGGGTGTGGTCCCTGGACGCCGGGCGGGAGGAGCGTGCGGCGGCCGCGCACGCGCGCGGGGAGCGGGTCGCCGACCGGACGGGCCCCCTCCTGTGGGGAGTGCTCGGTCTCGCGCTGGCCGGGGTGACCGTGGCCGGCCGCCTGGACAGCGGTCTGCTCGTCCCCGTGCTGCTGTGGTCGATGTGGCTGGCGCAGGGCCTGTGGTGGGTGGTGGGGCGTCGGGCGCGCTCGCAGGAGCCCCGGATCCTGCTGGACGTGATCGCGAACATCGTGCACAACGGCGCCCTGTTCGTGATCATGGCGGAGGCGTGCCTGATCTACGCCACGGCAGGCTGGTACAAGATCCAGGGTTCGCGCTGGCAGGACGGCACCGCCGTCTACTACCCGCTGCACCTGGACTACTTCTCGCCCTGGCCGGCCCTCGCCGACCTGCTGTCGGCCAACGGCACCCTGGTCATGCTGGTGACCTACGGGACGGTCGTGGTGCAGGTCGCCTTCCCGTTCACGCTGTTCAACCGGCGGGTGAAGAACGTCCTGCTGGCCGCGATGATGACCGAGCACGCCGTGATCGCGGTCGTCCTCGGGCTGCCCTTCTTCTCGCTCGCGATGATCGCCGCGGACTCGGTGTTCCTGCCGACGTCGTTCCTTCGCGGACTCGGCGGCTGGGCGGCGCACGCGCGTGGGCGGCTGACCAGGCGCGGCGGCCCCGGCCTGCCTGCGCCGCGCTCCCCGGAGGGCCACGAGTCCGCCCACGTAGGCTTCGGGGCATGACCGATCCCCTGACCCGCTGGCGCGAACGCGCCGCCGGCTGTGTGCTGCTCGACGGCTTCCACGCCCTCAAGCACGCGGTGCGCTTCGCGGCCGAGGTACCGGTGGCGGTCACCACGGACCGGCCGGCGGCGCTCGCCCTCGCCGGCGAACTGGCCCCGGACGTCCGTGACACGCTGGACGCGCTCCTGGCGGAGGTGCCGGAGGCGGTGTACGCGTCCCTGGTGCCGAGGCCGCACCCCACCGCCGTGGCAGCCCTGGCCGTACGGCCGTCCCGCGCGGCCAACCTGGAGAAACTGGCACACGCCACGCGCCGCGCACCCGTCGTCGTCCTCGACGATCCGCGCAACCTGGGCAACGCGGGCGCCGTGATCCGGCTGGCCGCCGGCTTCGGGGCGACCGGGGTCGTCACCACGGGCACGCTCGACCCCTGGCACCCCACGGTGGTGCGGGGCGGGGCGGGGCTGCACTTCGCGACCGCCGTGGAACGGCTGGCCGTGGCCGAGCTCCCGCCCGGGCCGCTGTTCGCCCTCGACCCGGAGGGCGAGGACATCCGGGGCCTGAAGCTGCCGGACGACGCGGTGCTCGCCTTCGGCTCGGAGCGCAGCGGCCTGTCCGCCGAGCTGCGCGCCCGCACCGACCATCTGGTGTCCCTGCCGATGCGCCCCCAGGTCTCCAGCTACAACCTCGCGACCAGTGTGGCCATGACGCTGTACCACTGGAGCGCCACCGGGGGCGCACCCGTCTGAGCGTTCCGGCAGGCGGCCCTACGCCTCCCGGCGGACCTCCACCACCCGGAAGCGGTTCGCGACGAAGGCGCCGTCGCACAGGGCCGCGTTGGCCGACGGGTTGCCGCCCGACCCGTGGAAGTCGGAGAAGGCGGCCGTCTGGTTGACGTACACCCCGCCGGTGAGGTTGACGGACAGCTGGGCGGCCTCCTCCAGGCAGACCTCCTCGATCGCGCGCTCCACCTCCTGGTCGGTGGTGTACGCGCCGACCGTCATCGCGCCCTTCTCGCGGACCGTGCGCCGCAGCAGCTCCACCGCGTCCGTCGCCGAGTCGACGGCGACGGCGAAGGAGACGGGGCCGAAGCACTCGCTCATGAAGGCGGCCTCGTCGTCAGCCCCCTCCCAATATTTCCGCGCGCCGTCCAGCTTGACGATCACCGGGGTGCGCACGACCGCCCCGGGGAATTCGGGGTTGGTCACCTCGCGGGAGGCGAGAGCGACCTCGCCGAGGCCCGCCGCGGCCTCCAGACGGGCCTTGACGTCCGGGTTGACGATCGCCCCGAGCAGGGCGTTCGCGCGCGCGTCGTCCCCGAGCAGGCCGTCGACCGCGAGGGCGAGGTCGGCGACCACCTCGTCGTAGGACTTGGGACCCTGGTCGGTGCGGATGCCGTCGCGCGGGACCAGCAGGTTCTGCGGGGTGGTGCACATCTGGCCGCTGTACAGGGACAGCGAGAACGCCAGGTTGGAGAGCATGCCCTGGTAGTCGTCCGTCGACTCCACGATCACCGTGTTGACGCCGGCCTTCTCGGTGTAGACCTGCGCCTGGCGGGCGTTGGCCTCCAGCCAGTCGCCGAACTCCGTGGAGCCCGTGTAGTCGATGATCCGGATCTCGGGGCGGGTGGCCAGCGTTCTGGCGATGCCCTCGCCGGGGCGTTCGGCGGCCAGGGCGACCAGGTTCGGGTCGAAGCCGGTCTCGGCGAGCACCTGGCGGGCCACCTGCACGGTCAGGGCGAGCGGCAGCACCGCGCGCGGGTGGGGCTTGACCAGGACCGCGTTGCCGGTGGCCAGGGAGGCGAACAGGCCCGGGTAGCCGTTCCAGGTCGGGAAGGTGTTGCAGCCGACGAGCAGTGCGATGCCGCGGGGGACGGGCGTGAAGTGCTTGGTGAGCACCAGCGGGTCGCGCTTGCCCTGCGGCTTGGTCCACTCCGCGGAGTCGGGGGTGCGCACCTGCTCCGCGTACGCGTACGCCACCGCCTCCAGGCCGCGGTCCTGGGCGTGCGGGCCGCCGGCCTGGAACGCCATCATGAACGCCTGGCCGGAGGTGTGCATGACCGCGTGCGCGAACTCGTGCGTCCGGTCGCTGATCCGCTTCAGGATCTCCAGGCAGACCACGGCCCTGGTCTCCGCGCCCGCGTCCCGCCACGCGCCCTGCCCGGCGCGCATCGCGGGCAGCAGGATGTCGGCGTCCGCGTGCGGGTAGGTGACGTCCAGCTCGATGCCGTAGGGGGAGACCTCGCCGCCCACCCAGTCGTCCGTGCCGGGCTGGCCGAGGTCGACGCGGCCGCCCAGGAGGGCGTCGAAGGCGGCCTTGCCCGCCGCCGCGTCCAGGCTGCCGTTCTCGCCGTACGCCTTCGGGTGCTCGGGGTGGGGGGACCAGTACGCGCGTGTGCGGATCGCCTTCAGCGCCTGGTCGAGAGTGGGCCGGTGCTTGGCGATCAGCTCGTGCGCGTTCAGTTCGGCGGCCATGCGGGACCAACTCCTCGTCTCAAGAGCTCTTCGTCGAGCTCATGACCTGGGCAGAAACAGCAGAACCATGGGCAGGAAAGGCCGGACAGAGTTAGAGTAACCGAACGATCGGTCGGGACAAGGGGGTCCGCCGCATCTGTGGAAAACCATGTGCGGGAGGATCGCGCCCATGACAGCACTCGACCTCAGCAGCCCCGTGGCCGTGGTCGGCACCGGCACCATGGGCCAGGGCATAGCCCAGGTCGCACTGGTGGCGGGCCAACCCGTCCGGCTGTACGACGCCGTCCCCGGGCGCGCCCAGGAGGCGGCCGCCGCGATCGGCGCACGTCTGGACCGGCTCGTGGCGAAGGGCCGGCTCACCGGCGCCGAACGGGACGCCGCCCGCGACCGGCTCCGGCCGGCCGGGAGCCTCGCCGAGCTCGCCGACTGCGCCCTGGTCGTCGAAGCCGTCCTGGAGCGGCTGGACGTCAAACAGGAGCTCTTCCGCGAGCTCGAGGACATCGTCGCCGAGGACTGCCTGCTCGCCACCAACACCTCCTCCCTGTCGGTGACGGCCATCGGCGGCGCGCTGCGGGGCGCCGGACGTTTCGTCGGCCTGCACTTCTTCAACCCCGCGCCGCTGATGCCGCTGGTGGAGGTCGTCTCCGGGTTCGCCACCGACGTCACCTCGGCCACGCGCGCGTACGAGACCGCCCGCGCCTGGGGCAAGACCCCGGTCGCCTGTGCCGACACCCCGGGCTTCATCGTCAACCGCATCGCCCGCCCGTTCTACGCGGAGGCGTTCGCCGTCCTGGAGGCCCAGGCCGCCGACCCGGCGACCATCGACGCCGTCCTGCGTGAGTGCGGCGGCTTCCGGATGGGTGCCTTCGAGCTGACGGACCTCATCGGACAGGACGTCAACGAGTCCGTCACGCACTCCGTGTGGCAGTCCTTCTTCCAGGACGTGCGTTTCACGCCCTCGCTCGCCCAGCGGCGCCTGGTCGAGTCCGGGCGCCTGGGCCGCAAGACCGGACACGGCTGGTACGACTACGCCGACGGCGCCGAGCGCCCCGAGCCGCACACCGCCGACAAGGAACAGGCACCCTCCTACGTCATCGCCGAGGGCCGCCTGGGCCCGGCGGCCGAACTGCTCACGCTGATCCGCGAGGCGGGCATCCGGGTCCGCGAGGAGGACGAGGACAACGGCACCCGCCTGATCCTGCCCAGCGGCGGGCAGCTGGTGCTCGCCGACGGGCAGACCTCCGTCGAGTTCGGCGACGTCGTCTACTTCGACCTCGCCCTCGACTACCGCCGTGCCACCCGCGTCGCCCTGTCCGCCGCCCAGGACACCCCGCCGCAGACCGTGCGGGAGGCCACCGGCCTCTTCCAGGCGCTCGGCAAGGACGTCAGCATCGTCGGGGACGTCCCCGGCATGATCGTCGCCCGTACGGTCGCCCGGATCGTCGACCTCGCCCACGACGCCGTCGCCAAGGGCGTGGCCACCGAGGAGGACATCGACACGGCGATGCGCCTGGGCGTCAACTACCCTCTCGGCCCCTTCGAGTGGAGCCGCAGGCTCGGCCGCGACTGGGCCTACGACCTGCTGGACGAGCTGCACGTGTGCGACCCCTGCGGACGCTACGCACCGTCCCTCGCGCTCTACCGGCACTCGCACGCCACCGAGAAGCGGGAGGGCGCGTGATGACCACCGCCAGACGTGACCCCTACACCCCCGAGACCCTTCTCTCGGTCGCCGTGCGGGTCTTCAACGAGCGCGGTTACGACGGCACCTCCATGGAGCACCTGTCCAAGGCGGCCGGCATCTCCAAGTCGTCGATCTACCACCACGTGACCGGCAAGGAGGAACTGCTGCGCCGGGCCGTCAGCCGGGCGCTGGACGGCCTCTTCGCGATCCTCGACGAGGAGCCCGCGCGCGTGGGGCGGTCCGCGGACCGCCTGGAGCACGTCGTCCGGCGCATGGTCGAGGTGCTGCTGGCCGAGCTGCCCTACGTGACGCTGCTGCTGCGTGTGCGGGGGAACACCGCCACCGAACGCTGGGCGCTGGAGCGGCGGCGCGACTTCGACCACCGGGTGGCCGAGCTGCTGAAGGCGGCGGCGAGCGACGGGGACGTGCGCGGCGACGTGGAGGTGCGCCTGGCGACCCGGCTGGTCTTCGGGATGATCAACTCGATCGTGGAGTGGTACCGCCCCGACGGGCGCGGGACGGGCGCGCGCGAGGTGTCCGACGCGGTGGTGCGGCTGGTCTTCTCGGGGCTGCGCAGCGAACGCTGACGCCCGGCTCCGCCGGGTCAGCCCTCCGGCTCCAGGTCCTCTTCCTCGAACACCAGCAGGGTGCGGGTGCTGAGCACCTCCGGGAGGGCCTGGAGCCGGGTGAGCACCAGCTCGCGCAGGGCCCTGTTGTCGGGGGTGTGCACCAGGAGCAGCACGTCGAAGTCGCCGCCCACCAGTGCGATGTGCGAGGCGCCCGGCAGCTGTCTGAGCTGCTCGCGCACGGTGCGCCAGGTGTTCTGCACGATCTTCAGGGTGATGTACGCCGACGTGCCGTGCCCCGCCCGCTCGTGGTCGACGCGGGCACCGAAACCACGGATCACTCCGTCCTCGATGAGGCGGTTGATGCGCGCGTACGCGTTGGCGCGGGAGACGTGGACGCGCTCGGCGACCGACCGTATCGACGCGCGGCCGTCCGCCTGGAGCATCCGCAGGATGTCCTGGTCGACGGCGTCCAGCGGACGCGGCGGCGGCAGGACGGCATCGGACTCCGGGCCCGCGGCCATTTGTTCAGATGCCATGTCCCCCCACCTTCCTGCCGTGGACGCCCTGCGTTCATTGCAGGCTGTGGAGAACCGTTTGTCCACAGCCTCCGGGGCCCTGTAGCCAAAATGTGCCGACGACCGAACAATCGGTAGGTGAGGCGGGTCACAGCCGACGCGTCTCCTGAGCTCGCACGAGGAGGTGCCGTCATGACGGTCATGGAGCAGCGAGGCGCGTACCGGCCATCGCCGCCGCCCGCCTGGCAGCCCCGTACGGACCCCGCGCCGCTGCTGCCCGACGCCGAGCCCTACCGCGTCCTCGGCACCGAGGCCGCCGCCCAGGCCGACCCGGAGCTGCTGCGTCTGCTCCACGCCCACCTGGTGCGCGGCCGGCGGTACAACACGCAGGCCACCGCGCTCACCAAGCAGGGCCGTCTCGCCGTCTACCCCTCCAGCACCGGGCAGGAGGCCTGCGAGGTCGCCGCCGCACTCGCCCTGCGGGAACACGACTGGCTCTTCCCCAGCTACCGCGACACGCTGGCCGCCGTGGTCCGCGGCGTCGACCCCGTCGAGGCCCTCACCCTGCTGCGCGGCGACCGGCACACCGGCTACGACCCCTACGAGCACCGTGTCGCCCCGCTGTGCACCCCGCTGGCCACCCAGCTCCCGCACGCCGTCGGCCTCGCCCACGCCGCCCGCCTCAAGGGTGACGACGTGGTGGCGCTCGCCCTGGTCGGCGACGGCGGCACCAGCGAGGGCGACTTCCACGAGGCGCTGAACTTCGCCGCCGTCTGGCAGGCCCCGGTCGTCTTCCTGGTCCAGAACAACGGCTTCGCCATCTCGGTACCGCTCGCCAAGCAGACCGCGGCGCCCTCCCTGGCCCACAAGGCCGTCGGTTACGGCATGCCGGGCCGCCTGGTCGACGGCAACGACGCGGCCGCCGTGCACGAGGTCCTCAGCGACGCCGTGCGGCACGCCCGCGCGGGCGGCGGTCCCACGCTCGTGGAGGCCGTGACGTACCGCATCGACGCCCACACCAACGCCGACGACGCCACCCGCTACCGCGGTGACGCCGAGGTGGCGGCCTGGCGCGAGCACGACCCGGTCCACCTGCTCGAACGCGAGCTCACCGCCCGTGGCCTGATCGACGAGGACGACATCCGGGCGGTACGCGAGGACGCCGAGGCGATGGCCGCCGACCTGCGCGAACGCATGAACCGGGATCCGGAACTCGACCCCATGGACCTCTTCGCCCACGTGTACGCCGAGCCCACTCCGCAACTGCGGGAGCAGCGCGACCTGCTGCGGGCCGAGCTGGAGGCCGAGCAGGAAGGCGGTCACCGATGACCACCGTCGCCGTCAAACCCGCCACCATGGCGCAGGCCCTCACGCGCGCGCTGCGCGACGCGATGGCCGCCGATCCCGCCGTGCACGTCATGGGCGAGGACGTCGGCACCCTCGGCGGAGTCTTCCGGGTCACCGACGGGCTCGCCAAGGAGTTCGGCGAGGACCGCTGCACGGACACCCCGCTGGCCGAGGCGGGCATCCTCGGCACCGCCGTCGGCATGGCCATGTACGGGCTGCGTCCGGTCGTGGAGATGCAGTTCGACGCGTTCGCGTACCCCGCGTTCGAGCAGATGGTCAGCCATGTCTCGCGGATGCGCAACCGTACCCGCGGACGGATGCCCCTGCCGATCACCGTTCGCGTCCCCTACGGCGGCGGCATCGGCGGAGTCGAGCACCACAGTGACTCCTCCGAGGCGTACTACATGGCGACTCCGGGGCTCCATGTCGTCACGCCCGCCACCGTCGCCGACGCCTACGGGCTGCTGCGCGCGTCCATCGCCTCGGACGACCCGGTGCTCTTCCTCGAACCCAAGCGGCTGTACTGGTCGAAGGACTCCTGGAACCCGGAGGACCCGCAGACCGTCGAGCCGCTGGGCCGCGCGGTGGTGCGGCGGGCCGGCCGCAGCGCCACGCTCATCACCTACGGGCCGTCCGTGCCGGTCTGCCTGGACGCCGCCGAGGCGGCCCGGGCCGAGGGCTGGGACCTCGAAGTAGTCGACCTGCGTTCCCTGGTGCCGTTCGACGACGAGACGGTCACCGCGTCGGTACGGCGTACCGGGCGCGCGGTCGTCGTCCACGAGTCGGGCGGGTTCGGCGGGCCGGGCGGCGAGATCGCGGCCCGCGTCACGGAACGCTGCTTCCACCATCTGGAGGCGCCGGTGCTGCGCGTGGCCGGCTTCGACATCCCCTACCCGCCGCCGATGCTGGAGCGGCACCACCTGCCCGGCGTCGACCGGATCCTGGACGCCGTGGCGCGTCTGCAGTGGGAGGCCGAGAGCTGATGGCACACGTGCTCGAGTTCAAGCTTCCCGACCTCGGGGAGGGGCTGACCGAGGCCGAGATCGTCCGCTGGCTGGTCCAGGTCGGTGACGTCGTCGCGGTCGACCAGCCCGTCGTCGAGGTCGAGACGGCCAAGGCCATGGTCGAGGTCCCCTGCCCGTACGGAGGCGTGGTCACCGCCCGCTTCGGGGAGGAGGGCACGGAACTGCCCGTCGGGGCGCCACTGCTGACGGTGGCGGTGGGACCACCGGCCGCCGACGGCACCGTGGACGGTGCCGTCGGCGGGAACACCGGCGGCTCGGGCAACGTCCTGGTCGGCTACGGCACCTCGGAGGCACCGGCACGGCGCCGGAGGGTCCGGCCGGCCGCCGGCGGAAGGGCCCAGGAGCCCGCTCCGGCACCGCCCGCGCCCGTCGAGGGACCGGTCCCCGTGATCTCCCCGCTGGTGCGCCGGCTGGCCCGCGACAACGGCCTCGACCTGCGCAAGCTGCCCGGGTCCGGGCCCGACGGGCTGATCCTGCGTGCCGATGTCGAGAACGCCCTGCGGACCAAGGCCGCGCCCGCCGCCCCCGTGGCGGAGGAACCGCCGGCCCGGGTCTCCTCCGTTCGCGACGGCGTCCGCACCCCTCTCAAGGGGGTTCGGGGCGCCGTCGCCGACAAGCTCTCCCGCAGCCGCCGGGAGATCCCGGACGCCACCTGCTGGGTCGACGCGGACGCGACCGAACTCATGCGGGCGCGAGCCGCGATGAACACGGGCGCGGGACCGAAGATCTCCCTCCTCGCGCTGCTCGCCCGGATCTGCACCGCGGCCCTCGCCCGGTTCCCCGAGCTGAACTCCTACGTCGACACCGACGCCCGCGAGCTCGTCCGGCTGGAGCAGGTGCACATCGGGTTCGCCGCGCAGACCGATCGTGGGCTGGTGGTGCCCGTTGTCCGGGACGCCCACGCGCGCGACGCCGAGTCCCTCAGCGCCGAGTTCGCCCGGCTGACCGAGGCGGCCCGGGCCGGGACGCTGACACCCGGTGAACTCACCGGCGGGACCTTCACGCTGAACAACTACGGGGTGTTCGGCGTCGACGGCTCCACGCCGATCATCAACCATCCCGAGGCGGCCATGCTGGGCGTCGGCCGCATCGTGCCCAAACCCTGGGTGCACGAGGGCGAGCTGGCGGTGCGCCAGGTCGTCCAGCTCTCGCTCACCTTCGACCACCGGGTGTGCGACGGCGGCACGGCCGGCGGCTTCCTGAGGTACGTGGCGGACTGCGTGGAACAGCCCGCGGTGCTGCTGCGCACCCTGTGACGGACGGGAGCTCACGAAGAAAGGCCGCGGGCCCCGTGAGCCGGGACGCACAGGACATACTCGGGGGGTGACCGACAACGCCCCTGCCGCCGGAAGCGCCGGAAGCCCCGGGCCGTACGACGCCGTCGTGCTGGCCGGTGGGGCCGCCCGGCGGCTCGGCGGGGCCGACAAACCGGCCGTACGGGTCGGCGGGCGCCCGCTGCTCGACCGGGTGCTCGCGGCCTGCGCCGACGCGGCCACGACCGTGGTCGTGGCCGACCCCCGCCCCACCGCCCGGCCGGTGGGCTGGGCCCGCGAGGACCCCCCCGGCGGCGGGCCGGTCGCCGCGCTCGACGCCGGGCTGCGGCACACCACGGCCGAGCACCTCGTAGTTCTCTCGGCCGACCTGCCGTTCCTCGGAACCGCAACGGTGCGGCGGCTGCTGGCCGCCCTGCGCACCACCACTGCCCAGGGCGCACTGCTCACCGACACGGACGGCCGCGACCAGCCACTCGTGGCCGCGTACCGGACCGCCGCCCTGCGCCGCGAGCTGACGGCGCTCCAGAGCGCTCACGGCAGCCTCACCGGACTGCCCCTGCGCCGGCTGACCGGCGCGCTGGAACTCGTCCGCGTCCCGGACCCGGTCGCCTCCTTCGACTGCGACACCTGGGACGACATCGCCGCCGCCCGGGCACGGATCAGGGAGCATGGACACGTGTTGGATGAATGGATCTCCGCAGTCAAGGACGAGCTGGGCATCGACCTGGACGTCGACACCGGCGTGCTGCTCGACCTCGCCCGTGACGCCGCGCACGGCGTGGCCCGGCCCGCCGCACCGCTGACCACCTTCCTCGTCGGCTACGCCGCCGCCCGGGGCGAAGGGGGCCCCGAAGCGGTCGCCGAGGCCGCCCGCAAGGCCGTGGCGCTGGCCCTGCGCTGGGAGGAAGAGAACAGTCCCGGCCAGTCCGCCCCCGGCCCGGACGCCGGATGACCGCCCGAGCGACCCGGGCCGGTGAGCGGGCCGAGTACGCCGAGGAAACAGACGACCTCGACGTCGAGGAGGCGCTCGCCCTCGTGAGGGAACCCCGCGACGACAACGGTCCCGCCGACGCCGGCAGCGCCCCCGGCGGCCAGTCCCCCGCGCCCGCGGCCCCGGGCGGGCACGGCACCGACGACCGTCACCACGAGGCCGCCCCCTGGAGCCGGGCCCGCGAGACCGCGGCCGGCGCCGCGCGGGCGGGCGGCCGCCGTCCCCCGGTCTCCGTCTCCCTCGCGGACGCCCTCGGCCTGGTGCTCGCCGCCCCCCTCACCGCCCTCACCGACCTGCCCTCCTTCGACACCTCCGCGATGGACGGCTGGGCCGTCGCGGGACCGGGCCCCTGGCACGTCCGGGAGGAGGGCGTCCTGGCCGGCCACACGCCGCCGGAGCCGCTGACGGACGGAGAGGCGGTGCGGATCGCCACCGGCGCTCGTATCCCGCCGGACACCACCGCCGTCCTGCGCAGCGAGCACGGCCGCACCGACGCAAAGGGCCGGCTGCACCCCACCCGCGAGATGAACCACGGCCAGGACATCCGCCCGCGTGGCCAGGAATGCCGCAGTGGCGACCAGCTGCTGCCCGTCGGCACCCTGGTCACCCCCGCCGTCCTGGGGCTGGCCGCCGCCGCCGGATACGACACCCTCACCGCCGTTGACCGGCCGCGCGCCGAGATCCTCGTCCTCGGTGACGAGCTGCTCGACAAGGGGCTTCCGCACGACGGACTCATCCGTGACGCGCTCGGCCCGATGCTGCCGCCCTGGCTGCGCGCCCTCGGCGCCGAGGTCACCCGGGTGCGCCGGCTCGGTGACGACGCCAACGCCCTGCACAAGGCCGTCACCTCCTGCGACGCCGACCTCATCGTGACCACCGGCGGCACCGCCTCCGGCCCCGTCGACCACGTCCACCCCACGCTGCGCCGCATCGGCGCCGAACTCCTCGTCGACGGAGTCAGGGTGCGCCCCGGCCATCCCATGCTGCTGGCCCGCACCAAGGAGGGCCAGCACCTCGTCGGCCTGCCCGGCAACCCCCTCGCGGCGGTCTCCGGCCTGCTCACGCTCGCCGAACCGCTGCTGCGCACCCTCGCCGCCCGCCCGGCCCCCGAGCCCTACACGTTGCCGTTGCGGGACACGGTGCACGGCCACCCGCACGACACCCGGCTCATCCCCGTCGTGCTGCGCGGTGATCACGCAGTGCCCCTGCACTACAACGGCCCGGCGATGCTGCGCGGCATCGCGGCCGCCGACGCGCTCGCCGTCGTACCTCCGGGTGGCGCACGGCAGGGCCAGGAGACCGAGTTGCTCGATCTGCCGTGGGCGGCCGCCGGAATCGGGGTGTGTTTCACGTGAAACCGCGGGCCCGGCCACTGCCGGTCCCGACTGTGCGGGCCGGACCGGGCGGGGACCGGCGCGAGGAGTAGCGTCGCCGCTATGCATGCGATCACGATTCCCGAACCTGGTGGGCCCGAGGCGCTGGTGTGGGCCGAGGTTCCCGATCCGGTGCCCGGCGAGGGCGAAGTGCTGGTCGAGGTGGTGGCCGGAGCCGTCAACCGTGCCGACATCCTGCAGCGGCAGGGCTACTACGATCCGCCTCCCGGCTCGCCGGTGTACCCGGGCCTGGAGTGCTCCGGCCGGATCGCGGCGCTGGGCCCCGGCGTGGGCGGCTGGTCGGTCGGCGACGAGGTGTGCGCGCTGCTCGCCGGCGGCGGCTACGCCGAGCAGGTCGTCGTCCCGGCCGGGCAGCTGCTGCCCCTGCCCGAGGGCATCGCCCTGAAGCAGGCCGCCGCGCTGCCCGAGGTGGTCTGCACGGTCTGGTCGAACGTCTTCATGGTCGCCCATCTGCGTCCGGGGGAGACGCTGCTCGTGCACGGCGGCTCCAGCGGCATCGGCACGATGGCGATCCAGCTGGCCAAGGCGGTCGGCGCGAAGGTGGCCGTCACGGCCGGCACCAAGGAGAAGCTGGACTTCTGCGCCGGGCTCGGCGCCGACATCCTCATCAACTACCGGGAGCAGGACTTCGTCGCCGAGGTCAAGAAGGCCACGGGCGGCGCGGGTGCCGACGTCATCCTCGACAACATGGGCGCCAAGTACCTGGACCGCAACGTCCAGGCCCTCGCCGTCAACGGCCGGCTCGCCGTCATCGGGCTGCAGGGCGGCGCCAAGGGGGAGCTGAACCTCGGCGCGCTGCTCACCAAGCGGGCCGCGATCAGCGCCACCTCACTGCGTGCCCGCCCGCTCGAGGAGAAGGCGGCCATCGTCGCGGCCGTGCGCGAGCACGTCTGGCCGCTGTTCGGCGGGGGACATGTCCGCCCCGTCGTCGACCGCGAGCTGCCGATGCCCGAGGCGGCCGAGGCCCACCGGGTGGTGGAGGCGAGCGGCCACATGGGCAAGGTGCTGCTCGTGACGCCCTGAGCGGACGGGAGCCGGGGCCGCACGGGCCCTAGGACAGGCCCTAATCGCGCCGTACCCGCAGTCCCACGAACGCCAGCCCCAGCCCCAGCCCGATGAGGACCAGGCCGCTGCCCAGCGGCAGGATCCGGACCAGGGGCTCGACGGTGTCCTCGCCGCCGGCGAAGGTCCGGCCGCCGGGCCGCGACGACGGCGAGGAGGGGATCAGACCGGCATCGCCCGGCGACTCGGAGACGGCGGGGGTGTCCGCACCCCCGTCCGGCGGCTCCTGCACGTCCCCCGCCTCGTCCCGCCCCTCGCCCTGTCCCTCGTCCTGCGGGTCCGGGTTCTCCTGAGCGGTGTCCTGCGGGACGGCGGTGGTGTCGTCGTCCCCCTCGAACTCCACCGCGGGTGCCTCCGGTCGCCCGGGCCGCTGGCGTCCTTCACCGGCCCGGCTGCCGGCCCGGGACGGACTGGCGGAGGGAGAGGAGGAGGGGACGGGGGAGCGCGTGGCGGAGGCCGAGGGCGCGGGCCCGGGCCCGGCCCCGAGCGACGCGGCGGCACCGTACAGCAGGACGACCGCGGCGAGGAGCAGCGGCAGTGGTGCCACGCGGAATGTGAAGCGCAGCCATGGAGTCACGTCGGTGACCTCCCGGAGCCCAGTCGGCAAGACCGTCGCGAACAAGCGTCACATTCACCTGCCGACCGGGCATTCCGGATTGGGCCGACGGGTCTAAAGGGTGGATCAGCTTCGCGGGAGGGCACCACGGTGGTGAGGTGTAGGCGTGCGAGAGAATGGCGGCATGGAGATGCCGAGGAACGATAGGTCGCCGGAGAACCCGCAGATCCTGGTCGTGGGCCAGGACGGAATGGCGCTCGGTGGCGGTGGTGGGGACGACGACTCCCGCGAGATCCCGGTGACGGAGCAGGTGGAGCAGCCGGCCAAGGTCATGCGCATCGGCAGCATGATCAAGCAGTTGCTGGAGGAGGTCCGGGTGGCGCCGCTGGACGAGGCCAGCCGGGTCCGGCTCAAGGAGATCCACGCGAGCTCGGTGAAGGAGCTGGAGGACGGCCTGGCCCCGGAGCTCGTCGAGGAGCTCGAGCGGCTCTCCCTGCCGTTCACCGACGAGGCGACCCCCAGCGACGCGGAACTGCGCATTGCACAGGCTCAGTTGGTGGGCTGGCTGGAGGGGCTCTTCCACGGGATCCAGACGACGCTGTTCGCGCAGCAGATGGCCGCGCGGGCCCAGCTGGAACAGATGCGCCGCGCGCTCCCGCCGGGCGTCAGCCTGGACGGCGGCGAGGACGTCCGCGGCGGTGGCCGAACCGGCGGCCCGTACCTGTAGGGAGCCCTCGCCCGGTCCGCAGGAGTCCGTGACACGAAGGGCCCGGCCGGCATGCCGGGCCCTTTGCCGTGCCGGATCCTTCGCCGTGCCGGTTCCTTCGCCGTGCCGGGTGTCAGCCGGTGGGCGGGTTGCCGGTCGAGACCCTGATCTCGATCGTCGGCACGTCCTTCGGATCGACGTCCGTGCCCGCGCTGGGGAACTGCCCCATGACCGCGCCCTCGCCGTAGGTGTTCTCGTCGACCGGGACTTCCTTCATCTTCCAGCCGGCGGCCTGGAAGCACTCCTTGACCGACTTGATGTACTTGAACTTGAAGTCCGGGAGCTGGACCTTCTTCGGGTCGTTGTACGACTCCTGCGGCTCCGTGCACTCGCTGGTGTCGATCGTCTTCGAGGTGTCCGCACTGCGGTGCCCCACGGCCTGGGACGGCGAGGACGACGCGCTCGAGCCGCCTCCCCCGGCGTTGTCGTCGCTGCCGCCCGTGTGCACGATCAGCGCGACGACCAGGCCGGCCACCGCGAGCAGGGACACCGCGATCGAGCCGATGATCACCGGCCGGTTGCCCTTGCCGCCGCCCGGCCCGGAGGGCTGCACGGCGGTCTGGGGCGTGATGTTGTACGGCGGCGGGGTCGCGGGCGCCTGCTGCCCGTACCCCGTCGCGGCCGGGGTCTGGTAGCCGCCCTGCTGCGGATAGCCGTACGACGGGGCGGCGTACGGGCTCGGTGCGGGGGCCGGCTGGTAGGGCGCCTGCACGGGCCCGGTGGGCGCCGGGGTCGCCTGGTCGACCGGCGGGAACACCGCGGAGCCGACGCCCGCGCCGCTCTGGGTGGGTGCGGCGCCCGGCACGATGCTCGGCGCGGCCGTCTGCAGGGAGGCGGCGACCCGCAGGCACTCGTCGCGCATGGACTCGGCGGTCGGGAACCGCTCGTTCGGGTTCTTCTTCAGTGCGCGGGCGACCAGCGCGTCCACCGCGGGCGGCAGTGAACGGTTGATCGAGGAGGGCACCACCGGCTCCTCCTGCACATGCGCGTACGCGATCGCCAGCGGCGAGTCGGCGTTGAACGGAAGCCGCCCGGTGACCAGCTGGAACAGCATGATGCCGACCGAGTACAGGTCCGAGCGGGCGTCCACGCCCCGGCCGAGGGCCTGCTCCGGCGACAGGTACTGCGGGGTGCCGACGACCATGCCGGTCTGCGTCATCGAGGTGACGCCGGACTGCATGGCGCGGGCGATGCCGAAGTCCATGACCTTGACGACCCCGCGCTTGGTGATCATCACGTTGCCCGGCTTGATGTCCCGGTGCACCAGGCCGCTCTCGTGGCTGATCTCCAGCGCGGCCAGCACGTCCGCGGTGACCTTCAGCGCCTTGTCGGCGGGCATGGCGCCGTGCTGCCGGATGTCCTCCTCGAGGACCGAGCCCAGCGGGCGGCCCTCGACGTACTCCATGACGATGTACGGGGTGGCTGTCCCGTCGAGGGAGTCCTCACCCGTGTCGAAGACGGACACGATGTTCGTGTGCGTGAGCTTGGCCACTGCCTGGGCCTCGCGGCGGAAGCGCTCGCGGAAGGCCTGTTCCCGCCCCAGCTCGGTGTGCAGTGTCTTGATCGCGACCTGGCGGTCCAGCACGGCGTCGTACGCCAGGTGCACCGAGGCCATGCCGCCTTCGCCGAGCAAGTCGCGCAGCTGGTAGCGGCCGCCGGCGAGAGCCCGCCCCGCGTACCGGCCCTGTGCGCCGTCCTGGCTCATGTTCTGCGTCCCCCATAGGCGCCGGTGACCGGGGACCGGTGACCCACGTCCGCTGATCCAATGTGCTATTCCCGGCCAAGTCTGCCCCAGGGCAGTGACACGTCAAGCGAGGTGCCCGTTCCGTGACCGTAAGCGAAAGAAGCGTCGCGGAAGAGTTACAGCGGAACTACGTCAGGTACACAGAATTTGCGAGACAGCGCGTGCTACAGGTTTGATGGCCGGTCCGTCTCGGGCCGGTCCCGGATCCGATCCCGGTCCGGAGGCTTGCGCGGAGGCTGTAGCGTGGCCGACGGAGACCGTAACAACACCGCGCGCACCGCGGGCAGAAACGACGGCGAGGACCGATGGCACAGACGCACAGCGCCCAGGGCCCGTCCGACCCCGAGGCGACTGGCGGCGGCATGTCAGACACGCCGGAGATGTGGGGTAACGGCGGGCTCGTCGGCGACGGCCGGTACCGGCTGACCCACCGGCTCGGCCGGGGCGGCATGGCCGAGGTCTTCGCGGCCGAGGACGTACGCCTGGGCCGGACGGTGGCCGTCAAGCTGCTCCGCGCGGACCTGGCCGAGGACCCGGTGTCCAAGGCCCGCTTCACCCGCGAGGCACAGTCGGTGGCCGGGCTCAACCACCACGCGATCGTCGCCGTGTACGACTCCGGCGAGGACTTCGTCGGCGGCCAGTCGGTGCCGTACATCGTGATGGAGCTGGTCGAGGGCCGCACCATCCGTGATCTGCTGCTGAACGCGGAGGCGCCGGGGCCCGAGCAGGCCCTGATCATCGTCTCCGGTGTCCTGGAGGCGCTGGCCTACTCGCACCAGCACGGCATCGTGCACCGCGACATCAAGCCCGCCAACGTCATCATCACCCACAACGGCGCCGTCAAGGTGATGGACTTCGGCATCGCCCGCGCCCTGCACGGGGCGTCCACGACGATGACGCAGACCGGCATGGTCATGGGCACCCCGCAGTACCTCTCCCCGGAGCAGGCGCTCGGCAAGGCCGTCGACCACCGCTCCGACCTGTACGCCACGGGCTGCCTGCTGTACGAACTCCTCGCGCTGCGTCCGCCCTTCACCGGCGAGACCCCGCTGTCGGTGGTCTACCAGCACGTCCAGGACAAGCCGGTGCCGCCGTCACAGGTCGCCGAGAGCTGCCCGCCGGAGCTCGACGGCCTCGTCATGCGCTCCCTGGCCAAGGAGCCGGACGACCGCTTCCAGACGGCGGAGGAGATGCGCGGGCTGACCCAGTACGGCCTGCAGATGCTGTACGACCAGGGCGGTCACACCGGCACCTGGAACACCGGCCCCGTGGACGTGCACGACGCCCGGAACACCCAGGTGGCCGGTCTCGGCGGTACGACCGTGATGCCGCACTCCGCGGACGCCTCGGGCACCACGCAGATCCCGCAGACGATCCTGCCCGCCGGGTACGGCGGCGGCGACGACGGCGGCTTCGAGGGGCACGGCAACAGGGGCAGCGGCCGGGGCAAGCTGTGGATCCTCGCCGTGCTCGCGGTGATCGCCGTCGCGGCGGGTGTCGCGCTGGCGCTGCAGCACAAGGACGGCGGCGACAGCGGCCCGGGCACCAAGCATTCGCCGACGAGCACGCACCACACCAAGGAGTCGAAGCCCAGCAAGAGCCCCACGGACGAGAACACCGACCGGCCCACGGACACGTCCACGGACGACGGTTCGGGCGGCGGGGGCGGCGGGAACTGGCAGCCTTCCTCGCCCACCACGCCGTCGTACACCCCGTCGAACACGCCCAGCAGCGACCCGTCCGACCAGCCGTCGGACCCGGCGTCCTCCGCGGACCAGCCGACCGACCCGGGCACCGAGAGCCAGCCGCAGCCCTCGGACCCGCCGTCGGACCCGGGCACCGGCACGGACGCGGGGGCCACGGCGGGCGACGGGCAAGGTCCTTGAAGGACACCCACACCGGGTGACTCCGGGGCGGGATCCGGCTGAGCCGCGTCACTCCACGAACGCGTCGCACACCGCGTCGTACTCCCTCGTCCACCACACGGCGAGCGCCGAGGCCGCCGGGAACTGGGGGTCGGCGCGGGTGTCGCCGCGTTCGTAGTGCCAGCGCAGCATCCAGAAGTCGTTGAGGCGTTCCCACCAGACGCGGTGCACGGCGGCCGCCAGCTCCGAGGGCGTCGCCCCGGCCGCTCGCCGGTACGCGCGGGCGTACGCCCGTACCTTCGGCAGATCCAGGGTTCCCGTGGGCCGTACGAAGAAGATCGCGGCGGCGCGTACGGCCTCCTCCGCGCGGGGCTGCACGCCGAGCCGGTCCCAGTCGACGATCGCGGCCGGCGCATCCCCCTTGTAGAGCAGGTTGAAGGGGTGGAAGTCGCCGTGCACCCAGCCCACCGGCCCGCCGCGCGGCGGGCGCCGGCCGGCGTGCTGCTCCAGCAGGGCACGGCGTTCCAGCAGCCGGTGGCGGGCCAGGTCGTCGAAGGCGTCGAAGGGGCGGTGGCGGCGGACGTGGCCGAGCAGGTCGTCGATGAGGGCGAAGGTGTCGGCGGGGTCGGCGCTCTCCACGGGATGCGGGCTGGTGGCCGGGCGGGTCCGTCCCTTGGGCGGCATCACGCGCTCCAGGCAGGCGTGCACCGCGCCCAGGAGCGCTCCCAGCCGGGCGCACTGGCCGGTGGTGAGCTGGCCGCCGTGGCGGTGCCTGCCGTCGATCCAGGGGTGCAGGGCGTAGGCGTGGCCGCCGACGACGGCGACGGTGCGGCCGTCGCGGTGGGCGAGGGGCGGCGCGACCGGGACACCGAGGGCGGCCAGGCGCTGGGTGGCCCGGTGCCGGCGTTCGATGGCGGCGGGGTCGGCGGTGTCCGGGTCGAAGTGGTGCTTGAGGAAGTAGTGGCCGCGGGTGGTGCGCAGGCGGTAGCCGCGGTTGAGCAGCCCCTGGTCCACGGGCTCGCACGTGACGGCGGAACCGGCGGCGTAAAGCCGGAGCAGGGTGCCCAGAGGGGGCGCATGGGGGATGGGGGGTGGTACACATGAGCGCGGCACGCGCCAGATGTTAGGGCACCGTCAGCCGCCGTGAGCTGGGCCTTGTCACAGGCAGTCGTGGGTGGTCGCTTTCGGTCACGCCGACCACTCCGATGCGCGACTCGGACTCTTCCCGTGCACTGGGTGCGCGGGATAACGTGCCGTTGCTCCGGCCTCCTGCAAGGCTGTGACCAGCGCGCTTCCGGGCCTGACCGATTTACTTGGAAATCCAAGCAAAATCGCAGGTCAGGAGGGGTTTCACAGAAATGTGGCGCACTGGGTAACGTGACCGTTGCAGGGCGCTCGCCGGGGCACCTGTCACGCCTGTTCCCGGCCGAGTGGCACCCACCCCGTGCCCGGTGGCCGAGAACAGGTGAGCCGTACTGGCCTGACCGGCAACCCCGGGGGCCGGACCGACGGAGGAGCACACGTGACCGTGGACAGCACTGCCGCGCCCAAGCCGCGACGCAGCGCCGGAAGCAAGGCCGGCACCACCGGCACCAAGCGCACCACCCGCACCACCTCGAAGAGCGCCGACCCGGAGCTCGTGCAGCTGCTGACCCCCGAGGGCAAGCGCGTCAAGCACGCAGCCCACGCCGTGTACGACGAGTACGTCAACGGCCTCACCCCCGAAGAGCTCCGCGGCCTGTACCGCGACATGGTGCTCACCCGCCGCTTCGACGCCGAGGCCACCGCCCTGCAGCGCCAGGGCGAGCTCGGCCTGTGGGCGTCGCTGCTCGGCCAGGAGGCCGCCCAGATCGGCTCCGGCCGGGCCCTGCGCGACGACGACTACGTCTTCCCGACCTACCGCGAGCACGGTGTCGCCTGGTGCCGCGGGGTCGACCCGACCAACCTGCTCGGCATGTTCCGCGGTGTGAACCACGGCGGCTGGGACCCGAACAGCAACAACTTCCACCTGTACACGATCGTCATCGGCTCCCAGACGCTGCACGCCACCGGCTACGCGATGGGCGTCGCCAAGGACGGCGCGGACTCGGCGGTCATCGCCTACTTCGGCGACGGCGCCTCCAGCCAGGGCGACGTGGCCGAATCGTTCACCTTCTCCGCGGTCTACAACGCCCCCGTGGTGTTCTTCTGCCAGAACAACCAGTGGGCGATCTCCGAGCCGACCGAGAAGCAGACCCGGGTCCCGCTCTACCAGCGCGCCCAGGGCTACGGCTTCCCCGGCGTCCGCGTCGACGGCAACGACGTACTGGCCTGCCTCGCGGTCACCAAGTGGGCGCTGGAGCGCGCCCGCAGGGGCGAGGGCCCCACCCTCGTCGAGGCGTACACCTACCGCATGGGAGCCCACACCACCTCCGACGACCCCACCCGGTACCGGGTGGACGAGGAGCGGGCGGCCTGGGAGGCGAAGGACCCGATCCTGCGCCTTCGCCGGTACCTGGAGGCGTCGAACCACGCGGACGAGGGATTCTTCGCGGAACTCGAGGCCGAGAGCGAGGCGTTGGGCAAGCGAGTGCGCGAAGTGGTCCGTGCCATGCCGGACCCGGACCACTTCGCCATCTTCGAGAACGTGTACGCGGACGGGCACGCGCTCGTCGACGAGGAACGCGCCCAGTTCGCCGCCTACCAGGCGTCGTTCGCGACCGAGTCCGAAAGCGGCTTCGCCGCGGGAGAGGGGGCCTGATCATGGTGGAGACGGTGAAGAAGCTGCCGCTGGGCAAGGCGATCAACGAGTCGCTGCGCCGTGCCCTGGAGGCGGACCCCAAGGTCGTGATCATGGGTGAGGACGTCGGCAAGCTCGGTGGGGTGTTCCGGGTGACCGACGGCCTGCAGAAGGACTTCGGCGAGAGCCGCGTCATCGACACCCCGCTGGCCGAGTCGGGCATCGTCGGCACGGCGATCGGTCTGGCCCTCCGTGGCTACCGCCCGGTGGTGGAGATCCAGTTCGACGGCTTCGTCTTCCCGGCGTACGACCAGATCGTCACGCAGCTGGCCAAGATGCACGCCCGCTCGCTGGGCAAGGTCAAGCTCCCCGTGGTCGTGCGCATCCCCTACGGCGGTGGCATCGGTGCCGTCGAGCACCACTCCGAATCCCCCGAGGCGCTGTTCGCGCACGTCGCGGGCCTCAAGATCGTCTCCCCGTCGAACGCCTCCGACGCGTACTGGATGATGCAGCAGGCCATCCAGAGCGACGACCCGGTGATCTTCTTCGAGCCGAAGCGGCGCTACTGGGACAAGGCCGAGGTCAACACCGAGGCGATCCCCGGCCCGCTGCACAAGGCGCAGGTGGTCCGCGAGGGCACCGACCTGACTCTCGTCGCGTACGGCCCGATGGTCAAACTCTGCCAGGAGGTCGCCGGCGCGGCCGCCGAGGAGGGCAAGAACCTGGAGGTCCTGGACCTGCGTTCGGTCTCCCCGCTCGACTTCGACTCCATCCAGGCGTCCGTGGAGAAGACCCGCCGCCTGGTCGTGGTGCACGAGGCACCGGTGTTCTTCGGCTCCGGCGCGGAGATCGCCGCCCGGATCACCGAGCGGTGCTTCTACCACCTGGAGGCCCCCGTGCTGAGGGTCGGCGGCTACCACGCCCAGTACCCGCCGGCCCGCCTGGAAGAGGAGTACCTGCCGGGCCTGGACCGGGTGCTCGACGCCGTCGACCGCGCCCTGGCGTACTGAGGAGAGGGTCGTGACGACGATGACGGAAGCATCCGTGCGTGAGTTCAAGATGCCGGATGTCGGCGAGGGCCTGACCGAGGCCGAGATCCTCAAGTGGTACGTGCAGCCGGGAGACACGGTCTCCGACGGCCAGGTGGTGTGCGAGGTCGAGACCGCCAAGGCGGCCGTCGAACTGCCCATCCCGTACGACGGCGTGGTCCGCGAGCTGCACTTCCCCGAGGGCACCACGGTGGACGTGGGCACGCCCATCATCGCGGTGGACGTGGCGGGCGGGGCGGCCCCGGCGGCTCCCGCGGCGCCTGCGGCTCCCGCGGAGAAGAAGCCGGAACAGCCCGCGGCGGAGCAGCCGAAGGCGGAGGGCTCGGGGCGTCAGCCGGTGCTGGTCGGGTACGGCGTCGCCGCGTCCTCGACGAAGCGGCGTCCCCGCAAGGGCCCGGAGGTCACGGTCCCCCAGGCCTCCGCGGAGATCCAGCCGGAGCTGAACGGCCACGGCACCGCGGCCGTGAAGCCCCGCCCGCTGGCGAAGCCCCCGGTGCGCAAGCTGGCCAAGGACCTGGGCGTCGACCTGGCCACGGTCACCCCGTCGGGCCCGGACGGCGTCATCACGCGTGAGGACGTCCACGCGGCGGCGGCCCCGGCGGCAGCGGTTCCCGAGCCGGTGACGGCCGCGCCCGTGCCCGCACCCGCGGCGCCGGTGGCGCTGCCGACGTACGACCCGGCCCGCGAGACCCGCGTCCCGGTCAAGGGCGTCCGCAAGGCCACCGCGCAGGCCATGGTCGGCTCGGCGTTCACGGCACCGCACGTCACGGAGTTCGTGACGGTCGACGTGACGCGCACGATGAAACTGGTCGAGGAGCTCAAGCAGGACAAGGACATGCAGGGACTGCGGGTGAACCCGCTCCTGCTGGTCGCCAAGGCCCTGCTGGTCGCCATCCGGCGCAACCCGGAGATCAACGCGTCCTGGGACGAGGCCAGCCAGGAGATCGTGCTCAAGCACTACGTCAATCTGGGCATCGCGGCCGCCACCCCGCGCGGCCTGCTCGTCCCGAACATCAAGGACGCGCACGCCAAGACGCTTCCGGAACTGGCCGAGGCGCTGGGCGAGCTGGTGTCGACGGCGAGGGAGGGCAAGACCGCCCCCGCGGCGATGCAGGGCGGCACGGTCACCATCACCAACGTCGGCGTCTTCGGTATCGACACCGGCACGCCGATCCTCAACCCCGGCGAGTCCGCGATCCTCGCGGTCGGCGCGATCAAGCTCCAGCCGTGGGTCCACAAGGGCAAGGTGAAGCCCCGCCAGGTCATGACGCTGGCGCTCAGCTTCGACCACCGGCTGGTGGACGGGGAGCTGGGTTCCAAGGTGCTCGCGGACGTGGCGGCGGTTCTGGAGCAGCCGAAGCGGTTGATGACTTGGGTGTGACGAGCGTCACCCGGTAATCTCGGAGAGCCGGAGGGGACGGCCGCAAACGCATCTTGCGACCGCCCCCTCCGTCTTCCTCCCGGGTTCTCTCAGGCCTGGTTGAGCACGTACACCGGCGCCCCGCTTTCCGCCGCCCCCTGCGAACGAATGCAGGCGTGTTTCTGCAGCAGACGCAAGCACTCGTTGACGCGGCGCACCGGAAGCCCCGTACGGGCCGCGATCGATTCGAGAGGCTCGCGGAGCTCACCCTGCTCGACGAGGACGGGGGCGATCACCACGGCCACCGTCCACACGTCCTCCGTCACGGACAGCCGGTGCCGCCAGTCGGCCAGCAGGGATTCCGTGGTGGGCAGCACCGTGAGGCGGCCGCCGGGTGCCCGGCGTTCGAGGACGAGGGCGTCGAGCCGGTCCGCGATGCGTTCCATCGCCCGGACCATGGCCTGCTGCACGGCGAGTGTCGACTTCTGCGTGGCGAGCATCTCCCTTTGCAGTTCAAGAGATTCCTGCTGTGCGTTCGCAAGTTGCTCGTCCAGCTGAAGGTTGTGCGCCTCGAGCCGGACGATGGCCTCGGCCACCTGCTCCGGCATGGCGTACGCGACCGGCGCGCTCGGGTCGAGGGGCTGCACCTCGGCCTCTTCGAGAGTGTAGGAACCCTCCCGCTGCACTGTCTCGATCACTTCGGCGGCCCACCTTTTGAAGGGCTCGCAGGAGGGCTTCGTGCAGGCTTGGACGAGGCGGATCAGGCCCTGCAGATTGATGAGTTGCAAGTCTCGGCGCCACTCCCTACCTGCGGGAACGCTGAGAGAGTGACTTCCAGTCACTGTCTCAAGACTCTCTCGATGGTCCTCCGGGACATGGTCCGTCAGGGCCTTTCGGGTCGTGGTGTAACCCAGTTCCTTGCAGACATCCACCGCCGGAAACCAGTGGCTTCCGTCCGGCATCGTCAGCCGGCGCACCCGGGCGCCGGTCGCCGCGTACACGAAGTCGCTGACGTCGATCGCGTCCCGCCGTTCGGCGGCGTCGCGTCGCTTGCTTGGTTCGATCATGTGAACCACCTCCGCTGCGGAACGTAGAGCGGAGCAAATCGAATATGCCAACTGGAGCCGCGATATTCACAATTGCGAGCTAAGATCGCGTATTCCGCTTGCAGCAAGGCAGTTGAACGCTCTTGATCTCAACTGCCTTATCTTGAACGCATGGTGACGGGGGTAAACAACAGCAGAGCGCGGCACGCGAAGCAGCGTGACAAGGAGAAGGGCGGACTCGCGCGCTCCTCCGCGCTCATGGCGGTCGGCACCGTCGTCTCCCGGGCGACCGGGCTGATCCGGACGGCTCTGCAGGGTGCGGCGCTCGGCAGCGGGCTGCTGGCCACCACGTACAACACCGCCAACACCGTGCCCACCAGTCTGTACACGCTGCTGATCGGCGGCGCGCTCAACGCCGTCCTCGTGCCGCAGCTCGTGCGGGCGCGCAAGACCCATCCCGACGGCGGGAAGGCCTACGAGCAGCGTCTGGTGACCCTGGTCGTCACGGTGCTGGCCGTCGGGACGGCGCTCGCGGTGTGGGCGGCGCCGCTGATCGTGCGCGTCTACATGCCTGACAACCCCGACGGCCACCAGGCGTTCCGGCTCACCGTGGTCTTCGCCCGGTTCCTGCTGCCGCAGATCTTCTTCTACGGCCTCTTCTCGATCTACGGCCAAGTCCTCAACGCCCGGGAGAAGTTCGGCGCGATGATGTGGACGCCGGTGGTCAACAACATCGTGCTGCTGGCGATGTTCGGCGGCTACCTGAGCCTGATGACCGTGCCGAAGTCGGTCGCGGAGATCACCGACACGCAGGTGCGCTGGCTCGGCGTCGGTACCACGGCCGGGATCGCCGTACAGGCCCTCGCGCTGATTCCCTTCGCCCGCGCAGCCGGCTTCCGCTTCCGTCCCCGGTTCGACTGGCGCGGTACGGGACTGGGGTCCGGCATCCACGCGGCCAAGTGGACCCTGCTCTTCGTCCTGGCCAACCAGGTCGCCCTCGCCGTGGTCACCCACTTCGCCGCCGCCGCCGACCAGGAGCTGCCGCACTCCGACGTGGGGTACACCGCGTACAGCTACGCGCAGACCATCTGGCTGCTGCCCCAGTCCATCGTCACCGTCTCCCTGGTCACCGCACTGCTGCCGCGGATGAGCAAGGCCGTCGCCGAGGGACGGATCACCGACCTGCGCGCCGACCTGTCCCGGGCGCTGCGGATCAGCGGGGTCGTCATCGTGCCGACGGCCTTCCTCTTCCTCGCGCTGGGCCCGCAGATCACCACCCTGATCTTCGCGCACGGCGCCGCCGGCCCGGCCTCCGCCCAGCCGATGGGGCACATGCTCCAGGCGTTCGGTCTCGGCCTGATCCCGTTCTCGGCCCAGTACCTGCTGCTGCGCGGCTTCTACGCCTTCGAGGACACCCGTACGCCGTTCCTCATGGCGGTGTGGATCGGGGTGTGGAACATCGCCCTCGTCACCGCCTGCCATCTGCTGCTGCCCACCCGACTGGCGGTCACCGGCATGGCGGGCGCCTACACCCTCTCGTATCTGGCCGGACTCGTCCTCACCGCACGCCTGCTGGCCAGGAAGGCGGGCGGCCGGCTCGACGACGGGACCGTGCGGGTCACCTACACCAAGCTGCTGACCGCGGCGGCCTGCGCGGCGGGCGCGGGCTGGGCCGCCGCGCGGGCCTGCGGCACCGTCATGGGCGAGGGCACCGTACCGACGGCGCTCGCCACCCTCGCGGGGACGCTCGCCCTGGCGGTCGTCTACCTCGTACTCGGCCGTCTGCTGAAGGTCGGCGAACTGCGCCGGCTGCCCGGCCTGGGATGAACGGCCGGACATGCGAAGGGCCCGCCGCGCACCGCGACGGGCCCGTACTCCGCGAAGGCGTCAGCCGAGCTTGGCGAAGCCGTAGTTGAGGAGCTTGGTGGCGTCCGTCGCGCGCTGCGCGTACGTGGTGGAGGCCAGGACCGTGCCGATGACGGTCTTGCCGTTGCGGGTGGCGGCGAAGACGAGGCAGGCGCCCGCCTCGGGGCCGGAGCCGGTCTTCACGCCGATGGCACCGCTGTAGCTGCTGAGCAGCGTGTTGGTGTTCTCCCACGTGGGCATCGTGCGAATGCTGCCCGTCTTGGTGATCGTCTTGGCCGTGTACTGCTTGGTCTTGACGATCGTGCGGAAGGTGGAGTTCTTCATCGCGCTGCTGGCGATCTTCGTCAGGTCGCGCGGCGTCGAGTAGTTGTTGCCGTTGCCGATGCCGTCGAACGAATCGAAGTGCGTGTTCGTCAGGTGCAGGTCCTTCGCGGCGGTGTTCATCTTGCCGATGAAGTTCGCCACGCGCTTGGCACGGGTGGAACCGGTGCCGTACTTGTCGGCCAGCGCGTAGGCGGCGTCGCAGCCGGACGGCAGCATCAGGCCGTACAGCAGCTGACGGACGGTCACCTTGTCGCCGACGATCAGGTGCGCCTGGGAGGCGTTGTTCCTGACGACGTAGTCGCTGTATTCCTTCGCGATCGTCACTTTGGCGTCGAGGTTGAGGTTCGACTGCGCGAGCACGACCTTCGCGGTCATGATCTTCGTGGTGGAGCCGGTGGAGCGCTTGGTGTCGGCGGCCTTGGTGTACAGCGTCGCGGCGTTGGCGTTGTTCATGACGTACCCGCCCTTGGCCACGATCGAGGGCGCGGTGACGGCCTGCGCGGGTGCCGCGGTGAGGGCTCCGGTGGCGAGCAGGGCGCCGGACGTGATGGCGACGGCGGCGGCTCGGCGAATACGGATGCCCTTAATACCGGTAATCAAGTAAATACCCCGATTGTCTCGAATGCCCTAGATAATGCGGCCGAGTTGAGGTGGCACAGGAGTGGGGCCGCACGTGTCTGACACGTAAGTAGCACACATGGTTGTGCGGCTTCTCGGGGGGCTTCTGTATTCCGGGTGTGAGATGGGCGACGCCCGCGGTGCCGACGGGGTGCGTGGGGTCCGCATCGTGGACGGCGGGGATCATGCGTACGCGTTGTATCTAAGATGTGCGCATGCCTTCCGTGCCGTCCGCCGCCCCTCCCGCACCCCTGAAGCAACCGCCCGCCGCCGACCGCGTCTACACCCATGTCAAGCAGGGGGTCCTGGACCGCCGTTACGAGGGCGGCACCCTGCTCACCGAGGGAGAGCTGGCCGAGGCCGTGGGGGTCTCGCGCACGCCGGTCCGCGAGGCGCTGCTGCGCCTGGAGGCGGAAGGGCTGATCAAGCTCTACCCGAAGAAGGGCGCCCTGGTGCTGCCGGTCTCCGCGCAGGAGATCGCCGACGTGGTGGAGACCCGGCTGCTGGTCGAGGAGCACGCCGCGCGCAAGGCCGTACCCGCCCCGCCCGGGCTGATCGAGCGGCTGGAGGAACTGCTCGCGCAGCAGAAGGCGCAGGCCGCCGCCGGTGACCTGGCCGCGGCCGCGGTCACCGACCGCTGCTTCCACGCCGAGATCGTGCGCAGCGGCGGCAACGAGATCCTCTCCCGCCTCTACGACCAGCTCCGCGACCGCCAGTTGCGCATGGGCGTCGCCGTGATGCACTCCCACCCCGACCGGATCGCCAAGACCCTCGCCGAGCACGAGGAGATCCTCCGGGCGCTGCGCTCGGGCGAAGCGGAGGCGGCGGTGGGGGTCGTGCACCGGCATGTGAGCTGGTTCTCGCATCTCGCGCGGGGAGAGGTCCGATGAGCGTGACGAGCGCCCACACCACCCTTCCGGGTGACCCGCCGGGCGGCCGCCGCGCCGTCGCCGTGTGGTCGATCGGCGTCGGGGTCTACTTCGTCGCGGTCATCTTCCGTACCTCCCTGGGCGTCGCCGGGCTGGACGCGGCCGACCGCTTCCATGTGAACGCCTCGGCACTGTCGACCTTCTCGATCCTCCAGCTGCTGGTCTACGCGGGCATGCAGATACCCGTCGGCCTGCTCGTCGACCGGCTCGGCACCAAGAAGGTGCTCGGCATCGGCGCCGCACTGTTCACGGCGGGCCAGCTGGGCTTCGCGTTCTCCCCGACGTACGGCACGGCGCTCGCCTCCCGCGCGCTGCTCGGCTGCGGTGACGCGATGACCTTCATCAGCGTGCTGCGGCTGGGCACCCGGTGGTTCCCGGCCCGCCGCGGACCGCAGGTGGCGCAGTTCGCGGGCCTGGCCGGCATGGCCGGCAACCTGGTCTCGACCCTGGTGCTGGCCCGGCTGCTGCACGGGGTCGGCTGGACCCCGGCGTTCGCGGGCAGCGCGGTCGCGGGCGTGGTCGTCCTGGTCCTCGTGCTGTTCTTCCTGCGGGACCACCCGGAGGGCTACGAGCCGGAGCCCTCCCTGCACCGGGGCGCGGCCTACGTCCGCCGTCAGATAGCCGCCTCCTGGCGGGAACCGGGGACGCGGCTGGGCCTGTGGGTGCACTTCACCACCCAGTTCCCGGCGATGGTGTTCCTGCTGCTGTGGGGCCTGCCCTTCCTGGTCCAGGCCCAGGGCCTCACCCGTGCCACGGCCGGCGAACTGCTCACCCTGGTCGTCCTGTCGAACATGGTGATCGGACTGGTCTACGGCCAGATCGTCGCCCGGCACCACGCCGCCCGGCTGCCGCTGGCCCTGGGCACGGTCGCGGCGACGGCGGCACTGTGGGCGGCGACCCTGGCCTACCCGGCCGAACACGCGCCCATGTGGCTGCTGGTGCTGCTGTGCGCGGTGCTGGGCGCCTGCGGCCCGGCGTCGATGCTCGGCTTCGACTTCGCCCGCCCCGCCAACCCGCCGGAGCGTCAGGGCACCGCCTCCGGCATCACCAACATGGGCGGTTTCGTCGCCTCCATGACCACCCTGTTCGCGATCGGTGTCCTGCTGGACGCCACCGGCGACGACTACACCGTCGCCTTCTCCGCCGTCTTCGTACTCCAGGCCCTCGGCGTCACCCAGATCCTCCGCCTCCGCGGCCGGGCGGCCCGCCGGGAGCGGGAGCGGCTGGTGGCGAGCCGGGTGGAGACGGTGCACGTGCCGGCCGCGTGAGCCTTCCGGGAGCGGAGCGCCTCCGCACCGTGCGTCGGGGAGGCGCTCCGGGATCCCGGGCTCGTGGCCGCTGCCACGGAACTCGAGCGATGCCGGTCAGGGCCTGTGGAGCGGCCCCTCGGCTGCTCAGCCGTGGAGCAACGGCGAGCCGGTGAGCTCCTGGGTGACCGGGCCCTTCCCGTCCCCTTCGATGTCGTAGACGATCGTGGAGTCCGTCGACCAGAAGACCTCGCCGTCGTAGACGGAGGACGCCGGGGCGCACTGGTTGACCGGCTCGTCGAGGAACCAGGTGTAGTTGTCGTTGACGAGTTTGGTCATGTCGCACGTCTTCGTGGTGACCACGTGGTCCTCGGTGGTCTTGGTCAGCCGCTCCTCGATCCGCGTCGTGATCTTGAAGCTGGTGAACCGCTTGGAATTGTCCACCACCACGTCGTCGAGGATCTGCCAGCTCAGCGAGGACTTGCCCGTCACCATGCCGTTCTTCGGCTCGACGGTGTTGTTGACGTAATAGCTCTGCGCCGGCCTCTTGTCGGGGTAGGTGACGTCGAAGGTGGAGCTGGACGTGAGCCCGGCGGCGAAGGCCGGTGCGGCCAGCAGCATGCAGACACCTGTGGTCGAGGCGCCCAGTCCGAGGACGGTGACGAGCTTGCGCATGGGGTGGTCCCTTCCGTTGACGATTGATGAAGCCGCTGCCGGCGAGGACTCCGGTGTCCCGGCCGCGGCGTCCGGGCCCGCCGGGGCGTGCGTCGACGCGGAACAGGCCCTCGTACGGGCGGCACGGATGAAGGGCGATGGCAGGGCCGGGGAAGTAAGCGTTCAGCAGCGACGGGAAAAGGCCTGCAGCCTTTACCTGGGCGAGGGCAGCTCGCAGCAGGGCGTGCGCCGACGGCATGACGGCATGACGAAGTCCCTCCCCCGTGTGCGCCGGTGGTCGGCCTGGCGCTGATCGAAGTCCCGGTGGGTTCGGTCAGACCGACCGGGCGACGCCAACCATAGGCAGAAGCTCAGGGTGATCAAAGAGCTGACCCCACACCTGACTGGAAAGCAGCGGTGCGGTGACAGCGAACCGGAATATGCGCTCTGGCCGCACGAGCCGTGTGGCTCCTGCGTCGGCTCGGTGAAGTGAAAGGCGGCGGTGAGTCCGTGCGAGGGGAGCGCACAGCCGGATTTCGACGGTGGGGAAGGGCGGTCCACCGAGATCGTCCCGAGGGTGGGGGCACGACGACGGTCACGGAGGAACGCCCAGGCGGCTCCCCGGCCGCGCCTACGGCGTCACCGCGAAGTTCCGCAGGATCGCCGCCCCGAGATCGGGGTCGCCCTCGGACTTCACCCGGTCGGCCACCGCGTCCGGGGAGACACGGCCGCAGGCCAGGCGGAAGTACGTCTCCCAGTCGAGGGTGAGGATGGCCGCCGGCCCCAGGGCGGGGGTGGCCTCGAGGGTGCCGCGGCCCTGGATGTCGACGCGGATGGTGCGCAGGAACTCCACGGGGCCGTGCACGTCGAAGATGATCGCCGAACTCCGCGGGGCGTCCGCGTCCTTCGCGACGACGCGGGGCAGCGCCTCCAGCAGCAGGTCCCGGGCGACGTAGGCGCCCGGGGAGTCGAGGTTGCCGGGCCGGCCCAGGGTCGCGCGCAGGTCCTGCTCGTGCACCCACACGTCGAAGGCCCGCATGCGCATGGACTCCTCGAGCGTGATCTCCTTGCCGAGCGGGCCGCGCACCTTGTGGCCGGGGTCGCGGGACTCGTTGCGCAGCTGGCGGTTGCGGCGGATGACCGTGTACTCCAGCTCGGAGGTCATCTCCGGCGCCGTGTGGTGCCGGCGGACGTCGACCTGCAGCTCCATGTAGCGCTGGTGCTCGGTGACGACGTGGAACAGGTCGCGCGGCAGTGAGTGGATGGGCCGCGGGTCGCCGAGCATCTCGCAGTCCATGCCGATGACGTGCGAGACGATGTCGCGGACCGACCAGCCCGGGCAGGGGGTCCGCCGGTTCCACTCGCCCTCCACGAGCGGCTGCACCAGTTCGGATATCGCTTCGATCGAATGGGTCCAGGCGTCGGCGTAGGGCTGGAGGGTGGGATGCAGACTCACGGAACGGGACCCCTCGGCGGTCGGTACACGGGCAGGTTGTGGCGGCGTTGCCAGCGGGACGTGGCTGTCGGCGGGTGTCTTGGAACGCTAAGTTACGCTGCTGAGAGGCACCCCGGCAGTGCTTTCGTGTGACGATCGTAGGCCCGGTATGGACGGCTCGAATGCCAGGACGGTGGTAGTGTGCGCGCCTCGCTGATCCAGATCGCCGTGAATGAGGGCGAATCGGTCGAAGACCGGCGGCTTCGGGTGGCCTCCCTGGTCCGGGAGCAGGCCGGGTCGGACCTGGTCGTGCTGCCCGAGCTGTGGACGACGGGTGCCTTCGCGTTCGAGGAGTTCGGGCGGCGGGCCGAGCCGCTCGAGGGCCCGACTCACGAGGCGATGGCGAAGGCGGCGAGCGACGCGGGCGTGTGGCTGCACGCGGGCTCGATCCCCGAACGCGCCCCTGAGGGCCCCCTCTACAACACGTCCCTCGTCTTCTCCCCCTCCGGCGACCTGGCCGCCGCCTACCGCAAGATCCACCGCTTCGGCTTCGACAAGGGCGAGGCCGTGCTGATGGGCGCCGGCCGCGACCTGGTGACGGTCCCGCTCCCGGGCACCACCCTCGGTGTGGCCACCTGCTACGACCTCCGCTTCCCCGAGCTGTTCCGTGCCCTCGTCGACGTCGGCGCCGAGACCCTGGTGATTCCGGCGGGCTGGCCCGAGCGTCGCCGCGCGCACTGGACGCTGCTGGCCCGGGCGCGGGCGGTCGAGAACCAGGCGTTCGTGCTCGCCTGTGGAACGGCCGGGACGCACGCCGGGGTTCCGCAGGCGGGTCACTCGATCGTGGTGGATCCGTGGGGCGAGGTGCTGGCCGAGGCGGGCGCCGGCGAGGAGGTGCTCACGGTGGAGTTCGACCCGGTGAAGGTCGCCACGACCCGCGAACAGTTCCCGGCGCTCAAGGACAGGGTCCTGGGCCTGGAACCGCCGCGGTGATCCACGGCGGGGCGCGGCCCGCCTACTGCCTCGGCCGGGGGCCCACCAGACTCTCGTAGAGGGCGCGGCGTTCCTTCGAGGAGTGCTCGGTCGCCGCGAGCGCCTCGTCCCAGTCCCGCTTGATCTCGTCGAGGTAGACGCGCCAGTCGCCGCTCGGGTGGGACGCCGCCATCGCCCGCAGGTCGACGAACCGTTCGTTCTTCCCGAGACCGCCGGCACCGACCTTGTCCCTCTTGTGGCCGTGCATGATCGACTCGGGGTTCGAGGTGGCCTCCGTGGAGCGGAAGTCGTGCTGGTAGCCGACGGGGCTGTCGGCGTGCGGTGCGATGGTCTCGATCCCGATCTGGAGGGAGCCGTCCTTCTCCGTCGTGGGGCGGTGGTAGACCAGCAGGACGTGGCCGTACGAGCCGTTCGGCAGCACCATGTCGCCGTTCCAGTCCTTGGAGCCGAAGCCGCTGCCGGAGATGTCGTGGCCCCACAGGTCCGGGCTGGAGGCACCGACCGCCAGCTTGTTGGCGGCGGACGCCAGGATGCCGCCCTTCTCCTTGAACTTGCCCAGCTTCTCACCCTTGTTGGCCTCGATGGAGGTGCGGTGGGTGGCGAAGCCGCGCTCCGACACGTCCTCCGCGAGCTCCCCCTTGGTGGCGTCCTTGGTGACGCCCAGGAAGTGGGGAAGCGCGTAGGCGGCCTCGTCCTTGGTGCTCAGCGCCGGGATACGGACGTTGACGCGACCGCCGTGCGCCAGCGCGCGGATGACGTCCTTCTCGTAGTCCACCACGTGCTTTCCCTCTTGCGGGCTGTAGAGCTGGAGTCCGTGGCGCAGGACGAGGAGGACCTTGGTGAGCAGCTCCCGGCCACTGGCGTCCTTCCTGGCGTAGTCCGGTGCCTTCCCCTTGCCCTTGCCCGGCGAGGTGCCCTCCGCCGGGACGGACCCGGGGTGCTTGCGGTCGTCCGCCACGCCCTCCGGGTACAGGGTGTCGACGGCGGTGTCGCGGATCTGCCGGTCCCGCTCGTCCTCCAGGCCCTTCCGCTCCTCGGGTGCGGTGCCGGCGGCCTGGGTGAGCATGAACCGGCCGAGCGTGTAGGCCGGGTCGGTCGGCGGCGCGGCGGCCGCTGCCCTGACGTCCGGGTGGTTCTTGCGGACGGCGAGCGTCGCGGTGAGCACGCGCTTGCCCGCGTCGAGCCGCAACCAGTCCTTGAACGGCCCGTTCGTGTAGTTCTCCGCGTCGTCGTACGTGCCGATGCCCGTCTTCCTCAACCAGTCGGGATTGACCTCGGAGAGCTGCTTGATGTCGGCCAGTTCCTGCTCGTTGAACACCTCACCGCGCATCACCCGCCGGTCCAGGGTCTTCCTCAGCCGCGCGGGACCCTTGACCATCCACTGCTCGGGCCACCAGGTGCCGGGCGCGAAGACGTTCCGCTTCATCGTCGTCTGGATCGTGTGCAGCTCGATCGACTGGCTGAGCCGGGCGATGATCTCCTGCCCCTTGTCCCCGTCCTGGGTCGCCCGGCCGGCCTCCGTCGCCTGTTCCGCCGTCTCGGCGGTGGGCTGATCGGCCGTGGCGGTCGGTCCCGTGCGCTGGACCACCGGCGTACCGGGAGCGGCGCGCTCGCCGGCGGCGACGCGCTGGATGTGCTGTATCCACGCCCCGCTCAGCTCCGGTGCCGGTGGGACGGGGCGCGGGCTGCCCGGCCGCCGCTCACCGGCGCTTCGGTGGTCCCGCTCGACGGAGCGCATGGGTGGTTCCCCTCGCCGACTCGGCTGCCAGGTCATCCGTTCTAGGGCAGCGGCACGGCTCGGTGGAAGGTCCTAAGGGGCAGACCCGGGTGCCTTCCGGTGCTCCTCCGCCGGAGCCCGCCCTCCCGCCAGAAGGCTGACGACGGCGCTGTTCCCGGCGGTCCGCTGTAAGGAGGCGAGACGCGCGGCCACGGCCGTGTCGGGCGGGCCCGGTGCCACCACGGCCCGGCTCGGCCACGCCCGCGCCTCCGGCTCCGGCTCCGCGATGTCCGGTGCCTCCGGTTCGGCGGCGCCCGGTCCCTCGGGTGTACCGGCGTCCGGTCCCTCGGGCGTACCGGCGTCCGGTCCCTCGGGCGTACCGGCGTCCGTCCCAGGGACCACGTTCCGTCTCCCCCGTCTCGCGCCCGTGGCTCGGCCTCGTCGGCCCAACCTACCCCCTAGTCCTCCCGCTCCTGCTCCGCCAGGTGGATCACGCACACCGCCACCGCGATCAGCAGTGCCGGGTCGGCGTCGTCCCGTACGACGTCCACGCCGTAGGTGTCCCGGACGTGCAGCCAGCGCCGGGAGATCACCGCCAGCAGCTCGCCGTCGTACTCGACGGCGAACTCGCGGTCGAGGATCTTGCCGCTGACGTCCAGCTCGGTGCCGTCCGCCAGTGACACCCGGTAGTGGTTGCGCAGCAGGGACAGCCGCTTGCGCTTGATCCGCGCCAGCGGCTCGCCGTCCCGCTCGATCACCATGGTGTTCCGCAGGGAGAACATCTTCTGATGGATGTCGATGAGCACCCGCCCCTGAATGTCCTTCAGCTCGAAGGTGTCCCGCAGGCGCATCGCCTTGCCGTCGACGAGGAACACCCGGTTGCCGTGGTCGTCCTCGATCCAGTAGTCGTCACCGATGCCGAGGATCCGGTCGCGTACGAGGAATCTCATACCGACAGCGCTTCCCCGACGGCCGGTCCGAAACGCCGCCGGTAGGCCGACGGGCTGAGTCCGGTCTCGCGGCGCAGCCGCGCCCGCAGATTGGCCGCCGTGCCCAGCCCGCTGCGCGCCGCCACGACATCGAGCCGTTCCTCACCGCGCTCGATCAGCCGGCAGGCCAGTGCCACCCTCTCCCCGGTCAGCCAGGCCAGCGGAGTCGTCCCGAGCTGGGCCCGGAACCGGCGATGGAGAGTGGCGGGGGAGACCGCCGCCCGTGCCGCCAGATCCGCGACCGTCAGCGGCTCCCCCAGCCGCTCCTGCGCCCACGCCAGCAGCGGCGCCAGCGACTCGTCCGGCACGTCCGGCACCGGCCGCTCCACGAACTGCCGCTGCCCGCCGTCCCGGTGCGCGGCGAACACCAGACGCCGGGAGACCGCGTTGGCGATCTCGGCGCCGTGGTCCCTGCGCACGATGTGCAGCCCCAGGTCCAGCGCCGAGGCGCTGCCGGAGGCGGTGAGGACGTCCCCGTCGTCGACGAACAGGACGTCCGGCTCCAGCCGCACCTGCGGGAACCGGGCCCGGAAGGCCTCCGCCCACATCCAGTGACAGGCCGCCCGCCGCCCGTCCAGAAGCCCGGCCTCGGCCATCGTGAACGCGCCGGAACAGAAGCCCACGAGCCGGGCGCCCCGAGCGTGCGCCCGGCGCACGGCATCCAGGACGCGCGGGGAGCGCGGGACGTCGGTGTCCGGGCGGTTCGGCACGATCAGCGTGTCCGCCTCCTCGGCCGCCTCCAGTCCCGTGACCCCGCTGAGCGTGAAGAAGCCGTCCCGCATACGGGTCTCGGCCCGGTCCGCGCACAGCCGGAAGTCGTACAGCTCCCGCCCCAGCTCCGGGCGCCGCAGACCGAACACCTCGATGGCGCAGCTCATCTCGAAGGGATTGGAGTTCTCGTCGACGACCAGGACCACTCGGTGCGGCTGAGAGGATCGTTGCGGCATGTGCGATTCCTAGCACTCGTACGGCGGCCCGGGAACCCCGCACGATGACGTCATGACAACGCAACCCGTCTCCCTCGCCGCCGCCCTCGCCTCCTTCACCGACCTGTGGAGCCCCCGCATCGTCACGACCGTCAACGACTACGACGTCCGCGTGGCGAAAGTCGACGGCGAACACCTCTGGCACGTCCACGACGACACGGACGAGTTCTTCCTGGTGATCGACGGTGAGTTCCGGATCGCCCTGCGGGAGGCGGCCGGCGAGCGTGAGGTGATCCTCCCCAGGGGCTCGGTCTTCACGGTGCCCCGCGGGACGGAGCACAAGCCGTCCGCCCCGGCGGGCGCGACGATCCTGATGCTCGAACCCACCGGCACGTCCACGGTCGGTGACCGCCATGACGAGGTCCCGGACCACGTGGACGCGACCACCGGACACGCCCTCTTCTGACCGGGGCCCGGAATCCGCCTGGCGGCGGGGTGTCCCACAGCTGAACTTCCCGTAACCGCACGGGAGTTGCCCAACCTGAGGGAGTGGCCCCGCGTCGAACGCTGCGTAAGTCGCAAACGACCCGCACGTTCTTCACGGAGGCCCCGCAATGCCCTCTCGTCCTTCCGTCCGCCGCCGGATGTCACGCGCCGTCCCGGCGGCGGCGCTGGTCCTCGGCACCGCCCTGGGCGTTCCCTTCGCCCTGACCACGACCGCCAGTGCCGCGCAGGCGCCCGCCACCGCCTCGGTCAACCAGGCCGGCTGGGGGCTCACCTACAACGCCGCCGCCGGCCAGACGAACAAGGCCACCGTCACCGCGTCGTTCACCGCCGACCGCACGGGCATCACCTACGTGATCGACGACGTCGTGCCGATCAGCGCGGGCCACGACTGCGCCTACCCCGTCGGCACGGACCACACGAAGGTCTCCTGCACCGTCACCAACGTGGACAGCCAGGACCCGTACGCCGCCCTCGTCGTGAACCTCGGCGACGGCAACGACACGGTCGCGTACAAGAACGCCACCGACCAGGTCTACTTCTACGCCGAGATCCACCTGGGCGCGGGCAGCGACAAGGCGACCGACTCCGGCCCCCTCGACGGTGCCTACGTCTCCGGCGACGCGGGCAACGACGACATCACCGTCGGCGCGGAGGGGCTGGCCTGGGGCGGCGACGGCAACGACACGGTCCACGCGAGCGGCGGCGACAACATCGTCCAGGGCGGCAAGGGCGCCGACGTGCTCTACGGCGGTTCCGGAAGCCAGTACCTGTCCGGCGACGACGGCAACGACAAGCTCTACGGCGGCAGCGCGGACGACACGCTCTACGGCGGCAAGGGCAACGACTCCCTGTACGGCCAGAGCGGCAACGACAAGCTGTACGGCAACAGCGGCGACGACAAGCTGTACGGCGGCCCGGGCCGGGACACCCTCTCCGGCGGCCCCGGCAGGGACGTGGTCCACCAGGACTGACCTCGCGGCCCGTCGCCCGCCCTGCTCACCGTTTCAGCGCGGTGAGCAGGGCGTGGAGGGCGGTGGGGGTGGGGGTGAGGATCGTGGCGGGGGTGTCGCTCTCGCGGAGGTGGAGGGTGGTGGGGGTGGCGGCGGCTATCTCCAGGCAGTCGTTGTCGGAGTCGCCTGCGGAGTACGACGACTTCTGCCAGCGGAGGGCTGAAGACACTGGGGGCCTTTCACAGTTCCTGAGCGACACGGCGAATGAGGTCGAGGGAAGCGTCCTGTGCGAGCGCGGCGCTGTCAATGCGTTCGAGTTTGGCTCGGTAGCGGTTCAGCTGAGCAGGTGCATCAATGAATTCGGCGCCGTGGGGCGTATCGATCTGCACTGTGTCCAACTGGGCGGCGGCTTCGCCGATGTACTGCATGGCAAGGCCCGCGCCCGCGAAGCCATCGGCGGCGAAGGGGATCACACGCAGGGTGAGGGAGGTCCTCTCGGTCGCTCGGAGAAGGTGCTCGAGTTGGGCGCGGGCGACCTTGGAACCGCCGACGCGCATACGTAGCGCCGCCTCGTGAATGATCACGTCGTAGGGCGTTCCAGAATCGAGCACCTGCTGGCGTCGCATGCGGAACATGACGCGAGCCTCACGAACGTCTTCCGTAGCACCCGACTCGACAAAGGTCAGGGCCGCGCGCACGTGTTCCTCGGTCTGGAGAACTCCTGGGATGTGGACGACCTGGAAGGTACGCACGTACGAGGCATGGTGCTCCAGTTCGGCAAGGTCGAGTGCCCTGGGTGAGATGACACTGCGGTAATCCTCCCACCACCCCTTGTCGCGCTCGTTGGCCATGGCGACCAGTGACTCGATGAACTGGGTGTCGTCGCAGGCGTAATGCTCGGCGAGTCTGCGTAGCCGCTCCTCGCTGACGCCGTGCTTTCCGGACTCGATGTTGCTGATCTGCGCTTGACTCGTGCCCAGCCATGCGGCGACGTCCCGGGACACCAGACCCGCCGCCTCGCGCAACCTGCGCAACTCCGCGCCGAGACGGGCCTGGCGTGCAGTGGGGCTCACCCTCGGCGGCATGCGTACTCCTCATCAATTCCGGTGACGCGGTTGCAGCGTTGCAAATATACCGAGTACCTTCGTCTCGTACTCACGGAGAGTGTCCACTCGGTCACTCGGTCCGCAACTCCTCTATGCCCATAACCCGTTGGAAGCGCCACCCCGGCCCGTCGACACCCGGGGCGTCGGACAGCAACGCGGTCGCGGCATGGAAAACCCCTCACACCAACGGAGTTGATCCCCCATGCACTCCTACGCCCTCTTCTGCCCTCCCCTCGAAACCTCCCCCCGCATCGCCCGCGACTTCGTCGCCTCCGTCCTCCGTGAGCTGAGACTCGGCGACGACCTCGTGGACGACGCGACCCTGTGCACCTCCGAACTCGTCACCAACGCCTGCGTACACGCCAAGGGCGACGGCGCGGCCCTCTGGCTGGCGGTCGAGGAGGGGCGGCTACGGGTGGTCGTCTACGACGGTGACGAGAGCCCGCCGGTGATGAGGGGGCTGACGCCGGAGACCTGGGAGACGGGCGGCCGGGGCCTGCACCTGGTGGACGCCCTCACCTCGGGGCGCTGGGGCCACGCCCCGGACATCCCGTACGCCGGCCCGCCATGCCCGGCGGGGAAGGCGGTGTGGTTCGACATGCCCGCACAGCGGCTCGCGGCACTGTGATCGGCAAGCCGCAGACGGTGTTCGACCGTTGACCAGGAGTGGTCGGAACTCACGGTCTCGACCGGCTCTACCAGGGCGAATGAGGCACGACCCGGCATGGCACCCTGGATCTCATGAACGCCGCCTCACCCGCACCCCGCCGCGCCCGTGTCCGTGCCCCCGAGCTGGTCGGCAAGGGAGGCTGGCTGAATACCGGGGGTCAGCAGTACAGCCTCGCCGACCTGCGGGGACGTATCGTCCTCTTGGATTTCTGGACGTTCTGCTGCATCAACTGCCTGCACGTCCTCGACGAGCTCCGCGAGCTGGAGGAGAAGCACCGGGACACCGTCGTGATCATCGGTGTGCACTCCCCGAAGTTCGTGCACGAGGCCGAGCACCAGGCGGTCGTGGACGCCGTGGAGCGGTACGGGGTGGAGCATCCGGTGCTCGACGACCCCGAGCTGGCGACCTGGAAGCAGTACGCCGTGCGGGCCTGGCCGACGCTGGTCGTCATCGACCCGGAGGGGTACGTCGTCGCACAGCACGCCGGTGAGGGGCACGCGCACGCCATCGAGCGGCTGGTGACCGAGCTGGAGGCCGAGCACGAGGCGAAGGGCACCCTGCGGCGCGGTGACGGGCCGTACGTGGCGCCGGAGCCGCAGCCGACGAGCCTGCGCTTCCCCGGCAAGGCGCTGCTGCTGCCCAGCGGGAACTTCCTGGTCAGCGACACCACCCGGCACCAGCTGGTGGAGCTGGAGGCGGACGGGGAGACCGTCGTACGGCGCATCGGCACCGGCGGGCGCGGGTTCGCCGACGGAAGCGCCGAGCAGGCCTCCTTCAGCGAGCCGCAGGGGCTCGCGCTGCTCGAGGGCGGGGACCGCGTGGTCGTCGCCGACACCGTGAACCACGCCCTGCGCCGCCTCGACCTCGCCACCGGGGAGGTGACGACCCTCGCCGGTACCGGGAAGCAGTGGTGGCAGGGCTCACCGACCTCGGGTCCGGCCCGTGAGGTCGACCTGTCCTCCCCCTGGGACGTGGCGGTGTTCGGCGGCAGGGTGTGGATCGCCATGGCCGGTGTGCACCAGCTGTGGGCGTACGACCCGGCCGAGGGCACCGTCGCCGTCACCGCCGGTACGACCAACGAGGGCCTGGTGGACGGGCCGGGTGCCGAGGCCTGGTTCGCGCAGCCCTCGGGGCTCGCGGCGACCGCCGACCGGCTGTGGCTCGCCGACTCCGAGACCTCCGCGCTGCGCTGGGTGGACCTCGAAGGCCAGGTGCACACCGCCGTCGGCACCGGGCTGTTCGACTTCGGGCATCGCGACGGCGCCGCCGAACAGGCCCTGCTCCAGCACCCGTTGGGTGTGACCGCGCTGCCGGACGGCTCCGTCGCGGTCGCCGACACCTACAACCACGCCCTGCGCCGCTACGACCCGGCCACCGGCGAGGTGACCACCCTCGCCACCGACCTGCGCGAGCCCAGCGACGCCGTGCTGGTCGGCGAGGACATCGTGGTCGTGGAGTCCGCCCGGCACCGGCTGACCCGGCTCCGGCTGCCGGAGGAGGCGGTGCGGGTGGAGTCCGTCGCCCACCGCACCCAGCGCGCGGCGACCGAAGTCGCCCCGGGCGCGCTGCGGTTGGACGTCGTCTTCCAGGCCCCGGCGGGCCAGAAACTGGACACCCGCTACGGGCCGTCCACCCGCCTGCTGGTCTCCGCCACCCCGCCCGGGCTGCTGCTGAAGGGCGAGGGCGCGGACACGGACCTGTCCCGGACGCTGGAGCTCGACCCGGAGGTCACCGAGGGCGTGCTGCACGTCTCCGCGATGGCGGCGTCGTGCGATGACGACCCTGCGAACGAGTACCCCGCCTGCCACGTCCACCAGCAGGACTGGGGCGTCCCAATCCGTATCACCGAGGGCGGGGCGGACCGGCTGCCGCTCGTCCTCGCCGGGATGGACGAGGGGCAGCCGAACGCAGCCCACTAGCGGCGGCGCGGGCGGGGCGCCAGCTTGAACAGCGCCACCCCGGCGGCCACCAGCGTGGTGGCCGCCACCATCATCGCCATGCTGTGAGCAGCCGTTGCCGCCGCCGAGCACGCCGGCCCGGCGTGCCGCCCGTACCTCGCGCAGTACACGCGCGCGGAACATGGTGCCGGTTCCGGTGAGCACCTGGGCCTTGCCGCCGGAGCGGTCCAGTTCCCAGGCGTAGCGGTGGAACTCCATGCGCTGGAGCAGGCCGAGGAGACCGCCGCCGTCCTCGCCGTAGAAGACGCCGCCCACGGCGCCGACCTTGCGGTTGAAGGTGGCCACGGCGGTCTCGGTGAACCACGGGTTGAGGACGGTGTCGGCGTCCTGCACCAGCAGCAGGCCGCGGTCGTCCAGGTGCGGCAGTACCCAGGCGATGGCCTGGTTCAGGGCGCCCGCCTTCTTGTGGGTGTTGCCCCGGGTGTGGAAGACCTGGGCGCCGAGGGCGGCGGCGATCGTGGCGGTGTCGTCGGTGCCCTTGTCCGCGACGACGATGATCAGGTCCGGGCGACGTGTCTGCTTCCACAGCCCGTCGATCGCGGCGGCGATACGGTCCTGCTCGTTGTGAGCGGGGATGAGAGCCGCCAGCCGGGGGCTGTCGGCCGGTGCCTCCGCGGCGGCGTGCGCGCGGCGGGCGGCGTGTCGTGGCACGCGTCGGGACGGTGCGGCCAGGTGCACAGCGGGAGCCCCCCGTCGTGGTACCGGGGGGCAGGGGCGCTGGGCGCCGTCCCCTCAAGACCTTCAGCGAGCCCGAGTGTTCACGAATTCCACACAACCCGACAAGATGGTTCCGGTAACGGAATGCTCAAGGATGTCGTCGCATGTCGCCGCTTGTCCGTGAGCACCCGCTTGTCCCGTGCGTGACGTACGCGGTGATCTGTATGCGGTGATCTGTACGCGATGAGTCAGACGCCGTACCCGTCGCTGTAACCGCTGCCGTGGTGATGGTGGTGCCGCTCCTCCTCGACGACCGTGGTCGTCGGGGGCGGAACCACGAGCCGCCTGCGCCGCGCGATGCTGGCGAACGTCGCGACCCCGATCAGTCCGACGATCATCAGAATGAAACCGACCAGGTGAACGTTCACGCCGTTCATGTGGAAGTCGGTCGCGAACGTGAGGATGGCTCCCACGGCGATGAGGATGATGCACCCGCCGAGGCCCATGACTGTCGCCTCCTGTCCGGACCGGCCGTTCCGGTCCGCAACTGCGGGTACCCCCGTTGTCAACCGGCATGCGGCGCCCGGCAGTAAATGGGTTGGGCCGCCCGACCCTCGCTGGTAGTGTCTGGGCGGCCGTGAGAGAACGCGAGGAGGTGAGACCCATGAAGGCTGTAGTGGTGTGGGTGCTCCCCCTGTTCGGTCACGGTGGGCGGTTGACGTAGGTGTCGCCGGGAGCGCCTCGGACAAGGCACTCCTGAGAGGCAACACCTATGAACTCGAACCCTGTGCAGTTCACTTCGGGCACGGGCAACCACGTGGTCGTGGTCACGCGGGTTTCGGACACGCAGTGGCACGCCCTGGAGGACGACCGGACGGTCGGCCGCGGCAATGCTTCGCACCGTCCCGACGGGCGGCTCTTCATCAGCGTCGACGCATGGCACGACGCGGTGTTCGACCGCATCACCGACGCGATGCTGACGGACCTTCCGACACCGCTGTACACCGTCGTCGACGAAGCCGACCACGACTCGAGGTCCGCCTGGGAGCGGGCCGGCTTCGCCACCGCACGCCGCGAGTCGGGCTATCTCGTGCCCACCGACCCGCAGGCCACCGGGCTCGGCTCAGTACGGCACCGGTCAGACGTGACGATCGTGCCGGCCGGGCAGGCGGAGGAGGGCCCGCTGCGGGCCCTGGACCGCGTCATCCGCGACGAGGTCGAGGCCACCGTCGGATGGCGCACGATGCCCGCCGAGGTGCTGCCCTGCCTGGTGGGGACCACCGTTCTCGACCCGTCGAAGTACGCGGTGGCGCTGCACGGTGGCCAGTACGTCGGACTGATCCGGATGGCGACGCGGACCCGGCAGCCGCGGATCGGGCTGATCGCCGTCCGGGCCGACATGCACCGCCGGGGCATCGCCCGGGCGTTGCTGGCCCACGCGCTGGATGCACTGCACCGCTCCGGGACCACTTCGGCATGGGCCGAGGTGGACGAGTCCAACGCGGCGGCCACCGCCCTGTTCGAGGGCATCGGCGCCCGGCGGGCGGGTGGCACCCTGGAGCTCGTCCGCCGCTGACAGTCGCCACATCCCCGAAGAGAAGAGGAAGCATGACAAAGCAAGCAGGCGGCGTGGAAGTGGAGGGCACCGTAGTCGAGTGCCTGCGCAACGCCACCTTCAAGGTGGAGCTCGAGAACGGGCATACGGTGCTCGCGCACATCAGCGGGAAGATCCGGAAGAACTACATCAAGATCCTTCCGTACGACCGGGTGCTCGTGGAACTCAGCCCCTACGACCTCACCCGTGGCCGGATCCGCTACCGGTACCGGTGATCCGCGGACCGGTCCCGGTCCTGGCAAGAGCAGCCGGCCCGGAGGAGCAGCCGGGGCCGGGTGATCGGAAGTCGTCTGTCAACTCCCGCTGTGCCGCGAAGGGTTGTACGGAAGTGGCAAGTGTCACGATGGGCGACTTCCGGTGATCTGTGTGGATACTGTGACGGCGTGGACACATCAGGCTTTGCGGATCGAGACGATGCCGACCCCGCGGACCAGTGGGTACGCAACCCGGAGACCGGCGAGTACGAGTTACGCCCCGCCGCGCCCGTCGAGCAGTCGGCCGTGCCCGCCCCGCGGCGGTCCGAACCGGACGTCGCGGGCGAGCGGGGGGTTCCCGGCCCTCGCCGTGCGCCGGGCCGTGCCCGTGCCCAGCGCAAAGTCAAGAAGAGGTCCACCGGAAAGAGGGTGCTGCTGTGGACCAGCGGCACCCTGGTGTTCCTCGTGACCGCCGGTGCCGTCGGCGGCTATCTCTACCTCGAACATCTCGACGGCAACATCAGCACCACGGACACCGCCGGCGCCACCAGCGACTCCTTCAGCAAGGACAAGGCGTTCAACATCCTGGTGATCGGCACCGACAAACGGCAGGGCAAGGGCGACTCCGGCTACGGTGACGCCCACAGCGTCGGGCACGCGGACACCAACATCCTGCTGCACGTCTCCGAGGACCGGACGAACGCCACCGCGCTCAGCATCCCCCGGGACCTGATCACCGGGATACCGGACTGCCCGACCAAGCAGCCCGACGGCTCGACCAAGGTCATACCCGGGACCAGGAGCGACCGTTTCAACACCAGCCTCGGCCAGCTGGGCCGCGACCCCGGCTGCACCGTACGCACCGTGGAGCGGCTCGCCGGCGGTTTGAAGGTCGACCACTTCATGATGGCCGACTTCAACGCCGTGAAGACCCTGACGGCAGCCGTCGGCGGAGTCGACGTCTGCCTGGCGCACGCCGTGCACGACAAGAAGTCCCATCTGAACCTGCCCTCGGGTCCCGCGAAGATCCAGGGCGAGCAGGCTCTGGCCTTCGTCCGAACCCGTTACAGCTGGGGCAACTCCGGTGATCTGGACCGCATCAAGGTCCAGCAGCAGTTCCTCGGGGCCCTGTTCCGGAAGATGAAGTCCGACTCCACGCTCACCCGGCCGAACCGGCTGATCGAGCTGGCGGAGACCGCGACCAAGTCGCTCACGGTGGACAAGGGCATCGGGCACATCACCACGCTCAAGGACGTGGCCCTGGAGCTGAAGAAGGTGCCGCCGAAGAAGATCAGCTTCCTCACCCTGCCGGTCCGGGACAATCCCGCCGACGGCCCGGTCCACAAGACGGTCATCGTGCAGGAGGGCCCCGCCCGGCAGGTCTTCTCCATGATCAGGAACGATGTCTCGTTCACCGACGCGAAGAAGCGGCAGAGGAACCAGGTGGCCGCCAGGCTCAAGGGCCCGCGGTCGGCACCCGGTGACGTCCGGGTGAACCTCTACAACGCCGGCGCCCCCGTCGGCTCCGCCCAGGCCACCCTCACCTGGCTGCGGGCACAGCAGGGCGTGACCATGTCCAGTCAGCTCGGCAACACCGGCACGCACCAGCCGAAGACGACCCTGGAGTACGCCCCCGCCCAGGCCGCCCAGGCGCGCGAGCTCGCCGACCTCATGGGCCTTCCGGCCGATGCGCTGAAGCCGGGCGGGAGCGGGGCCGGCGATCAGGGGAGCCGGGCGATGGTGCTGCGACTCGGCGCCGATTTCCAGGGCGCCGGCATCCCCGTCACCGGTACCGCCAAGCCCCCCTCGGTCCCGAAACAGACGGCCGACCAGGTCAACTGCGCCTCGTGAGCGAGGGGGCGACACCCCCTAGCCCTCCAGGAACGCCCCCAGCGCGTTCGCCAGCAGGTACGGGTCGTCCGCGCCGCACAGTTCGCGGGCGCTGTGCATGGACAGGATGGCCACGCCGATGTCGACGGTGCGGATGCCGTGCCGGGCCGCGGTGATCGGGCCGATGGTGGTGCCGCAGGGCATGGAGTTGTTGGAGACGAAGCTCTGGAAGGGGACGTTCGCCTTCTCGCAGGCGGCGGCCCACACGGCACGGCCCGAACCGTCCGTCGCGTAGCGGTTGTTGACGTTGACCTTGAGGATCGGGCCGCCGTTGACGCGCGGGTGGTGCGTCGGGTCGTGCCGCTCCGCGTAGTTGGGGTGGACCGCGTGGCCGGTGTCGGAGGACAGGCAGACGGTGGCGGCGAAGGCGCGCGCCCGGTCCTCGTAACCGCCGCCGCGCGCGAACACCGAACGCTCCAGCACCGTGCCGAGCAGCGGCCCGTCCGCACCGGTGTCCGACTGGGAGCCGTTCTCCTCGTGGTCGAAGGCGGCCAGCACCGGGATGGCGGGCAGCGGCTCACCGGAGCCGGCGACGGCCGCCAGGGCGGCCACGCCCGCGTGCACGGACAGCAGGTTGTCCATGCGCGGGCCCGCGACCAGCTCGCGGTCCCGGCCGAGGTGGGCCGGCGGCTCGACGGAGTGCGTCATCAGGTCCCAGCCGGCCACCTCGCCCGCCGGCAGCCCGCACTCCGCCTCCAGGAAGGCGATCAGGTCGCCGTCGCGCACGTCGCCGCCGAGGCCCCACACCGGCTGCAGGTGCCGCTGCTTGTCGAGCTTGAGGCCCTCGGACGACACCGTCCGGTCGAGGTGGATGGCCAGTTGGGGCACCCTGAGCAGCGGCCGGTCGATGTTGACCAGGCGGGTGGAGCCGTCGCGCAGCGTCAGCCGCCCGGCGAGCCCCAGGTCGCGGTCGAGCCAGGAGTTCAGCAGCGGCCCGCCGTAGATCTCGACGGCGACCTGGCGCCAGCCGTGCGCCCCGACGTCCGGCTGCGGCTTGACCCGCAGGTTGGGGGAGTCGGTGTGCGCGCCGACGATCCGGAAGGGGGTGTGGGCGGCCGCGCCCTCGGGGACGTACCAGGCCACGATCGCGCCGCCGCGCAGCACGTACTTGCCGCCGTGCGTCCCCGCGGCGCCGGCCGCTGACGTCTCCGTCCAGGCGTCCGTCTCCGCGACCTGCCTGAAGCCGGCCTTCTCCAGCCGTTCGGCGACGTTCGCCACGGCGTGGTACGGCGAGGGACTCGCCGCGAGGAAGGACATCAGGTCGTCGGTGTGGCCGCGGTCGAAGCGGGCTGGTGCGCTCATAGTCTTCACCTTAACGACGTACGAGGGCCCGCTCCCCCCTACGGGAGCGGGCCCTCGCGACTGTTCAGGAAGGACGGGACGGCCGGATCAGAACGCGGCCTCGTCCAGCTCCATCAGGTCCAGGTCCACGCCCTCGGCCACCTTGCGGGCCAGGGTGACGCCCGGCAGGACGTTGGCCGCGAAGAACTTCGCCGCGGCGATCTTGCCGGTGTAGAAGGCCTTGTCCTTGGCGGAGGCGGTCTCCAGCTTCTCGGCGGCGACCGCGGCGCCCTTGAGCAGCAGGTAGCCGACGACCACGTCACCGGAGGCCAGCAGCAGACGGGTGCTGTTGAGGCCGACCTTGTAGATGTTCTTGACGTCCTGCTCGGTGGCCGCGAGGTCGGTGAGCATCAGGCCGACGATGGCCTCCAGCTCGACCGCGGCCTTGGCCAGGTGCTCACGGGCGCCCGCCAGCTCCTCGCCGCCGGTGCCGAGCGCCAGGAACTTCTTGATGTCCTCGGCGAGGGAGTTCAGCGCGGCGCCCTGGTTGCGGACGATCTTCCGGAAGAAGAAGTCCTGGCCCTGGATCGCGGTGGTGCCCTCGTACAGGGTGTCGATCTTGGCGTCGCGGATGTACTGCTCGATCGGGTACTCCTGCAGGAAGCCGGAGCCGCCGAAGGTCTGCAGCGACTGGGCGAGCTGCTCGTAGCCCTTCTCGGAGCCGTAGCCCTTGACGATCGGCAGGAGCAGGTCGTTGAGGGCGTGCTCGGCGGAGGTGTCCTCGCCGGCGGCCTCCTTGACGGCTATCGCGTCCTGGATCGAGGCGGTGTAGAGGACGAGGGCGCGCATGCCCTCGGCGTACGCCTTCTGCGTGATCAGGGAGCGGCGCACGTCGGGGTGGTGGGTGATGGTGACCTTGGGCGCGGTCTTGTCCATGAAGTTCGCCAGGTCCGGACCCTGGACGCGCTCCTTGGCGTACTCCAGCGCGTTGAGGTAGCCGGTGGACAGCGTGGAGATCGCCTTCGTGCCGACCATCATCCGGGCGAACTCGATGATGCGGAACATCTGGCGGATGCCGTCGTGCTTGTCGCCGATCAGCCAGCCCTTGGCCGGGTGGCGGTCGCCGAAGGTCATCTCGCAGGTGTTGGAGGCCTTCAGGCCCATCTTGTGCTCGACGTTGGTGGCGTAGACGCCGTTGCGCTCGCCGAGCTCGCCGGTCTCGAAGTCGAAGAGGTACTTCGGGACGAGGAAGAGGGACAGGCCCTTGGTGCCGGGGCCGGCGCCCTCGGGACGGGCGAGGACGTAGTGGAGGATGTTCTCCTCCATGTCGTGCTCACCGGAGGTGATGAAGCGCTTCACGCCCTCGATGTGCCAGGAGCCGTCCTCCTGCTGGATCGCCTTGGTGCGACCGGCGCCCACGTCGGATCCCGCGTCGGGCTCGGTGAGCACCATCGTGGAACCCCAGGTCCGCTCGACCGCGATCTGGGCGATCTTCTTCTGGACCTCGTTGCCCTCGTCGAAGAGGATCCCGGCGAACGCGGGGCCGGAGGAGTACATCCACACGGCCGGGTTGGCGCCGAGGATCAGTTCCGCGTAGGCCCAGATCAGGGACGGGGGAGCTGTCGTGCCGCCGATCTCCTCGGGCAGGCCGAGGCGCCAGTACTCGGACTCCATGAAGGCCTTGTAGCTCTTCTTGAACGACGCCGGGACCGGCGCGGTGTTCGTCTCGGGGTCGAAGACCGGCGGGTTGCGGTCGGCGTCCGCGAAGGACTCGGCCAGTTCGTTCTCGGCGAGCCGGGTCAGCTCCTCCAGAACGCTCTTGGCGGTGTCCGTGTCCATCTCCTCGAACGGGCCGGTGCCGTAGAGCTTGTCGCGGCCGAGCACTTCGAAGAGGTTGAACTCGATGTCGCGGAGATTGGACTTGTAGTGCCCCATGGTGACGGCTCCGTATAGGACTCGGCGAGGCACTGGCTCCTCGCATCTGGTTCACGTACCAACAAGTGGCTACGATGATGCTACCCGCCGGTAATAAGAAGCAAGCCCCGCCGGTCAAGTGTGAGAAGGGTCTACGTGTCCGCGCCCGGAAACGGCCCTCGAACCCTTGACGGCCCTGATGCGCGGCGGGCTGTCTCGGTACTCTTACGCGCATGTACGGCTACGACCAGAACGTGGGCGGCGCTCAGCAGCAGTACGCCCCGCCGCAGCAGCCCGGCGGCCTCGGCGGGTACGGCCAGCAGCCGCCGCTCTACCCGGAGCCGTCCCCGCCCTCGCTCGCGGACGCCGTGCGCGCCTTCACCACCGGCCAGATGGCCGCCGAGGACTTCCAGCAGGTCTTCGCCACCTCGAAGGTGTACTGCCCGCGCGGTGACAACCCCGGCTTCCTCGCCCTGCACAACACCCAGCAGCCGGTGATCCCGATGTTCACCTCCCTCAAGGAGCTGCGCCGGTACGCGGGCAAGGAGTCCAAGTACTTCGTCATCACCGGCTCCGAGGTCATCGACCTGCTGCCGACCGGCTACGGCTTCGTCCTCGACATGGAGGGCGAGCACCGCATGGTCTTCGACGCGAAGGCGGTCGAGCAGATGGTGGAGTTCGCGATGCGCCGTATGTACGGCTGACGGCCGTGTAACGGCTGACAGCTCCTCGCCGGCCTGCGCGGCCACCTGCGCGGCCACTCGAACGGCACCCGACGGCCCGGAGGGAATTCCCGCCGGGCCTTCTCTGTTCTCGGTGGCAGAAAGTTCAATGCTCAACTAAAGTGGCCGCACAAGGAGGTACCGACATGCCTGCAGTGACCGTCGAGAACCCGCTGACGCTGCCCCGGGTGACCGCGCCCGCGGAGGCCGTGGCACGTCCCGTGCTCGCCGTCACGACCGCGCCCAGCGGTTTCGAGGGTGAGGGCTTCCCGGTGCGCCGGGCGTTCGCCGGGATCAACTACCGCTACCTCGACCCGTTCATCATGATGGACCAGATGGGCGAGGTGGACTACGCGCCGGGCGAGCCCAAGGGCACACCCTGGCACCCGCACCGCGGCTTCGAGACCGTCACCTACATCATCGACGGCATCTTCGACCACCAGGACTCCAACGGCGGTGGCGGCACCATCACCAACGGCGACACCCAGTGGATGACGGCCGGCTCGGGCCTGCTGCACATCGAGGCCCCGCCGGAGCACCTGGTCATGTCCGGCGGTCTCTTCCACGGGCTCCAGCTGTGGGTGAACCTGCCGGCCAAGGACAAGATGATGCCGCCGCGCTACCAGGACATCCGCGGCGGCAACGTCCAACTGCTGACCACCCCCGACGGCGGCGCGCTCCTGCGGGTCATCGCCGGTGAACTGGACGGCCACGCCGGCCCCGGCATCACGCACACGCCGATCACCATGATCCACGCGACGCTCGCGCCGGGCGCGGAGATCACCCTGCCCTGGCGGGAGGACTTCAACGGCCTCGCGTACGTACTGGCCGGACGCGGCTCGGTCGGCCCCGACCGCCGCCCCGTCCACCTGGGCCAGACGGCGGTCTTCGGCAGCGGCGGCTCCCTGACGGTCCGCGCGGACGAGAAGCAGGACTCCCACACCCCCGACCTCGAGGTCGTCCTCCTCGGCGGACAGCCCATCCGTGAGCCGATGGCCCACTACGGCCCGTTCGTGATGAACACCCGCGACGAGCTCCAGCAGGCCTTCGAGGACTTCCAGAAGGGCCGCCTCGGCACGATCCCGGCGGTGCACGGCATGACGGAGAGCGGCCCGCGGGGCTGAGCCGACCAAGCGAGAGCCCGGGTGCGGTTGCGTCGCCGACCCGCCCGGGCGGTCACGCTCCCTCGCTGAGCACGAACCAGATGCTCTTGCCCTCGCCGCGCGGATCCACCCCCCACGCGTCCGCGAGCAGCTCGATCAGCAGCAGGCCGCGGCCGGAGGAGGCCAGTTCGCCGGGACGGCGCCGGTGCGGGAGGTCGTCGCCGACGTCGGTGACCTCCACCCGCAGCCGGCGCTCGCCCTTCTCCCCGGTGACCTCGGCGAGCAGCAGCGCGTCGGCGTCGGTGTGCACCAGGACGTTGGTGACCATCTCGGAGACCAGCAGGGCCGCGGAGTCGACCTGGTCGGCCGAGGTCCAGTCGTGCAGCAGCTCCCGTACGTGCCGGCGGGCCTCGGCGATCCGCTCCGGCTCGGCCTGCGCCACCGACATCAGGGTGCGGCGCACCCGGGGCCGCAGCGCCGTTCCCGGCCGGACACCCTCAGTGGTGCGGGACAGCAGCAGCACCGCCATGTCGTCCTCGCGCCGGCTTCCCGACGGTCCGTGCACCGCCTGCACCAGGGCGTCGGCCAGCGGCTCCAGGTCGTCGCCGTCCGGGTCGGGGAGGTGCCCCTCGAGGATGCGGCGGATACGCCGCCAGCCGGTCTCCATGTCGTGCCCGCCGGCCTCGATCAGGCCGTCGGTGCAGATCATCATGGTCTCGCCGGCCTCGAGGGTGAACCGCGTGGTCGGGTAGTCGGCGTCCGGGTCGATGCCGAGCGGCAGCCCGCCCGCCGTCGGCCGTGTCATCACGGTCCCGTCCGCCATCCGGATCGCCGGGTCCGGATGCCCGGCGCGGGCGATCTCCAGGGCGCCGGTCGCCGGGTCGGCCTCCGCGTACAGACAGGTCGCGAACCGCGCGTCCGCCCCGTCGCCGGCCACCCCGTGCAGAAAGCGCGAGGCGCGCGAGAGGACCGCGTCCGGGCGGTGGCCCTCGGCGGCGTACGCGCGCAGGGCGATGCGCAGCTGCCCCATGAGCCCGGCCGCCCTTACGTCATGGCCCTGCACGTCACCGATCGCCAGGGCGAACCGGCCGCCGGGCAGGGGGATCAGGTCGTACCAGTCACCGCCGACCTGCAGCCCGCCCCCGGTCGGGATGTAACGGGCGGCGACGCACATCCCCGGGATCCTCGGGCCCAGCGACGGCAGCATGGAACGCTGCAGCCCCTCGGCCAGCTCCCGCTCCGAGTCCGCGACCCCGGCCCGGGACAGGGCCTGGGCGAGCATGCGGGCCACGGTGGTCAGCACCGACCGCTCGTCCGGTGTGAAGGCGACCGGGTGACTGAAGGCCGCCATCCAGGCACCCATCGTGCGGCCGGCCACGGTCAGCGGCAGGAACGCCCAGGACTGCCGGCCGAAGTGCTGCGCGAGCGGCCAGGCCACCGGGTAGCGGGACTTGTAGTCCGCGGGGGAGGAGAGATAGACGGCACGGCCGGTCCGCACCACCTCGGCGGCCGGATAGTCGGTCTCCAGGGGCATCTGGGTGAAGGGCCCGTCGTCACCGGGCCGCTTCCCGTGCTGCCCGATGATCGTCAGCCGGTCGCCCTGGACGCCGAACACCGCGAGCCGGTCCGGTGAGAAACCCGGCATGGCCAGCCCGTCCGCGACCCGCAGCACCTCCGCCGTGGACCGCGCCTCGGCCAGCGCCCGGCCCGCGTCCAGCAGGAACGCCTCCCGGGAGCGGCGCCAGTCACCGGTGACCGTGCGGCGGCCCGCCGGGGTGCCCGGGCTCGGCTCGGTGACCTCCTGGAGGGTGCCGATCACCTCGTAGGCCTTCTTCACCTGGTCGAAGGACGGCTTGGAGCGGCTGCGCACGATCCGGACGACACGGGCGTGCTCGTCCATGATCCGGACGCGTACTTCGGCGAGTGTGCCCTCGGCGACCGCGAGCTGGATCACCCCGGTGATCTCGTTCCAGTCGACGGGATGGAGCCGGGCGCGTGCCTGGGCCTCGGTGAGGGTGGTCCGCTCGGCGGGCAGCCCGAGCAGCCTTGCCGCTTCCGCGTCCACGGTGACCAGTCCGTTGCCGGTGCTCCAGTGCCACATGCCGGTCGCGAGGGCGGCGAGGACCTCCCCTGCGGCGGGCAGGGCCTCGCCAGTGCGCATTGCCCCACTTTAGGAAGAGGCGATCCGTGACTGCCACCCATACCGCCGTCGAATACCCGAAGGACGTGTGACTGACTTCCCCTGCTCGGCGCGCGCCTCCCCGCCCGACGGTGTGTGCCTCTCTTAATGGTGGGGAGCCGATCTCGGGGTGGCCGGTACCCTTGGGAGGTCCGGGCACCGGGCCCCGGAGATTCCCGATCCGCGAAGACTGGATGAACGACGATGCATCGGTACAGGTCCCACACCTGCGGCGAGCTCCGCGCCTCTGACGTCGGCAGCGACGTCCGGCTGAGCGGCTGGCTGCACAATCGGCGCGACCTGGGCGGCATCCTCTTCATCGATCTGCGCGACCACTACGGCATCACGCAGCTGGTCGCCCGCCCCGGCACGCCTGCTTACGAGGCCCTCGACAAGGTCTCCAAGGAGTCGACGGTCCGCGTCGACGGCAAGGTTGTTTCACGTGGAACCGAGAACGTGAACCCCGACCTGCCGACCGGTGAGATCGAGGTCGAGGTGGGCGAGGTCGAGCTGCTGGGTGCCGCCCAGCCGCTGCCCTTCACCATCAACACCGAGGACGGGGTCAACGAGGAGCGGCGCCTGGAGTACCGCTTCCTGGACCTGCGCCGCGAGCGCATGCACCGCAACATCATGCTGCGCACGGCGGTGATCTCGGCGATCCGGCACAAGATGACGGCACTGGGCTTCAACGAGATGGCGACGCCGATCCTGTCGGCCACCTCCCCCGAGGGGGCCCGCGACTTCGTCGTGCCCTCCCGCCTGAACCCGGGCAAGTTCTACGCCCTGCCGCAGGCCCCGCAGCAGTTCAAGCAGCTGCTGATGATCTCCGGCTTCGACCGCTACTTCCAGATCGCGCCCTGCTTCCGTGACGAGGACGCCCGCGCGGACCGCTCGCCGGGCGAGTTCTACCAGCTCGACGTCGAGATGAGCTTCGTCGAGCAGGAGGACGTCTTCCGGCCGATCGAGCAGCTGATGACGGAGCTGTTCGAGGAGTTCGGGGGCGGCCGCCACGTCACGTCGCCCTTCCCGCGGATCCCGTTCCGCGAGGCGATGCTGAAGTACGGCTCGGACAAGCCGGACCTGCGGGCGCAGCTCGAGCTGGTGGACATCACCGACGTCTTCGAGGGCTCGGAGTTCAAGGCCTTCGCGGGCAAGCACGTGCGCGCGCTGCCGGTGCCGGACGTCTCCGCGCAGCCCCGCAAGTTCTTCGACCAGCTCGGCGACTTCGCGGTGACGCTGGGCGCGAAGGGCCTGGCCTGGGTCCGTGTCGCCGAGGACGGCTCGCTGACCGGCCCGATCGCGAAGTTCCTCACCGAGGAGAACGTCGCCGAGCTGACCAAGCGGCTGTCCCTGTCGGCCGGTCACGCCGTCTTCTTCGGTGCGGGCGAGTTCGACGAGGTCTCCAAGATCATGGGCGCGGTGCGGGTCGAGGCCGCCAAGCGGGCCGGGCACTTCGAGGAGAACGTCTTCCGCTTCTGCTGGATCGTCGACTTCCCGATGTACGAGAAGGACGAGGAGACCGGCGCGATCGACTTCTCGCACAACCCGTTCTCCATGCCGCAGGGCGGCCTGGAGGCGCTCGAGACCCAGGACCCGCTGGACATCCTGGGCTGGCAGTACGACATCGTCTGCAACGGTGTCGAGCTGTCCTCCGGCGCGATCCGGAACCACGAGCCGGAGATCATGCTGAAGGCCTTCGAGATCGCGGGCTACGACCGGGAGACCGTCGAGGAGAAGTTCGCCGGCATGCTGCGCGCCTTCCGCTTCGGCGCCCCGCCGCACGGTGGCATCGCCCCGGGCGTCGACCGCATCGTCATGCTGCTGGCCGACGAGCCCAACATCCGCGAGACCATCGCCTTCCCGCTCAACGGCAACGCCCAGGACCTGATGATGGGCGCGCCGACCGAGCTGGAGGAGGCACGGCTGAAGGAGCTGCACCTCACGGTGCGCAAGCCGCAGCCGAAGTAAGGCACAGACGGGCAAGAAGGGCTCGAAACCGGCGTCGGTTTCGAGCCCTTCCGCCGTGTGACTGACGGGTCCGTGACGTTTTCCCAGGTCGCTGACAGGCTTCTCACCTAGCTTCCCGGCCCATGGCAGACAACGAACAGGGCTCAGCCCGAGCAGACCTGACCCGTCGCAAGGTCCTGGTCGCCGGTGGTGCGACGGTGGCCGCTCTGGGTGTCGCCGGCACCCTGGCGGCGAGCGCCTCTGCGGACGAGGCGACCTCCGAGGCCACGGGCGACGCGTGCTACAAGCTCACGTCCGAGCTGGTCGAGGGGCCGTATTACATAGACGCCGACAAGATCCGCCGGAATGTCACCGAGGACCAGGAGGGCATCCCCCTGGCCCTCACCCTCAAGGTGATCGACTCCGAGACCTGCGAGCCGCTCAGGAACGCGGCCGTCGACATCTGGCACTGCAACGCCGTGGGCGTCTACTCGGGCTACGAGGCGATGGGCAGCGGCGGTGGCGGCCCGGCCCCCACGGGCGAGCCCCCGACCGGCACCCCGACCGGCACCCCGACCGGCGAGCCCCCCACCGGCGGTCCCGGCTCAGGCGGCGGCGGACACCAGGAACCGACGGACAACGACCGCTTCCTGCGCGGCACCTGGCACACCGACCGGCACGGCCTCGTCACCTTCAGGACGGTCTTCCCCGGCTGGTACCAGGGCCGCTGCGTCCACATCCACGTCAAGGTGCACGTGGACGGCGAGTGGACGGACGCCGGCTACGAGGGCGGCCACACCTGCCACACGGGCCAGCTTTTCTTCGACGAGAAGTCGGTGCTGCTGACCGAGTCGGTGGAGCCGTACTCCACCAACACCATGACCCGCACCACCCTCGACGAGGACACCATCTACCCGGACAACGGGCACGAGGGCGGCCTCCTCTACCTGAAGTACGACCGCAAGCACATCGCCCGGGGCGTACGCGCCCATCTGACCCTGGGCGTCGACCCCAGCACGACGCACGACGGCCAGGGCGGGCCCGGCCCCCGTCCCACCTCGTCGGCGTCACCTTCCGCCTCGGCGAGCTGACCTCGACCGCGAGCCTCCCTTGTCGTCAGGGACGAGACGACGAGGGAGGCCGCACCGTGCGCCGCGCACCTCACTCCTCCGGCTCGTCCGGGGACGCCCCCTCCTCCAGCAGTCGCTCGGCGATGTCCGTCGACCAGGCCAGAGCCCAGGCACGGACCTCCGTGACCTCGTCTCCCGTCAGTCCGTACGCCGTGAACGCCGAGTCCGCGTAGTAGTCCATGCCCTCCAGGCGGCTTTGCAGGGTGGGCAGGTCGAACTCGTCCCGGGCGTGGCGGCGGGCCAGTTCCTCCAGTTCGGGCCGGCTGAAGTGGGCGGAGGCAGCTCGCGCGTCGATCAGGTCGACGGCGAGCCCGCGGTCGTAGAGGGCCCGGATCTTCGTACCCACGGCGTCGTCGAGAGAGAGTGCCGGGCCGAAGGGGGTCGGGACGGGCGGGCTCCAGAAGGTCTCCTTGTGCAGGGCCAGAGCGGTGGCGGGCGCGCCCGTCTGCGGGTCCGTGACGGACAGGTGGGCGGAGAGCGGGTCCGCGTCCCGGAGCGTCACCTCACGGCCCCGGGCGGTGAGCGCGTCGCCGAGCGCGCGGGCGATCCGCTCCATCGGCTCGGTGCTCTCGACGGCCAGGTCGACGTTGGCGTGCGGGCGCTGCAGCAGGCCGTGCGCCTGCAGGGCATAGCCGCCGGCCAGCACTGGCGGAACGGGCGCGGCCACGGCGAAGACGTCGGCGAGGAGGCGGAGGTGGGCCTCTGCTCCGGGCTGGGGGAGGTGCGACAGGTTCACCCTGAAAGTTTTCCCCACCGGCGGCAACTTTCGCGTGGCGCACGGCCACTGACGAGTCGTAAGCCGTTCCCGCACGTAAGGATCCTCCGTGGCATCCCCTTCGCAGCGCCCCTCGCACCGCCGGTCCCTCCGTACGCGGCGCGTCCTCGTCGTCTCCGCCGCCGCCGTGGCCGCCGCTGCCGGTGCCGGTTTCTTCGTGATGAACGCGAACGCCACCGGCACCGACCTGTACCACCAGACGCTGGCCGCCAAGGACGGCTGGGCGTCCTCCGGGGCCGGTACGACCGGCGGGGCGAAGGCCGACTCGGCGCACATCTTCACCGTCGGCACCCGCGCGCAGCTGGTGAAGGCGCTGGGGTCGGCGTCCGACACCACGCCCCGGATCATCAAGGTCAGCGGGACCATCGACGCCAACACCGACGACTCGGGGAAGAAACTGACCTGCGCGGACTACGCGTCCGGCACCGGCTACTCGCTCTCCGCCTACCTGAAGGCGTTCGACCCCGCCACCTACGGCCGTTCCAAGCTGCCCTCCGGCACCCAGGAGAAGGCCAGGGGTGCCGCCCAGACGAAGCAGGCCAGGAACATCACCTTCAAGGTGCCGGCCAACACCACCATCGTCGGTGTGCCGGGCACCAAGGCCGGGATCACCGGCGGCATGCTCCAGATCCAGGGCGTGGACAACGTCATCGTCCGCAACCTCACCTTCTCCGCCACCGAGGACTGCTTCCCGCAGTGGGACCCCACCGACGGCGACGACGGCAACTGGAACTCGGAGTACGACTCGGTCACCCTGCGCGGGGCCACCCACGTCTGGGCCGACCACAACACGTTCACCGACGCCGCCCACTTCGACAGCGCCAACCCGAAGTACTTCGGCCGCGAATACCAGATCCACGACGGCGCCCTCGACATCACCAAGGGCTCGGACCTGGTGACCGTCGAACGCAACCAGTTCACCAACCACGACAAGACGATGCTCATCGGCAGCAGCGACACCGACAGCACCGGCAAGCTGCACGTCTCCATCCACCACAACGTGTGGAAGGGCATCGTGCAGCGCGCACCCCTGGCCCGGATCGGCCAGGTGCACCTCTACAACAACCTCTACGACACCGCGACGGTCAACGGCTACGTACTCCAGTACAGCATCAACTCCCGCGCGAAGGCGCAGGTCGTCGCGGAGGACAACTACTGGAGGATCCCCGCCGGCCAGAAGGTCTCCAAGCTGCTGAGCGGTGACGGCACGGGCTCGGTCGCGGGCAGCGGCAACCTGGTGAACGGTACGGTGACCGACCTGGTGGCCGCGTACAACGCCGAGAACTCGAAGAAGATCAAGACGACCGTGAACTGGACGCCGACGCTCACGGCGGGGCTGGAGACGTCGGCGAAGAACCTGCCTACGTCGCTGGCGACTACTACGGGGGCCGGGGTGCTGAACTAGCGGACGCGGACGCGAGAGTCACGGGGCCCGGGAAGCGGACGGTGGCTTCTCGGGCCCTGGTTCGCCGGCGCTACTCGTCTTCGAAGATCGCTTCGGCTGTCGGGGCGGTGACGGCGCGCCGGTGCCAGTGGCGCAGGGTCTCGGGGTCGCCGCAGCCGGTGATGCGTTCCCGGACGGCTTCGGGGACGTCGATGCCGCGCACGTCCAGGATGTCCAGGACGTCCTCGGCGGCGCGACGCGCCTCGCCTTCGGCTCGGCCTTCGGCTCGGCCTTCGTCGCGGATTTCCTCGGACAGGGGTGACTTGTAGAAGGAGAGGTCCACGGCTACCTATTCGCTACTCATCGTCGAAGATCGCTTCGGCTGCCGGGGCGGTGACGGCGCGCCGGTGCCAGTGGCGCAGGGTCTCGGGGTCGCCGCAGCCGGTGATGCGTTCCCGGACCGCTTCGGGGACGTCGATGCCGCGCACGTCCAGGACGTCCAGGACGTCCTCGGCGGCGCGACGCGCCTCGCCTTCGGCTCGGCCTTCGTCGCGGATTTCCTCGGACAGGGGGGACTTGTAGAAGGAGAGGTCCACGGCCACCAGTTTCCTCCACAGTTGTGCGGCTGGGTGCTTGCCCAGGCCTTGTGCGATGAGTTCGATGATCGGGTTGGCGATGCTCTGCGGGGTGTCCCGCAGAACGGTCGTCATTGACTTGAGTATGGCCCCGGCGTCCGGATTCTTGGCGTGGGTGATCGCGGCCAGCGTGGCGACGGCGAGATCCTTGCGGACTTCGGCCGGGTCGGTGATGACCGGCATGTTGTGCGGTCCCGCGACCAGCGGCCGCAGGGTCAGCAGGGGCCACTGGCGTGGGCCGAAGCTGACCTCGCGCGCGGCCCATTCCGCAGTGGCGTGGTCCTGGCAGACGACCAGCAGCATCGGCTGCAGCCGGTACTTGGTGAGCAGGTACGAGGCGTAGTAAGCCCAGCTGGCGGGCTTGTCCGGGTCCTTCCCGCCCTGGGACTCGACCGCCAGGAGCAGCGGTTCGTCGTCCTCCGTCTCCAGCCGCACGAGGGTGTCCACACGACGTTCGACGGGGCTGGTCTCGGTGAGGTCGTTGGGCAGGACGGTGAACGAGGTCGGCGGGGGGAAGTCGATGCCGAGTACCTCGGCCACTCCGGAGAAGAGGCCCGGGTACTGCTGGAAGATGCGGTGCATCGCCTCGTGGGGCGAGCTGACCATGGGGATTCCCGTGAGGTGAGGTGACAAGGGACGGGCGCTGATCGCAGGCGGGCGCAGGGTCGGGGCCGACTCGTCAGGTGGCCGTGGGCGGTGGTTGCCGCGGTTCGAGGCAGTCCCGGCAGTTGTGCGGGTCGGGGCCGCGGTAGCCGCGGTCGCAGGTGTCGCAGTTGCGCACGGGGTGACGGGCGGGCGGGGGTGGTTCGGGGGCGCGGAAGGGCGGCAGCGGTGGGAGCTGGGCGGTGAGGCGGTGGGCCAGGAGGGCGGCCGGGCGGCGCAGGGGCTCGGGTGGCAGGTCGCTGGTCAGGGCGTGGCGTACGGCCGTGGGGGTGAGGTCCCGCTCCAGCCAGGCGACGACGCCGGGCGCGAGGTGTTCGGCGTCGGTGGCGGAGAGCAGCAGGCGGGTGTCCATGCGGCGCAAGCCGGTGAGGACTTCGGTGGCCGTCTGGAGGAGGGCGGGAGAGATGTACGCGGGCTTCGGTACGGCGGGGAGGGCCCGGCGGCGTGCGGGTTTCTGCTGCGGGGCGGTGGCCGCGCGGCGGGCCGGGGGCCTGGGTGCGGGTTGTTCGGACGCGTCGCGGTCGCGGTGCCGGCCCGGCTGGTTGCAGGAGACCGTACGGGTGACGATGCGGCCCTTCTCCGTGCGTTCGCGGGTACGGCGCAGGTAGCCGTGGTCCTCCAGCTCGTTCAGGGCGTCGGCGATCCGGGTGGGCCCCTCCTTGAAGCGGGCGGTGAGGGACTTGATGTCGACGGGGGAGCCGGTGGGCAGCGACTGGATGTGGCAGGCCAGTCCGATCGCGAGCAACGACAGGTCCGGGTGCTGCGTGAGGTGGTTGCCGATCACGGTGAAGCGCGTGGTGTGGCGGGCGTTGTCGTGGATGACGCCGCTGGGGTGCGCGTGGGGGTGGTTTTTCCCGCTGTTACGGGACCGGACGCGCGGGCGCACGCTAGTGTTCTGGGTATCCATCGGGAAGGTGTCGACTTCCTAGGTGGTCAGGCCCTCGCAGTGGGATGCCAGTCCCGGCGAGGGCCGTCGTGTGTCTGGGGGTCGTGCTGTGTCGTGTTGCGCTGAGCGTAAGCCAGACGACCCGTCAGGAATCCAGCCGAGCCGGTGATGTTCACCCACCCGAGTGAGCGTGTGCCGAGCGTGCGCCGTGGGCGGGAGGGGTGGGGCTTGGTTCGGGTTCTTTCCCTCTCGTGGTCCTTGGTTAAGACCGCCGACGGCACCGGAGCACACGCGGTCGTACTCCGGTGCGTGTGCCGTTTCCGCTGGTCAGGTGCGCGATAGGTCGAGTTCCGCCCATACGGTCTTGCGGGGGACCGGTCCGAGCTTCACGCCCCAGCGGTCGGAGAGGGCGTCGACGAGGAGAAGGCCTCGGCCTGACTCGCCGTCGGGGGTGGGGGACGGCGACAGGGGAGGTTGTCACCCCGGGTGTCCGTGACCTCGACGCGGAGGGCCGCGTGGCGGGCCAGCAGGGCGAGGCGGAAGTCACGTCCGGGGAGCCGGCCGTGGGTGGCGGCGTTCGCGGCGAGCTCGGCGACGAGGTGTTCGGCGGCCTCGGTGACGCGGTGGGGCAGGTCGCGGGTGCGCATCCACTCCGTGGCGAGAAGTCGGGCGACGCGTGGTGTGGGTGACAGGAGCACGCTGAAGTGGTCGGCGGGCGAGAGAAGTTGGGTGGACTTTTCGCTGTTCACGTGACTGAGCGTGGTGGTGCGTGCTTACCGTGAATAGTGACAGTGCTGATACGTAGGGTGACTGTTCGAGGTTTGTCGGCTGTTGTCCGGGCTGTCTGAACTGGTCCTACGGCAGGACGTTGCGGCACGGCGGTACGACGGAGGAGCGCGGGATGTCGGTCGATGGAGAGGTGCGGCAGCTCAAGGGTGAGGTGGATGGGCCGGGGTGGGAGGTGGACCCGGACGATGAGTGGGGCATTGCCGTTATCGCCACGGTGGGACGGCAGTTGAGGCTGCGGCGTGAGGCTGTGGGGATGAGGGCCGGCGAGTTCGGGAAGGCCGTCGGCTACGGCGAGGACATGATCTACAAGCTTGAGGGCGGCAAGCGGATCCCTCGGCCTGAGTTCCTGGACAGGGCGGACGAGGTGTTGGGGGCGGGTGGGTTACTCGCGGCGATGAAGGAGGATGTGGAGAGAGTCCGGTACCCGAAGAAGGTTCGGGACCTGGCGCAGATGGAGGCCAGGGCGGTCGAGCTTCAGCTCTATGACCCGCTGAACATCCACGGATTGCTGCAAACCCCCGCCTATGCACGTGGGTTGCTCCTGATGCGGCGCCCTGCATACACCGAGGACGAGGTTGAGAGGTTCATTGCCGCGAGAGTAAGCCGCAAGGCGGTGTTCGAGCGGGAACCGGCGCCTGAGCTCAGTTTCGTCCTGGAGGAGTGGACACTTCGGCGTCCGCTCGGCGGGAGGGAGCTGTTGCTTCACCAGCTTGAGCACCTCCTGGAAATGGGACAGTTGCGGAACGTCGAGCTTCAGGTGATGCCCATGGATCGCGAGGAGCACGCCGGACTGGCTGGCGGGATCGAGGTGCTGAAGTTCGAGGATGGCTCGATGGTTGGGCGTTCACCAGCAGTAGCCAACGGCCGACCGGTTACCGAGCCTAGGCAGCTCCGTATCCTCGAACTGCGGTATGGCATCATCCGGGCTCAGGCCCTCACGCCGCGTGAGTCGGCCGCCTTCATTGAGCAACTGCTGGGGGAGACATGATCCGGAACACCTCGGCCGAGGAGGCCTCTGACCTGGCGTGGTTCAAGAGCAGCTACAGCAGCAGTAGCGAAGGTGACTCTTGCGTCGAGGTCGCCAACACCCCTGGCACCGTACATGTGCGTGACTCCAAAAACGTCGAAGGTACCCGTCTGGCACTCACGCCCCAGGCCTGGGCAGACTTCGTGCCCTACGCCGTGCAAGGCTGACGCCTCAACAGCGCGCCCCGAGCCAGGGTGTCACCGGCATCGGGGCGCCTTTGCCGTAGGTCAGAACAACGCGTCGGGCTTGGGGAACAGACCGTCGTCGGCGAAGCCCTCGGTCGTTTGCTGGGGGCTGCGCGTGGCGGCCCGCGCCTGTGCCTTGGCCTTACGAGCTGCGGCCCGCCGCCGCTTGGCCTCCGGCGTGTGCAGCCCCTTGTCCAGTTCTTCCTTGTAGCGGGCGTGGTTCAGCTCCAGAAGGCTGTCCCGAAGCTCCTTCTGGACCTCGGGTGCGATGGTGAAGCGATCGCCTTGCCCAGCCGTGTGGAAACCATGTTTTAGATCGAGATCGGTCCAGTCGTACGCCTCGGCGCCGGCTTGGTCCACCTCGATGTGCGCTTTGCGGATTGCCTCAATGGTGGGGGCGGCTTCGGACTCAGCGTGGACAAGCTTGTACAGCGAAGTGAGGCCGATTCCCATGGTGGCCATGGCAGTGCGCTGGGCTGACTCCATTGTCTCTCCTGCTACTTGCAGGCGCTGGGTCTCGTCGGATCGGCGGGACACACGATCACCATGGACCGGGCGCGGTGCCGCAGCATCAGCTCCTGCATCACCAGGCCGGCCTCGACCGTCTTGCCGAGACCGACGTCGTCGGCGATCAGCAGGTTCGTAAGGGGCAGGGAGGGGGCGCGGACCACCGGGTCCAGCTGGTAGTCCTGGATCTCCACGCCGGAGCGGAACGGAGCCTGGAGCGCGGTCTTGTCCGCGGAGGCGATGGCGCCCCAGCGCACCGCGTCCAGGAAGGCGTCGAGCCGTCCGGGGTCGTCGAAGCCGTTCTCGGGAGACGGCAGCTCGTAGGCGTCGTGGACGTCCGTCGCCTGCTCCAGCTCCCACACGACCCGCAGTTCCTCGTCCCGGCCGTCGCTCTCCCGGGAGGACAGCTTGACCAGGTGGGTGGGGATGGCCTCGGCGGCACGCGCCGGGTCGTCGCTGGTGGCGGTCGAGCGGACGACGTCGGTGACCACCCAAGGGCGGTGGCGAACCGTGACGCGTTGGCCGGGGGCCGGTACCGGCACGCTCGTTGTCCCAGGATTCACCTTCACCGACTGCGTGGTCATCCCGCTCGTCCCCCCGCTTTCACGGCCGGCCCCTTCCCGGCGGTCGTAAAAATCCAGTGCCGCATCAGGCAACGTTGGCCCGCTGTTCGTCCTCTCGTGCCGGGGTGACTGAGGTCAGTCGGTTGGTGATCTCTTCTGCGCTCAGCACGAGGGCGAAACCCTTGCGCAGGACTGCGAGTTCAGGTTCTTGCCGGGACTCGTCGTCGGTTGCCGTGACGTCGGAGCCGAAGACGACCTTGTAGCCACGTTCGTATGCCTGCCGGGCCGTGGTGCCGCAGCAGTAGTTGGTGAGCGTTCCCGTGACGATGACCGTGTCGCGGTCGAGGTTACGCAGCATCGTATCGAGCGGGGTGTCGTAGAACGCCCCGTAGGAGGGCTTGCGGATGACGACCTCGTCGGGGCGGCGGCCCATCGGGGCCCACACCTCGGTAGGGCCCGGTCGGCGCCAGTCGGTGTCGGCATGCGGGAGGAACCGCAAGGCGTGCGGACGGTCCAGTCCGAGATGGGTGTCGTCGAAGATGGTCCAGATCACCGGGACGGAGGTCGCCCGGCATTCTTCGACCAGTTGGTGCAACCGGGGCGCCATCCGGGTGGCTGCGGGCACCCAGTAGGGACTCCAGCCGGGCCGGACGAATTCGTCTTGCATGTCGATCACCAGCAGTGCCGCCCGTTCAGGCCGTATGTCGAACGATGCTCGGCCACGCTCGTAAGCGTTGCGCGCCCGTGTGATCACCCATTCCTCGGTGTATGTCATGCTGACTCCTGCCTCGATTCGAGGTACCTCGTTTCGATGTGCGAGAGTAGCAGCATGCTCGAACTCGCGATCCTGGGATTCCTGGCCGAGGGACCGCTGCACGGCTATCAACTGCGCCACCGGATAGAGCACTTGTCTGGCCATGCCCGGCCGGTCAGCGACGGCAGCCTCTACCCGGCGATCAACCGGCTGGTCAGCGCCGGATTGCTCGACCGGCGGACCGAACCGGGCTCCTCGGCCGCTCAGCGGCTCACTCTGAGCCTGACCAATGCCGGCCACTGCGAGCTGCTGCGCCGACTGCGGGATGCCAACGGCCTGGACATCAGTGACAGCACCCGATACTTCACGGTCCTGGCCTTCCTGTCTCACCTGCCCGACACCGCTGATCAGCACGCGGTACTGCGTCGGCGACTTGATTTCCTGGAACAGCCCGCGAGCTTCTTCCACGACGGTGACCGCCTACTGGGCGCCGACTCCATCGACGACCCCTACCGGCGCGGCATGCTCACCATCGCCCGCGCCACCAGCCACGCCGAAAGGGCCTGGCTCCGGGAGACGTTGGCCTGACACCGCACCCGCAGGCACCGCGCCCGTTCTGCACCCGGACGCCTCCTCTCCCGAAAGACGTGCCGGTGGCAGAGCCAGTGCGGATCCGCGAGATCGACAGCGATGAGGGACAGCGCCTGCTGCGGATCATCCGCCGGGGCACCGGCTCAGTGGTGACCTGGCGGCGGGCCCAGATGGTCCTGCTGTCCGCGCAGGGCATGCCCGTGACGAAGATCGCCGAGGTGACTTTCACGAGCCCGGACCGGGTCCGGGACGTAGTCCACAACTCAACGCCGACGGCTTCGCCTCGCTCTACCCGAAGTACAAGGGCGGCCGGCCGAGGACGTTCACCCTGCCTGAGCGGCGGGAGATCAAGAAGATCGCCAAGTCCAGGCCGGCCGAGCACGGCCTGCCGTTCTCGACCTGGAGCCTGGTGAAGCTGGCCGACTTCCTGGTCGCTGAGGGGGTGGTCGACGACATCAGCCACGAGGGCCTGCGGGTCCTGCTCCGCGAGGAGGGCGTGTCCTTTTAACGCATAAAAACGTGGAAGACCTCCCGCGACCCCGACTACGCGACCAAGAAGGCCCGCGTCGAGCAGCTCTACGCGATCGCCGACGGCGAGGTCATACCCGAGGACGGCGATCCCGAAATCGTCTTATGCCTGGACGAGTTCGGCCCGCTCAACCTCCAGCACCATCCCGGACGGCAATGGGCCGAGCGCGGCGGGAAGCACAAGGACCCCGACCGGGAACCGATGCCGCGTCAGCGGGCGACCTACACCCGCCCGCACGGGGTCCGGCACCTCTTCGCCGCCTACGACCTGGGCAAGGACAAGCTCTACGGGCACATCAAGCCGAAGAAGAACCGGACGAGATTCCTGGAGTTCTGCTGCTACCTGCGCAGCCTTTACCCGTCCAGGACCCGCGTCGCGATCGTGCTCGACAACTTCTCCCCGCACCTGACCGCGAAGAAGGACACCCGGGTCGGCGACTGGGCCGCGGCCAACAACGTTGAGTTCGCCTACACGCCGACCAACAGCTCCTGGCTGAACCGCATCGAAGCCCAGTTCACCGCCCTGCGCTACTTCACGCTGGGCGGCACCGACCACGCCAGCCAGAAGGAGCAGGGCAGCATGATCCGCCGCTACATCATCTGGCGGAACAAGCGTGCCGCCGACGAACGCCTCCGCGAGGTCGTGAACAGGGCGAACGTTGCCTGATGCGGCACTAGTGTGATGCGCCAGAAATTCTGAGGGTTAGTTACTACCCTGTTGTCATGTCTCATCCCGGGCCTTCAGCTGTGGAGATCACGCTGTCCGAAG